>JBBDXD010000021.1 GCA_040902535.1 Dehalococcoidia bacterium | reverse complement strand
GGACGCCTCCTACCTCGGGGTGGCTGCGTGAGCAAGACAGTTGCTCCGACCTCCCAGCGACCTACACCAGCGTCTCGTCGTACGCGATCTCCCCGCGTGCGATCAGGTCGCGGTACCAGTACCCGCTGTCCTTGACGGTCCGCCTCTGCGTCTTGTGGTCGACATCGATGATCCCGAAGCGCTGGCTGTACCCCATCGCCCACTCGAAATTGTCGATCAGCGTCCACAGGTAATAGCCGCGGATGTCCGCCCCCTCTGCCATCGCCCGCCCCACCTGGCCGATGAAGCCGTCCAGGAACTCGATGCGCCGGTCATCGCGCACGCGCCCGGCGGCGTCGGGCCGGTCGCCGTACGAGCAGCCGTTCTCCGTCACGTAGATCGGCACGCCCGCATAGTCGCGATGCACGCGCATCAGCATCTGGTAGATCGCCGCCGGCCACACTTCCCAGTTGAAGTCCGTGCGCGGCCCCGGCCCCGGCGTCTGCCGCGCGCCGATGTTCCGGTCGTTCTCGCTGTGCGCGACGATCGACCGCTGATACAAATTCACGCCGATGAAGTCGAGCGGCTCCTTCACCAACTCCATGTCGCCGCTGCGAATGTCCATACGGTCCAGCACGCGCTCCTGCTCGACGTACGCGCGCGGGTACTCGCCCTTCATCGTCGGACGCAGAAACCAGTCGTTGCTGAACCCGTGCTGGCGTTCCGCCGCAGCGCGGTCTTCCGCGCTGTCGCTCGCCGGATACGTCGACGACATGCTGTACGCCGTACCGACCGCATCCACCAGGTTGAGCGCCCGGATCGCGCGCGTCGCCGATGCCTGCGCGAGGTTCACGATGTGCGTCGAGCGCAGCCCGTCCGTCGTGTCACGCAGCCCCGGCGCGTGTACGCCGAAGAGGTAGCCCAAAAACGTGAACACCCACGGCTCGTTGAAGATCATCCAGCTCTTCACCCGGTCGCCCAGCGCCTTCACCACCGTCTCGCTGTACGTCGTGAAGTGCTCGACGATGTCGCGGTTCGCCCAACCTCCATCGTCCTGCAGCGCCTCCGGCAGGTCCCAGTGATACAGCGTCGGGAACGGCATGATGTCGTTCGCCAGCAACTCATCGACCAGCCGGCTGTAGTAGTCCAGCCCCTGCTGGTTGACCGCGCCCTTGCCGCCCGAGTACACGCGCGGCCACGCGATGCTAAACCGGTAGCCGCGCAGCCCCAGTTCCTTCATCAGCGCGATGTCTTCCTTGTAGCGGTGGTACTGGTCGCACGCGACGTCGCCCGTGTCGCCGTTGATGATCTTGCCTTCGGTGTGGCTGTAGCGGTCCCAGATCGACTCGCCCTTGCCGTCTTCGTCCCACGCACCCTCGACCTGGTACGACGCCGTCGCCGTGCCCCACGAAAAGTCAGCCGGGAATTGCACCGTCTTCATGCATCACTCCTTCGCGCCACATCGGAGCCAGAGTGTACGGCTGGAGTACGATACGGGCTACGAGCGCGACTGCGGCTTGATTGTTTTTGATTTGAAGTTTCCACTTTTCGAGTGGCGCACGTCTGGGCTTGATTGTTTCGTCTTGATTGATTGCGTACTCGCCGCCGAACCGCATCGTGTGTCATCGCATCGGTGTCGCCTGTTCTCCTCGCCGCAGCCCGTTGAGGGTACGGCCACCGGCGCGCAGACTCCGAGCGCCCGGTGGCACCCGGCAGGCGCGATACGCTAACGAGGCCGCCACCCCACACGCATGCAATCACGATTCGCACTTCGTTAACCCGTGCTGTCTTCGCGTTAATACGCGCTGCGTAGACTGCCGCCGGCCACACCCGCCTTCACGCGAAAGGCACTCCCATGCGTTGCGCCGTCTGCTCCGGCAAGCTGCTGTACGACCGCATCGACGACGAAACACGCTGCCTTATCTGCGGCCGCGCTGCGAAACCCCTTGCCCCGCTCCGCATCGAGCGCAAACGCCAGGAATACCCGCGCCGCTTCACCGGCACGCGCGATGATGCACCCGATCAGCGGGCATCCTGAGCGACCGGGCGCTATCCCTGGGTGAAGCTCGAAGATTCGGGCGCGCGTAAGCGCCGCTCAAGTTCCTCGTCGACGTGCAGGCTGCCGTCTTCGCGCGTGTAGAACAGCCGCCTGAACGGAATGCCGCGCTCGTGAAAGCGCGCGCCGCCGCCTTCGTGCCGCTCGATCATCGTCAGCACCAGCACCACGTCGCAGCCCTCGGCGAGCGCCACGTCGACGGCCTGCATCGCCGCGCCGCCCTGCGTCACCGCATCCTCGACGATCGCCACCCGGCGCCCCGGCCGCACCAGCGGCGCGTCGTCCTCGCTCGCGGACTGCGAGATCGCCGCCTTGGTCTGCGGCCCGTGATCCTTCGGCGCCGGCCGCCCGAAGAACGTCGGCAGCACGCGCCCCTGCGCCAATGCCGCGTTGGCCACGGCGCTCGCGATCGGAATACAGCCCGTCGCCAGGCCGCCGATCGCCTCCGCCCCCGACTCGATCACGATCGGCGCCATCATCTGCCCGATGATCCGCGCGTACCGCGGATGCAGCGTCACCGCCTTGCCGTCTGAGTAATAGTTACTCCACCCACCCGAATTCAACGCAACGGGCTCCGGGTAGATCCTGATGCAGTAGCGCTCGATCGCGCCTTTCAGCGCCGCCAGGTCGTCCATCGCTGTCGTCATGCTTCCAAAATGTACCACGCAACACCGCGCCGCTTCCCGCGATTGATCCCGAATCGAAACCCGCTCGATTGGCGGGGCAATGCCCGCGTGACCGTCCTACCCGCATCATCGGATCGAGCGGAGGGGATCACCATGAGCCTGAACCGACGCCTGGAGCCTGACGAGTCCGGCCGCGGCGAAGCAGTGCGCGCCGAGGCCGAAGCATTCGGAGCGAAGTTCTCCGATTACAACATCATCGCCGCCTACGAGAACATGGGCGCCGCGAAGAAAGCGATCGATGCCCTGCAACTCGCCGGCATCGACGGCGCGGAGTATTCGCTGCTCGGCGCCACCGTCGCCGATGCTGAATCGCACGTCGACAACGCATCCATCCACGAGGCGGATGTGCAACTCACCAACGATTGGCTGCGCCACAGCGTTATCTGGGGCGGCGTTGGCGCCGTCATCGGCGGCACCGTCGGCGCCGTGCTAGCCGCTATTCCCGGCACGCCGTTGGCCTTCTGGTACTGGTTGATCCTCGGCATCATCGTCGGTGGCACGCTCGGCGCGTTCGTCGGCGCCATGCTCCGCATGGACGCGAGCGACAACGCCGATGCCCCGTACCGCGTCACCAGCAACCGCCACGTGCTGCTCGGCGTCATCTCGCAGGATGCGAACCGCGTGGAGCGCGCCGAAGGCGTGCTCAGCCGCGCCCAACCGCTCTCGCTGCACCGCTACGACCGCCGCGGCCAGCTTCAGACGTAGCGTCAGCCCTGATCGAACAGCGTCTTCTGCGGTGAGGGCGTCGCCTGGTTCGGCGTCAGCCCCAGGTGCTCGTACGCGAGCCGCGTCGCCTGCCGCCCGCGCGCCGTCCGCTGTAGAAAGCCCATCTGCATCAGGTACGGCTCGTACACGTCCATGATCGTGTCCGCTTCCTCGGCGATCGAGGCCGCGATCGTCTCCAGCCCCACCGGCCCGCCGTCGAATTTCTCGATGATCGTCCTCAGCACCCGGTAATCGACGTTGTCGAGCCCGAGCGCGTCGATCTCCAACCGCCCCAGCGCCTCCGCGGCGACGCCTTCCGTGATCGCGCCGTCCGCGCGCACCTGCGCGTAGTCACGCACGCGGCGCAGCAGCCTGTTCGCCACGCGCGGCGTCCCGCGCGCACGCCGAGCCAGCGCCAGCGTCCCCGCATCATCGATCGGCGTCCCGAGGATCGAAGCCGAGCGGCGGATGATCAACGACAGCGCGTCCACGTCGTGAAAATCAAGACGGTACACCGAGCCGAACCGATCGCGCAGCGGCGGCGACATCATCGCGTAGCGCGTCGTCGCGCCGATCAGCGTGAACGGCTTGATCGCGAGCCTGATCGAACGCGCCCCCGGCCCCTTGCCCGTCACCCAGTCGATCGCCGACTCCTCGAGCGCCGGGTACAGAAACTCCTCCACCACCCGCGAAAGCCGGTGGATCTCGTCGATGAACAGCACATCGCCCGCCTTCAGGCTCGTCAGGATCGCCGCCACGTCGCCGATCCGCTCGATCGCCGGCCCCGACGTGACGCGGATGCTCACCTGCATCTCCGCCGCGATGATGTACGCCAGCGTCGTCTTGCCGAGCCCCGGCGGCCCGTACAGCAGCACGTGGTCCAGCGGCTCCCCGCGCTTCTGCGCCGCCTCGATGCTGATCGAGATGTTGTCCTTGACCTTCTCCTGGTTGATGTACTCCGCGAGCCGTCGCGGCCGCAGTGACGTATCCGCAGCGATATCCCCCTCGAGCGGATCGCCGGTCGTGATGCGTTCGGGCTGCTCCTGCGCCTTCGCCATTGCGCGCCATTCTACCCCCTCATCCGTCCGTCCTATCTGTCCCATCTGTCTCATCTGCGGATATGTCCCCCTCCGACCTCCGACTCTGCCCCATCTGTCTCATCTGCGGATACGTCCCCCTCCGACCTCCAGCACCCCGCTTCCCGCTTCCCACAACAACCCCTATCGTTCCCGGCAATGAATCCCGACGACATCGCGCGCCGCGAACGACAACTCGCCGGCACACCCTGGCGCCGCTTCCTGCAGACGATCCCCGGCCAGATGCTCGCGAACCCGCCCGTCTTTCGCCTGCACCAAGAACTGCTCATCCATCGCGACCATCGCGTCCTGGAGGTCGGTTGCGGCGCCGGCAGCCGGCTGCTGCTGCTCGACAACGCGGTCAAGTTCGAACGCCACTCCGCCGCCGGCGTCGAGCCTTCGCCGCGGCTCGCTCGCCGCGCCGGCCGCAACTTCCTGCGCAACGCGCGTCCGCTCACCGCGTTCCTCGCCGATCCCGCCGCGCTGCCGTTCTCCGACGCATCCTTCGACATGGCGGTCTGCGGCGACCTGCTCCGCTTCCTCGATGTGCGCGGCGCTCAGGCCGCGCTTCGCGAGATCGCGCGCGTGCTGCGCCCCGGCGCCATCGCTTTGCTTTGGGATCTCGCGCCGCCGGAGGGGCGCTTCGCCCGCTGGCAGCGCTTCTGGCTGCGCGCCTATCGCGAAGACCGCATCGCCGGCGCAAAGAGCCTCATGTCGCTTGCCGAGCGCAGCCGCTTCGCCTACAGCCGCGATGCGGAGCTGCGGCCGTACTTCTGGCCGCCGGTGCCACGTGCATCGTTCATCGCCGGCACGCTGCCGCCGGGTTGGCGCGTCGAAAACGGCAACCTCATACCACCGCCGGAATCACCCTGATCGCAGCACTCGCCCGTACGGGCGCGGCAGCCTGCTACGCGTACAGCCGCTGCTGCGCGATATACGCCGCGACGCCGTCCGGCACCAGGTATCGGATGCTCTGCCCCGCCGCCACGCGCCCGCGGATGTCCGTCGATGACAGCTCCATCCGCGGCGCCCGGAAAAAGTCGATGCGGTCGCGAAACTCCGGCACCCCCTGCGCGACGATGTTCGCGTCCTGCACATCGCGCGGCGCGACGGCAAGCCGTGCGTGCTGCACGATCCGCGCCGGTTCGTGCCACTGCGGCAGGTCAGCCAGTGCGTCCGCGCCGACGATGAACCAGAATCCATCGTCCAGGCGATCGCCCGCCAGCTTCGCGAGCGTATCCGCCGTGTACGTCGGCCCGCTGCGCCGCAGTTCGATGTCGGACACGCCGAACGCGTCGTTACCGGCGATCGCGATGCGCAGCATCGCCAGCCGGTGCTTCGCCGGCGTAATCTCGCGCTCGCTCTTGCGCCACGGCTCGCCCGCCGGGATGAACAGCACACCGTCGAGCGAAAGCTGCTCGCGCGCGTGCTCCGCGATCACCAGGTGTGCGATGTGGACCGGATCGAACGTCCCGCCGAGGACCCCGATCCTCATTCTTCCCACCGCAGCTCGATATCGCCGAAGCGGACCGGATCGCCGTGCTTCACGCCTGCCCGCTTGAGCGCCGAAACGACGCCCATGCGCCCCAGCCGTCGCATCGCCTCCGCGCGCGACGCGTCCGACTGCAGCGCCAGCATCTCGACGAGTACGACCGGCCGCTCGCCCACCACGCGAAACGCTTCTTCCTCCCGCTCGATGTGAAAGCGGTCGCCGCGCGGCTGCGGTCGCAGCACGGTCGCCTCAGCTTCTTCGATCTCTGCGAGCGAAGGCTGCGGCTCCTCCTCGCGGATGCGCTCGAGCAGTTCGAACGCCAGCTTCGCCAATTCCTGCGTGCCCTGGCGCGCCGCCGCCGAGATGAAGACATGCGGCCGCCCGAGCCGCTCAGCGATCGCCGCCAGTTCGGCGCGCCGCGCCGCGGCCTCCGGCACATCGATCTTGTTGAACGCCACGATCTGCCGCCGCGAAGCCAGTTCGTCCGAATACGACCCCAGTTCGTTGTCGATGATCGTGATGTCATGCTCCGGGTCCGGCTGTGACGCATCGACGACATGCACCAGGAGCCGCGTGCGTTCGACGTGACGTAAGAACTCAAGCCCGAGGCCGGCGCCCTGGTGCGCGCCCTCGATAAGCCCGGGGATATCGGCCATCACGTACGAATCGAATCCCACCTCAACAACGCCAAGGTGGGGTTCGAGCGTGGTAAACGGATAGTCCGCGATCTTCGGCGTCGCACGCGAGACGGCGGCAAGCAGCGTCGACTTGCCTGCGTTCGGCAACCCCACCAGCCCGACGTCGGACAGCAGCTTCAGCTCGAGGCTGAGCATCGCCTCTTCGCCGCGCTGTCCCGTCTCGGAGATGTACGGCGCCTGGTTGCGCGACGTGGCGAAGTGCGTGTTCCCGCGCCCTCCCTTGCCACCGCGCGCTACGACGAGCCTGTCACCTGCACGCACCAACTCTCCGACGATGGCATCGGTATTCTCTTGCCGCACCTGCGTGCCCGTAGGCACCGGCAGTTCCAGGTCCGCGCCGTTCTTCCCGTGCTTCTTGTTCTTTGTACCGTTCCCGCCACGCTCGGCGCGATACTGCCGCTGATAGCGGAACGCGCCCAGCCCGTTGACGGCCTCGCTCGCCACCAAAATGATGTCGCCACCGCGGCCGCCATCGCCTCCGTCCGGGCCGCCCCGCGTCACGAACTTCTCGCGGTGAAAGCTGATGAGGCCGTGCCCACCGTCTCCCGCCGTGACCCGGATCTCGGCATGGTCAATCAAGGTATGGCTCCGGGAGATGCTGCATTGTGATCATTATAAGGGTGAGGGATCGGTGGGATTCGGGGGATTCGAAGCTGAACCAGGGAGGATTCAGCCGAAATACAGTTGATATGTAAACCTCCCCCGATGCCGCTTCCTTGACAGGTGGGGTAGAATAGCCGCCAGTTGAGCTGCGTCGTGCAGCCGGGAGCCCACAGTCATGTGGGCTTCATGTTGACCGCGGGGCGAGGAACCTGCAGGTCTAAGCGGGAGGAACGAGAGCATCAGGGGCACGCTCCGCCCGCGCTCATTGCTGGATCAGCGAGCGCGACTCACGCCCGGCGGGACGGGGAAGGACGCAACTCCCCGCTCACCGCGACACCGGCACAGGCCACACACCCACGGCCTGCTGCTTGCGATCATCTCTCTCGCAGTAGGCTACGCGACGATCACAAACGGCGGTTTCCCGGGCCGGTCCACCGCCTTCGCGTCACCCGTCACCGGTCTCTCCCTGCCCGGCGTCAGTTCCAGCGTCCCGACGACCGACGTCTCCGTGCTGCGCCCCGTCGCGATCAACAAGACGCTGCGCGCCGAACAACCGATCTCTGCCGAACAGCAGGAAGTCGCCGCGCAGATCAACGCATTCAACGCCACGCCGACGGCCATCGCCGCAGCCAGCTCTGAAGACGCCGTCGTGCGCGCCGCCGCCGTCGCGCCGCCGCCGGACCTCCCGCCCTACCAGGTGTACGAAGTGCAGGAAGGCGACACCGTCGGCTCGATCGGCGAGCGCTTTGGCATCAGCCCCACCTACATCATCGCCAACAACGCCGAGATCCAGGACTCCGACTTCCTGGTCCTCGGACAGTCGATCCTCATTCCCGCCGGCGATGGCATCCTCCATGAAGTGCGCTACGGCGAAACCCTCAGCGACATCGCGTCGCGTTACGACGTCGATGTCGAGGTGATCGTCGAATTCCATTCGAACGGCATCGGCAGCGCCGATGCCATCACCGAGGCCCAACTCGTCTACGTGCCCGGCGGCGTCCCCCTCCCGGCCGCCCCGCCCGAAGCCGAGCCTATCCCCGATGACGCCGAACCGATCGAGGCCCCCACCGCTGTTCCGAACGACGGCTCTTCCGGTGACGGAGGCGGCAGCGCCGGCGAAGTCGTCACGGGCCCGCCGTCCAGCTCTGGCCTGATCTGGCCCTTCTACGGCAACATCTCCAGCTACTACAGCGGCGGCCACCCGCTCGGCATAGATATTGACGGCTTCAACAACCCCAATGGCGGCGTCGTCGCCGCCACGTCCGGCACCGTGATCTTCGCCGGCGGCAACGCCTGCTGCTCCTACGGCCTCTACGTCGTCGTCATGAGCGACGACGGCATCGAGACGCTCTACGCCCACCTCGCTTCGATCAGCGTCTCGCAGGGCGAGAGCGTCGGCCAGGGCGAGGTGATCGGGACCGTCGGCAGCACCGGCTACTCCACCGGCACCCACCTCCACTTCGAGGTCATCGATAACGGCGTCCGGGTGAACCCGATCAACTACCTGCCATAACAATTTCCGGCAGTCACGCGGCGCGCATCATATGTGTTGCGAGTGATCTCCTGTCCCGCGTTGCACGCGTGTCCCGCGGCGGCGCTTGCTACATTGGACGCCGAGGAAGCACACCATGATCCGTCGTGCACGTTGGCGACCGTTCGCCACCGCCGGTATCGAAGCGCTGCTCGTTGTCGCCGCGTACCTCGTCTACAGCGCGATTCGCGTCCTCGTCGAAGGCACGGAAGCACGCGCGGTCGACCACGCGATCCAGCTCATCTCCATAGAGAAAACACTCGGGCTCTTCCACGAGGAAGCAGTGCAACGTTTCGTGCAAAGCCAACCGTGGCTCGCCGCGACAATGGAGCGCATCTATCTCTGGGCGTACCTGCCGCTCATCGTCGGCGCCGCCGCGATCGTCTACGTGCGTGACCGCGAGATGTACCGCTGCTACCGCAACACGTTTTTCGCGTCCGCCGCCATCGGGCTGATCTTCTTCGCCATGGTGCCCGTCGCGCCGCCGCGCATGCTCCCCGAGCTTGGCTTTATCGACCCGATCCACGCGTCGATGACAACGTCCGGCGCGAAGAACGAATTCGCCGCCGTGCCCAGCTTTCACTTCGGCTTCACCATGCTCGCCGCCATGGGCATCGCGCACGCGTTCGCCTGGCCGCGCGTCCTGACGTTCGCGCTCGCCTTCCTGCCGGCGATCATGCTGCTCGCGATCGTTTCAACCGCGAACCACTTCTTCCTGGACGCCGCGATCGGCGCGCTCGTCGTCATGGCGGCGTGGATGATCTGCGTCAACGGCTCAAAGGAAGAGCCCGCGGCCGACCCTCAGCCCGCCCTGCGTCCCGCCTGAGGCCGTCCATCAGTCTTCAGTCCGTCAGTCGATCCGTTCGTCGGTTGAGCGGCATCGCCGTCGGCGCCAACTGTATGTACGTCCGACCAACAGGCGTTACAGACCGAAAGACCGAAAGACCGAAAGACTGAAAGCATGTTCGAGCTACGAACGCCACGGCTCGTCCTGCGGGACTGGCTGCCCGAAGACTTGCCCACCGTCCGTGCGCTCGCCGGCGACGAGCGTGTCACGCGTTACCAAACGTGGCTGCGGCTCGACGAATCGGAAGCGGCGTGTCAGCACTGGCTCGAAGAAGCCATCAAACACAACAGCGCCGATCCTCGATCTGCGTACAGCCTGGCCATGGTGGATCACTCCAACTATCACGCGGTCGGATGGCTGAACTGGGGTGATGCTGAAGATGCATCGAGGGGTGACGTCAGCTTCGGCTACGCGCTTCTGCCGGAGCTCTGGGGTCGCGGGTACATGACCGAAGCCGTCGAAGCGATGCTCGCGTTCGTATTCGATATCCAGCCGCGCGTCTCGATCTACGCCACGTGCGCGACGAGCAATCGTGCTTCCGCCCGCGTGCTCGAGAAGGCGGGCCTACATCTCGTCGACCGCTGGATGCACCGTGATGAAGCCCTCGGTATCGAAGAAGCCCTCGGTATCGAAGAGGAGTACCGCTGCTATTCCCTGCGACGCAGCGAGTGGCGCCCCGAACCCCGTACAACGAACGGAAAGACTGAAAGACTGACCGGCTGAAATACTGACCGACTACCGCTTCACATCCACCACGAGCACCTGCGTCTCGTCCGGCAGTGAGCTGCGCGTCACAGTCACCTTCGCGTGCGTCTCCGACTTCTGCGCGCCCATTTCCTTCAGGAAGCGGTCCAACGGATCGAGCTTCTCCTTGTCGGCGTCGGTCTTGTAGTTCATCGGGATCACGAGCTTCGGCTCGATCAGGCTCACCGTCTCCGCAGCCGGCGGCGCATCGAGCGAGTCGCCGCCGCCCACCGGCACCAGCAGGATGTCGACGGCGCCCATCTGCTCGAGCTGATCCGACGTCGGAACGTGCCCGATGCCGCCCAGGTGTCCGATGCGCAAATCTTCGAGTTCGATTACGAACGCGATGTTGCGCCCGCTCTCCGGTGTCTTCTCTTTGCCGCGAAACGTGCTCACCCCAATGATCGATGCGCCGGAGATCTCGAACTCGCCCGGCCCGTCGATCACCCGCGGCGATCCCGCCACCCCTTCGACGTAGCTGTGCGCCGGATCCGAATGACTGACGGTGACGATGTCGGCCGTGGGGCGCCCGAGGCTGTGCCCGCTCGACTTGTCCGGCGGATCCGTGACGACCGTCGCCTCCTTCGCCCGAATCCGAAAGCAAGCGCGCCCAAGCCAGGTGATTTCCATGCCGCCAGATTAACGCACACACGTTCGAAGCGGCAGGCACATTCCTCCAACTCGCCTCCACCTCCCGCCCACCAGCGACCAGCCACCAACCACCAACGATGTAACCTTTTCCTACGCCCGCCCGTCTAACAGATCAGAAGGGAGATACAGCAGGTGGATGCTCGGCAGCAGCAGGGGGGACTCGCGCTCCTCGAGCGCGCCAAAGCCGGCGACCGCGACGCCTTCGGCGAACTCGCCGAAGAACACCGCGCCTCGCTCCTCCGCCTGTGCTACAAGATGACCGGTTCCCGGGAAGAAGCCGAAGACCTCGTGCAGGACACGCTCCTCAAGGCCTACACCCGGATCGCCGAGTTCGAGATGCGCGCGTCGCTCTCGACGTGGCTCCACCGCATCGCCACCAACGCCTGCCTCGACCACCAGCGTGCCCGCAAGCCATGGGATCTCGACGCGCGCTGGCAGTGGTTCCGCGAGAACGGCGAACTCGTGCAGCAGATGGAACAGCAGATGTTCATGTCGCCCGAGCGCGTCGCCGAAGTGAAAGAAGTCGCCGCCACGTGCATCAACTGCATCGCCATGTCGCTGCCGGCGAAGCAGCGCGCCGCGATCGTGCTCTGCGACCAGATCGGCATGTCGCGCGAGGAGGCGGCGAACGCCATCGGCGCCTCCGTCGCGTCCGTGAAGACGGAGCTGCACCGCGCCCGCAAGACGATGACCGGCGTCTTCGAGACGCGCTGCCAGCTCGTCGACCCCAACAACGAGTGCAACGGCTGCAGCGTCACCGGCGCCGCCAAGCAGGCCGAGCGAGCGCGCGCGAAAGAGCAAAAGGAGGACGCATGAACTGCGACCAGATCGACGAGCTGCTGTCCGACTTCATCGATGACGAACTCTCCGAAGGCGTGCGCGCCGGCGTCGAAGCGCACCTGCGCGCCTGCGACGTCTGCGCCGTGTCGTACAAGAATCTGATCCGCACTGTGCGCTTCGTAAAGAAGAACGGCCGCGCGCCGCTGCACACCTTCGGTGGCGAAAACTATGCGACGTTCGTGCGCGCGCTCTCCGATCCCGCGTACCACGCCAATCCGGTGCAAGTCCTCGCCGAAGGAATCATCGACCCGTAAGCAACGTTCTGAGAGAAGGAGTACGACATGAAATCCGATGTGGTGATCATCGGCGGCGGCCTCGCTGGCCTTGCGACCGGCGCTCTCCTCGCGCGCGAAGGCATGCGAACCGTCGTGCTGGAGCGCGGCAATCAGCCCGGCGGCCGCGCCTGCACCTACAGTGACAAGGGCTTCACGCTGAACTACGGCCCGCACGCCATGTTCCGCCCCGGCAGCGGCTTCCTCGGCGATGTCCTGCGCCGCCTCGATCGTCCGTCGCTGCCCTACAACGTCCCCGACGCCATGAAGAGCTACTGGTCGCTCGGCGACCGCTTCGCGTCGCTCGGCGCCAAACCGCACCAACTCCTCGCGACGAAACTGTTCTCCGTGCCGGGGCGCATGCGGATCGCTTCGATGATGCTCGCGCTGCGTTCCGAAAAGCCCGACAGGCTCGGCAATATGACGTATGGCGAGTGGGTCGACCAGCACACGAGCGATCCGCTGGTGCGCCAGTTCGTCATGGCATTGGGCGTCGTCAACTCGTACACGCGACCGGCGTCCCAACTCAGCGCGCGATGGCTCATCTCGCACCTCCAGCGCAACCTCTTCGCGAAGGACTACGTCGGATACATGAGCGGCGGCTGGGGCGCCATCTGCCAGGCGTTCGTCGACGAGTTGCGGGCGAACGGCGGCGAACTCGTCACTGCCGCGCACGTCGATCGGCTCGAGATCGACGGCGATTGCGCGGTCGCTGCGCTCGCCGGCACACGCCGGTTCGAGGCCGACGCCTTCGTCTCCACGCTTCCGCCCGACGACGCGCCCGCGCTCGCGCAGCAAGGCTCGCCACTGGCGGCGGAACTCTCGCGATGGAGCGGCATGCGCGACGTGCGCGCCGTCTGCATCGACCTCGGCTTCGACCGCAGGCTGCGCACCGACCTCACGTTCGTGTTCGATACGGAGCACGACCTGTACTACAGCCTGCACTCCGAGGTGACGCCGGACCTCGCGCCCGAAGGCCAGCAGTTGCTGCACGCCATGGCCTATCTCTCGCCCGATGAGGCCGCCGACGAAACGCTGCGCGCCGCCCGCGAACACCAACTCGTCGATGGCCTCGACCGCCATTTCGCCGGCTGGCGCTCGGCCGCGGTGGTCCAGCGCACGCTGCCCGCCGCCCGCGTCTCCTCCGCACGCTGGATCCCCGGCCAGATGGAAGACGCGCGTGTGCCGCTGCGCTCCGCCGTCGCGCGCAACCTCTGCTTCGCCGGCGAGGGCCGCGACCTCCCGTACACCCTCGCCGAGACCGTACTCGCCTCCGCCATGCAGGCGTCCGACGCGATCGTCGCGGACCGCGCGGCAGGCGCCCTCTGCGTCAAGGAGGCAGTGCCCACGGCCTAGCGCATCAACCCTGGAACCTCAAACCAGCCTTCGGCTCGACCAACACGACCCAGAGGTTCAAGGTTCGAGGTTCCAGGTTCCCCTCTCGGTCCCCTCCGCCCGTTGAGCGTACCCACCGAATCCCAGCTTCCCCAGCCGTTCCCCCCTGCTAGCCCGGGTTAACCTTTTCCAAATCTGCGCGTTGTAACAATTGATGGGTGGTGTGGTGTCTGTGAGGTGCTGCGGGCGCGCTTGGACGGCCTTTTGGGTGAGCGAGTAACATGCCATTGGCTCCTTCGCTCAGAAACGAGGCACCGGGATTGGATATCCCCGCTCCGCAGCCCATCCCGCTGGACGTCGAACGGGATGCCGTCGACCGTGCGCGGATGGGCGACCAGGCAGCCCTCGCCGACCTGTACGACTGGTACATGCCGCGTGTCTATCGCTATGCGGTAGCGCGCGTCGGCAATGTGGCCGAGGCCGAAGACCTCACCGAGGAGGTCTTCCTGAAAATGCTCGGCGCGATCGGGGGCTTCCGCTGGAGAGACGTGCCGTTCTCGTCATGGCTCTTCCGCATCGCTCACAACCACATTGCCACGCATTTCCGGCGCTCAGCCCAGCGCGGCGGGCCGACGTCGGAACTGACCGAAGACATGGTCGACGTGCGGGAAAGCCCGTCGTCGGTTGTGGAAGATCGGATCACGCTCGAAGAAGTGCGCCGGGCGGCGGAGTTGCTGCCCGAAGCGCAACGCGACGTGATCACCATGCGGTTTGCGGTCGGACTCTCGATCGCCGAGACCGCGAAGGCGCTCGGTAAGCGCGAAGGCAACGTGAAGGCGTTGCAGCACAAGGCTGTAGCAAAGCTGCAGAAAATGTTGATCCCGGAGGTCGATCGCCAGCCGGCGATTCAGGAGCTATGAGCGAGTTCGAGACCGACCTGCAAACGTGCCTCGATGCGCTGGCCACAGGCCAGTGGGACATCGACGAGTGCCTCCGGCGCTATCCGCGGCACGCAGATCAACTGCGCGCGCGATTGCTCGCCGCCGCTGCGCTGCAGGATGCCTACGGCGTGCAACCTTCGCAGGAGTTCGCACGCTCGTCGCGCGAACGCTTTCTCATCGCCACCGGCCAGCGCCTCGCCGAAGTCTACGACAACGACCCGTCGCCGTCGTTCTTCGCCGCCGCTCGCGTCAAGTTCCTGATGACCGCGCACCGCCTGCGCATCGGTGAGCGCGCGACGAAGTCGCGGCGCGTTCCGCTGTTCGGCACGCCGTTCCGTGCCCTTGCCAGCGGCATGGCCGCGATCGCGCTCTTCATGTCACTCTCCACCTACACCGTCGCGTCCGCCTCCGATGCGCTCCCCGGCGAATGGCAGTACGGCGTCAAACTGCAGACCGAGCGCGTGCGTCTCGCCCTCGCCTTCTCCGAAGGCGCCGAGCGCGACGTGCGGCTCGACATCGCCCAGGAACGCTCACAGGAGATCGAACAACTCGCCGCCAAGGGCCGGATCATCGGACCTGGCGTGCTCGAACGGCTCAAGGACCAGACGGAACCGCTCGTGCGCGCCGCCAACGAAGGCAAGCTCGACCGCGGCGAGACCGAACGCCTCAACGAAGTGACGGCGCAACAGCGCACGGTGCTCGCGGAACTCGAAGATCACGTCGCGCCCGAAGCCGCCGCTCAGCTCGCCGAGGCAAAGACCGTCTCCGACGAGGGCTACCAGGTGACGTTCGTCCAGATCGTCAACGATCCGCAGGACCCGCTGCCGCGCGTCCTGACGCCCGTCGACCCGATCGAGACCGAAGATCCGTCCCCAACCGATACGCCCGAGCCTACGGCAACCCCCGTTGACACGGCCACGCCCGGTGGCGCCAACCCGACACCGCCAGCGCCCACGTCCGTACCCGCCGAAACGCCGGAGATCGGCGTCGGTGCCGAGCCCGTCGATACCGTCTTCGGCGTCCTCTGGGTGCGGCTCTCCGCCGGACGCCTCACCACGCTCATCCCGTCCGAGAAAGACGGCTGGCGCGTCATGGGCGTCAACAGCGCCGTCGTGCAACTCTCCAACGTCGATGGCACGTCGCTGGTGACGATCAACCCGCGCAACGGCGACATGTACTGGTTCATCCTCCGCGCCGGCCTCTTCGACGAAGTGCAGATGCGCCTGACCAAGGACGGTCAGACGCTCGTCATCGACCGGCCCGCCCTGCGCGCCGCCTACGGCGATGCGGCGGAGATCCCAATCTTCATCATGAACCGCATCGAGCTCGCGGACCCCGTAGTGCCGCAAGAGTAGCCAACGCAACCTGAGCGCGGGCTTTCAGCCCGCGTGCCCACACGCCCGCATCGTCATCGTGAGCGCACGCGAACGATCTCGCCGCGCAACGCGTACCATCGCAACACCCGTCATTCAGAGCGAAGCGAAGAATCTCCTCGCACGACAACCTCCGCGCAGCCG
>JBBDXD010000020.1:34937-82792 GCA_040902535.1 Dehalococcoidia bacterium | reverse complement strand
TGGCCTGGTCGAAGAGGTCGCGCACGCGGCTGGCGCCGACGCCGACGAACATCTCCACGAACTCCGACCCGCTGATTGAGAAGAAGGGCACGCCGGCCTCGCCCGCGACCGCGCGCGAAAGGAGCGTCTTGCCGGTCCCGGGCGGTCCGACCAACAGCACGCCGCGCGGAATGCGCGCGCCGAGCGATGCGAACTTCTCCGGGTACTTCAGGAACTCGACGACCTCCGCCAGTTCTTCCTTAGCTTCGTCTACGCCTGCCACGTCCGAGAAGGTTACGGTCGGCTTGTTGCCGACGAACATGCGCGCGCGGCTCTTGCCGAAGTTCATCGCCTGGCTGTTGGAGCCCTGCGCCTGGCGCATCAGGAAGATGAAGATAGCTCCAAAGATCAGCAAGGGCAGGAAGTTGATCAGGATCCCGATCCAGTTACCGAAGCCCGACGGCGACTTGTACTGGATCTCGACGCCGCCAGCCCCGCCGATCGGCACGTTCTCCTCGCGCAGGATCTGCTCAAGGTCCGTGTTCTCGCCGACGCGCGATTTGTAGGTCTCCTCAGGCTCGTCCTTCAGTGCGACGTTGAGATTCTGGCCGGAGACTTCGATGCTCTTGACGTTATTGTCTTTGGCCTCGGCGACCACCTCACTGAAGTTCAGCGACTTGGTGTCTTCCCCGTCGCGGAAAAACGACACGACGATCGCGATGACCGCCACGAGGATGAGCAGATAAATGAAGCTGTTGCGTAGCCAACGCGAGCTCATGGGCGAAACCTAACCTTTGTCCCTGCGCTCAACGGGAGTTCCAGGGGAATGCGAACCCAGTATATCAGAGCACCCGCGCCCCTACCGTGAACCTGCTTACACACGTCTCGTAACGTGAGATCTGTCAACATACGCAAACGTCTCCCCGGTTATGGTCGTTCCAGTATCCGTCGGCGGGGATGAGCACCCCATAGGCAGAACCCTGAGTCTCTAGTCGTCGTCGGATGCCAGCTTGCCTGCCTGGGCCCAATTCTCGCGTTCGACATCCTGAAAAATGACGATCGTCGCTTCCGGCGTAGTATGGGCGACGTTCGCCACAGCCTCCGTGATGGCGCGCGCCAACTCTTGCTTCTGCGCGTGGGTCCTCCCTGAGAACAACTCGACACGCACGATGGGCATTACGTCCTCCCTTGTCAGCTTGGCGTTTTCGCTGCCATGGTAGCCCCCGCCCGCTGGTGCGGACGATGCTTTACACGCACTCCGCCCGGTGCTAGCATCGCGCCGATGGGCCTCTTTCAAGCAGCGCCCAGCCTCAACGCCGAACTCGCCGCCTGGCGGCGGGGCTTTCGGCACGTCGCCGGACTCGATGAAGCGGGCCGCGGGCCGCTCGCCGGCCCCGTCGTCGCCGGTGCGGCAATCCTCGAGCCGGGGTTCGCGCGGACCTGGTGGGCGGACCTGCGCGACAGCAAACTCATCGACGCCGAAGAGCGCCAGCGCCTCGCCCAGGCGATCCGCGAAGAGTGCGGTTACGGCGTCGGCGCAGCCTCACATGAGGAGATCGATACGATCGGATTGATCGCCGCCACGAAGCTCGCGATGCGGCGCGCGCTCGATGCGCTGCCATGCCGCCCCGACCTGGTGCTGATCGATGCGGTCTCGCTGCCCGAATACCGGCACCGCTCGATCATCCACGGTGATGCGTTGTGCGCGTCGATCGCGGCGGGATCGATCCTGGCGAAGACACACCGCGACGCGCTGATGGAGCGCTATCACCCGGTATACCCGGAGTACCGCTTCAACGAGAACCGCGGCTACGCGACGCCGGAGCACAAGCGCGCGCTCGACGAGCACGGGCCGTGTCCGATCCACCGCAGGCTGTTCGCGCCCGTGCGCGCTGCTCTCGAGGCGCGCGGTATTGCGATCGACTTGCCGTTCAAGGCGCTTGAGCCGTCGCCGACATGATTCGCACCAGGGGCCTTCGCCACATCCAGTTTCTCGTCCGCGACGCTGAGCGGTCGTTTGCGTTTTATCAGCGCCTGTTCGGCATCGAGGAGCAGTTTCGCGACGGGTCCGCGGTCTTCGCGAGCGTGCCCGGCGGTGGCGACATGATCACGTTCGCCGGATCGTCGGATTGGCGCCCCGGCGCGCACGCGGGTCTGCGTCACTTCGGGTTCGCCATTGATCCCGGCACCGATGTCGCGGCCGCGCGCGCCGAGATCGAGGCCGCCGGCGGCACCGCCATTCGCAGCGGCGAACACGAGGACGCCAAGCCGTACATCTACTTCACCGACCTCGACGGATACGAAGTCGAGCTGTACACGCCCTGACGCGCGGCGAGCGTCCGCGCGGCCGGTGTAGCATTGTCCTGTGGACGCGATTCGATGGGGCGACTTCGGCGCACTGAATCCCGAACTCGCCGCGCATATCCTTGAACGACTCGCGAGCGCCCCCTGCTATTTCGGCACCGTGCGCCGGGATGGTTGGCCGCGAGTGCATCCGGTCGGGCCATTGGCACCGCGCGGCAGCTGCCTCATCGTCACTATGTATCCGACGTCTCCAAAGGCCCACGATCTCCGCCGCAACGGTCGATTCGCACTGCACGGCCCGGTCGAGGACACGACCGGGGGCGGCGGCGAGGTGCTTCTCGTCGGCAGGGCAGTTGAGGCTGAGCCCGCGGATGCCGATCGCGCGAAGGGGTACATCCTCTTCGAGTTATTGATCGGTGAGGTGCTCGCTACATCCCACGACCACAACTCCCTAAGGCCCGTCCACCGGAGGTGGAAGGCGGCGGACAGTTGACTTCGCCCCGAAAGTCGCTGGGCGATTTCGGCGAACGCGTCGCCGCCGCCCACCTGGAGGCCAAGGGCTATCGCATCATCGAACGCAACTTTCGCGTGTTTGAGGCTGAGATCGACCTCGTCGCCCGCGACGTCGATGCGTTGGTATTCGTCGAGGTGCGCACGCGGAAGGGAGGCGACCAGGGCATGGCGGCGCTCTCCGTCGGCCCGCGGAAGACCGCGCAACTCTTGCGCGCCGTGGACTGGTACGTCGAGCGCAACCCGGACTGCGCCGAACTGCCGCTGCGGATCGACGTCGTGACCGTGGAACTGACGCGCGACGGAGCCTTGCGTTCCGTCACCCACTACGAAGACGCCGTCCGGCCCCGTTGAGCCTCGCATCATGGTCTGCTATCGCTATGGCATGCCGATCTACGAGTACCGTTGCCTCGCGTGCAAGAAGCGCACCTCCGTCTTCGTCCGCAGCGTCTCCAGCGACGTCCATGCGGCCTGTGAGCATTGCGGCGGCAAGAAGCTCACCCGCCTGATCTCGCGCGTCGCCGTGCACCGCGGCGGCGGCGACTTCGACGACGGGGCGGGCATGGCCGGCATCGACGAGAACGATCCGCGCGCGGTCGCCCGTTGGGCGCGCAGCATGCGCGACGAGATGGGCGAAGACATGGGCCCCGAGTTCGACGAGATGGTCGGTCGCATGGAGGCGGGCGAGCTGCCCGACGACATCACCGGTGAAGGTGGCTTCGCCGATGACGAAGATGATTTCTAGTACGCTGTAACCGCCATGCCGATCTACGAGTACAAGTGCAAGGACTGCCGGCGCCTCACCAGCCAGTTCGTCCGCAACACCTCCACCGAGGTCGCGCCGGCGTGCCAGCACTGCGGCGGCGGGACGGCGCGCGCCCTGTCACGCTTCGCGTACCACAAGAGCGAATCGCGCGTGCTCGATGACTACGGCAGCATGCCCCGCGGCGTCGAAGACTACAAGGATCCGCGCCAGATCGGCCGCTGGGTCGAGAAGAAGTTCGATGACTACGGCATGGACCTGCCCGGCGAGGCGCGCGAGATGATCGATGCGGCCCGCGACGGTGATCTGCCCCACCCTGTCAAAGACCTCTAGATCCCGCGCGGGCGGCGAGACAGCGAGGAAGCCATGCCCGACATCTCCACGCCGCTTGACGCGATCATGGAGCGCGTCCGGGAGAACTTCGTCGGCAAAAACACCGCGCGCGAGGCGGCGCTTCCCCTGTGCCGCGAGGCGATCAGGCTCTCCGCGAACGCCATCCGTGCGGTCCACCGCGACGACTTCGAAACCGCCGGCCAACTCGTGTCGAAGGCCGGCGCGCAACTGCAGACTGCGCGCCAGTCGCTCGATGGCCACCCGGACATCTACTTCGCCGGTTTCGTGCACGACGCGCAGAAGGAGTACGCCGAAGCATCGATCACCCTTGCGTTGATTGCCGGCAGCGACTTCCCGACGCCGGAGACGCTCCAGGTGGAGCAGGCGGCGTTCCTCAATGGCATGGGCGAGGCCGTCGGCGAGCTGCGGCGGCACCTGCTCGATACGTTGCGCACCGGCGATGTCGAAAAGTGCGAAGACTGGCTCCGCGCGATGGACGACATGTACTCCGTGCTCGTGACCGTCGACTACCCCGACGCCATGACCGGCGGCCTCCGTCGCACGACGGACAGCGTGCGTGGCATCCTCGAGAAGACGCGGGGAGACCTGACGCTTTCGGTGCAACAGCGGCGGCTCGAGCGGCGCCTCGACGAATTTGGATCGAAGCTCTAGCGTTCGGACTCGCCGCCCACGTCTGGCCCCGCGACCTCCGGGTCCAGTTGCGTGATCACCTCATCGCGCAGCCGGTCGATGAACTGGAACACGGGCATCGATCCCAGGTCCTCACCGGCGCGCGTGCGCACGGCGACGGCTTCGCCTTCCTGCTCCCGATCACCGACGACGAGCATGTACGGAATTTTCTGTAACTGCGCACGCCGGATCTTCGCGTTCATGCGCTCGCTGCGGTCGTCGATGTCGATGCGGAAGCCGGCGCGCTTGAGCCGCGTGCCGACGTTGTGCGCGTAGTCGGCATGGCGGTCGGCGATTGGGATCAGTGCAACCTGCACCGGCGCGAGCCACGTCGGGAAGGCGCCGGCGTACAGCTCAATGAGATACGCCATCATGCGCTCGGTCGCCCCGATCACGCCGCGATGCAGGATGACGGGCTGGTGCTGAGCACCGTCCTCCCCGATGTAGGTCAGGTCGAACTGGTTCGGCAGGTGAAAGTCGAGCTGGATCGTCGACATCGATTCTTCGCGCCCCAGGACGTCACGGATCTGGATGTCGAGCTTCGGGCCATAGAAGGCCGCTTCTCCCGGCGCCTCGTAGAACGGCAATTGAAGCTCTTGCAGCGTCTCGCGAAGGATCTTCTCGCCAAGGTCCCACATCTCGTCGTTCTGCACGAATTTCTCCGTGTCGGCGGGATCGCGCAGTGACAAGCGATATGCGTAGTCCGTGATGCCAAGCGTCGCGTACGCGCGCTCGACCAGGCGCATGACGCCGGCAAACTCCTGCCCGATCTGCTCACGCGTGCAGAAGATGTGGGCGTCGTTGAGGTTGATCGCGCGAACGCGCGACAGCCCGCCGACCACGCCCGACTTCTCGTACCGGTACATCGTGCCCATCTCGGCGATGCGGATCGGCAATTCTCGATAACTGTGCAGCGCGTTCTCGTAGATCAGGATGTGGTGAGGGCAGTTCATCGGCCGGAGCACGAGCTCTTCGTGTTCCAGCGCCATTGGCGGGTACATGCTGTCTCGATAGTGGTCCCAGTGGCCCGATCGCTTGTAGAGGTCGACCTTGGCGAGCACCGGCGTGTAGACGTGCTGGTAGCCCGCCTCCCGCTCCTGTCCGGTGATGTACTCCTCGAGCAGGCGTCGTACGGTCGCGCCCTTCGGCAGTAGCGACGGAAGCCCCGAGCCGATCAGTTCGCTGGACGTATACAGCTCCAACTCGCGCCCGAGCTTGCGGTGGTCGCGCCGCTGCGCTTCTTCGAGCCGGTGCAGGTAATCGTCGAGTTCTTCCTGTGTCTCGAACAGCGCGCCGTAGATGCGCTGGAGCATCGGGCGCTTCTCGTCTCCCCGCCAGTAGGCGCCCGCGACGCTCGTGAGCTTGAAGGGCGGGACATCGCCCGTGCGCTCGACGTGCGGCCCCTCGCACAGGTCAACGAATGCGCCCTGCTTGTAGAGCGAGACGTTCGCGTCTTCGATGCCCTGGATCAGTTCGACTTTGAACGGCTGCGTCGCGAAGAGCGCCAACGCGTCCTCGCGGCTCATCTCGCTGTGCTCGAACGGCACGTTCGACGTCATGCGGGCGCGCATACGTTGCTCGATCTCAGGCAGGTCGTCCGGCGTCAGCGGTCGCGCGAGAAGGAAGTCGTAGTAAAACCCGTGCTCGATCGGCGGGCCGATGGCGAACTGCGCATCGGGAAACATCTCGAGGACTGCCTCGGCCATGATGTGGGCGGCGGAGTGCCTCATGCGGTAGAGCCGATCCTCTTTCGAAAGGGTCTGCAGAACCATTTCGTCCTCCAGCGGCACGAAAACGAAAACGCGCCTCGCCGTCGCAGGGACGGGAGGCGCTCCGTGGTTCCACCCTGTTTTAGGCCGCTACTTGGATCCGGGCGCGGCCCCTCGTTCGGCGGATAACGCTGCCGGCGACATCGTCTACTAATCCGCCGTAGGCGGACATTCGCAGATGCGGCTCACAGGTGGTCTTCGCGGCGTGTACGCCGGGCGCTTGCACCAACCGCGCCCTCGCTGGGACGAATGTACGCCGCTACTCGTCCTGGTCGAAGCCTTTGGCGAGTTATAGCAAGGCGGGATTGTCCGTCACAAGCTGATCAGCGATGGCGGGGAAACGGGTGTCCATTGCGCATTCCATGGCGATGGCATCGGTCGCTCAGCAGATCTTCGGGAAGAATCCGCTGTAGGCCGCGTCCACAGATTCGCCGGTGTCGGGTCGATACGCCACAAAGCCGTTCTGGAAATCCGTGCGCCTATACACGCTCCACGGGAACTCATTACAGATGGGGTATCCAAGGTAACCAGGCGCGCCGCCGGCCACCAAGTACCGTTGCCACACGCCTCCATGCACCCAGTACGCCGTGCTTGTTCCGGTTCGGCGCATGATCGCCCCTGTGCCGGGACCGTGGCCATGACTCGGCCCACTGAAATCCTGGACCTTGCCGTTTCCCCAGCTGTGCACCCACCAGCAGGCTGTGATAGTCGTATCACTGGCACCTCCGCAGGGGTTCCACGGTTGGCCGACGCTCCCCTGGCCACCGCCCGAGTTATACGCGTTTACAAAAGCCGTGAACGAGCCGCTATCTAGTGCAGACGCGTTCGTGCATTGATTGCCAGTGCCTGGGGCGGCGAGGCAGATGTCACCTACGCCAGCGTTGTCGGATCGGTGAGCATGAGCGCCTTCCGACGTGTCGAAGTTGGTATAACCGGAAAGAGTCTTACCGCCTGATTGTGGGTTGACCGCGCAAGTGGAGCTCGTGCAACTCAATTGATTGTAAACAGCAAAATGGAGGTGAGCCCCGTTTGGCGGTGTGTTGCACGATGGCGGATCCGGGTCAACCTGCCCGGAGTTCCCGCTCCGCCCGATGAACTGCCCCTGAACAATGTTTGTACCTACGCCGAAGAAGTTCTGGCTCAGGTGTGCATAGCGTGAGTAGAACGGACCGGGGTGCGAGAGTTGAACAGAGATGCCGAACCCGGTGGTGTCGCAGAGAGATCCTGTCACCGCCGCGGCACTTCCGCTGGCCATGGCGTGAATGGGTGTACCGTGCGGGTGGCTGAAGTCCAGTGCATACGACTCAGAGCCAATGTGTGTTACTGTGTTGAATCCATAGCCACTGCGCCACTGGTCGGTGCCGGCCCGCCATGGCACCCGCCAAGCAGCGGCTGTGTTCGATCCATACTGTTGGTGGCCCTGCGCGATCTGCGTAACCATCAGCGACGAACAAATCACGAGTAATGGCAACAGAAGCCGCAAGGGAGACGTCCGCGCGAGCCGATCCATCAGAGTAGCCTCCTGTCTTCCCTATCAGCGTTAACGACTGACAACAGCCTGCCCTTTATCACGACGAAGGCGACTGAACGTTGACTTCCAAACTCTTGATGATCTCCATCACGTCAGTGGCATGGCTCCGCAATGCGTCAAGCGCCTTCGAAGGATCGGGCTCACCAAGAGGTTTCAGGATGGCCGCGCTGATGTACACAGGCCCGTCATCGAGCACGAGCGTCACCGATATGACACTCCACTCTTGGGGCGTCGGCTCAAAATTCTTGTAACTATTGCCGTACGAGTAGGCGCATATGAAGGCTGGATATCCAGCCACTTTCGATGCCTCCGGCTCCTCGCACCTAGCGTCGGAGACTGGCTCTGAGAGATAAGGCTGGATTGTGATCTCGGCTGACGGCTGTGTGCCCGTACTGGGCGATCCTGAAGGGGCAAAGACGCCCGTCGTTTGCAGTTGTATCCGGTGGGGGTCAGGACTGTCACCGAGAGTGACATGCCATTTCTGCACCGGGTAGCTCAACCGGAATCCGTACAGATCGTCCTCGTATGTCGCATCAACCCCCACTGCGCCGCGTTCAGCGTCAAGTACTGCCTTTACCTCGCCAGCGGAAGGTCCGGCTTCTGACGCGGAGGACGAATTCGTGCGCACTGCCAAGATCGTCCCAATCGCGACACCAGCGATGAGCACGGCTGCTCCGATTGCTACGAAGAGCTTTAGCCTTTGAGTCATGGTTGAAAGCTGCCTCCGATCAGGCTAAAACCGGTGATATATTACCTACCGGCTCGTATCTTGCTCTCGTTGGAAAAGGTTTTCAAGAGGCAGTTTTGGGAACCATTAATCTAGTTCGAGATGAAAAGACCGCCCGCTTCACAACGTGGCGAGCGTTGACCGATGAGCACGAGTCGAGTGGCGATCTACTCCTCCAGCGTGCTGATATCGCCCTCTGGCAAGCCGAGTTCGCGTGCCTTCAACAGCCGCCGCATGATCTTGCCCGAGCGCGTCTTTGGCAGCGTCGTGATGAAGTCGATCTCGCGCGGCGCGACGCCGGGGCCGAGCTTCTGGCGGCTGAACTGCAGCAGTTCGCCGCGCAGCTTGTCCGAAGGCTCGTAGCCGTCTTTCAGCGTGACGAACGCCTTCACGATCTCCATCGCCACGGGATCGGGTTTGCCGATGACTCCCGCCTCTGCGACGGCCGGGTGCTCGATCAGCGCGCTCTCCACCTCGAACGGCCCGACGAGATGGCCCGCCGTGTTGATCACGTCGTCGGACCGGCCGACGAACCAGAAGTAGCCGTCTTCATCGGTGCGCGCTCGGTCGCCGGTGATGTACCAGCCGTTGCGAAACTTCGACTGGTACATGGCGTCGTTGTTCCAGTACGTCCGGAACATCGAAGGCCAGCCGGGGCGCACGGCGAGGTCGCCCTCTTCGCCGGCCGGTTTGATGTTGCCGTCTTCGTCGATCACGCCGGGTTCGATGCCCGGCATCGGCTTGCCCATGCTCCCGGGTTTGATCGGCATCGCCGGGTAGTTCGCGATCATGATGCTGCCGGTTTCGGTCTGCCACCAGTTGTCGTGAAACGGCAACCCGATGGCGCGCTCGCCCCACACGACGGCCTCGGGGTTCAGCGGCTCGCCCACCGACATCGTGTACCGCAGCGTCGAAAGATCGTACTTCTTCGGGATCTCGTCGCCCGCCTTCATGAGCAGGCGGATCGCCGTCGGCGCCGTGTACCAGACGGTGACCTTGTGACGCTGGATGACGTCGTACCATTTGCTCGCGGAGAACCCACCCTCGTAGATCACCGACGTGACGCCGTTCGTGTGCGGCGCAAACATGCCGTACGACGTGCCGGTGACCCATCCCGGATCCGCGGTGCACCAGTAGATGTCATCCGGGTGCAGGTCGAGCACGTATTTGCCGGTGGCGTAATGGCCGAGCACCGCCTGGTGTACGTGTACGGCCCCCTTCGACTTTCCGGTCGTGCCAGACGTGTAGTGCATGACGGCGGGATCTTCAGGCTGCGTGTGCACGATCTTGAAGTCTTCAGACGCTTCGTGAAACAACTCGTTCCACGACAGTTCGCCCGCTTCGAGCTTGGGTTCCTTGCCGTGCTCGACGATGATGATGTGCTCCAGGTCCGGTAGGTTGGGCTTCATCTTCTCGACCTTATGCCGCTGGTCCGGCGACGTCACCAGCACCTTCGCGCCTGCATCGGCCAGGCGATCGCCCGCGGCGTCCGGTCCGAACGCGCTGAACAGCGGTCCCGTGACGCACCCCGCCTTCAAAGTTCCGAAGACGGCGGCATACAACTCCGGCACGCGATCCATGAAGCAGAACACGCGCTCGCCCTTCTCGACGCCCAGGTTCCGCAGCATGTTGGCGAAGCGGTTCGACATCCGCTCGGCGTCCGCGTAGGTATACCGTTCGATCGAGCCGTCCTTGCCCTCCCAGATCCAGCAGAGATGGTCGCCGCGCCCCTTCGCGACGTGACGGTCGATCGCTTCGTACGCGATGTTGAGGCCGCCGCCGGGCAGCCCATCGAGTTGCTTGATGACGTCGGGGTAGACGAAACCGCTGCGTATGCCATCGTAGTCGTCCAGATTGGGGCGCACCTTGAACTGGTCGACGGGCGGCTTCGCGATGGTCGCGTAGTCCATGGAGCAGCACCTTTCTGATCGTTACGCGTTGCGTCCGACAATCTAGCCACGCCGCTCTCGGACGGTCAACAGCGCGCGGAGGCTTGCCGCGTTTGCGCGCGACGCGGTGGGTTGCCAGACTGTCATTGACGGGCTTTATCACCCAGGAGCGTTCCTATGGCCACCAAGGACGAACGCGAACCGTTCTATCGCATCGACGTCGCAGAGATGAAGCAGATGGTCGGCGATGGCGAAGCCGTGATCGTCGATGTGCGGAACCCGAACGAATACCAGTCGGGCCACGTACCCGGTGCGTCCCTCATCCCCGTGAACAGCGTCTTCCAGCGCCGCGAAGAGCTTCCCGCCGACAAGAAGATCATTTTCGTCTGCTCGGTCGGACAGCGAAGCGCGCTGGCTGCCGAGATGGCCGCGGCGGGCGGCCTTCCGGCCGACCGCCTCTATAACCTCGAGGGCGGGACAGACGCCTGGAAGAAGGCCGGCGAACCGCTTGAGGACTGATCGCACACCGCACCCATAGCCCCTGTCCGACGGGGGCTTCTTGTTGTGAGGAATGCCGTGCCCTCGTACGTGCTCTGGGATATCGATAACACGCTGCTCTACACCGGGGGCGCCGGCAGCCTGGGCATGCGTCGTGCATTCAACGACCTCTACGGCGTCGACGACGCCTTCGGGCGCGTCGAGTTCTCCGGGCGCACGGACACCGCCATCTTCGCGGACGCGGCGCACGCCTGCGGCATCGAGCCGGAGCGCATGGGCGGCGAACTTGTGCGTTTCCTCGACGCCTATATCCCGCACCTGCAGATGGCGCTGCAGGAGGTCGAGGGCAAGCTGATGCCCGGCATTGGGAAACTGCTCGAAGCGTTGGATGCCCGCGACGACGTCGTCATGGGCCTGGGCACAGGCAACTTCCGCCGTGGCGGCGAAATGAAGCTTGTGCACTACGGCATCGACCGCTACTTCCCCGGCTTCGTCGGAGGGTTCGGCGAAGACTCACCTTCCCGCGACGAGGTCGTGCGGCTCGCGATCGAGCGCCTCACGGAGGGACGCGCGAACGGGGACCGCGTCGTCGTCGTCGGTGACACGCCGCACGACATAGCAGCGGCGCACGCCAACGGCGCCTTCGCGTTCGGCGTCGCCACCGGACGCAATCCGGTCGATGAGTTGCTCGCGTGCGGCGCGGACGTCGCACTGGCATCGCTCGACGACGTGGACAGGGTGGTGTCGATCATCGTCCATGCGACGGCGTGACGGCCGCCGTCATCGCAGGCGGACGACGTTCGCCGTGATCAGCCGTGCCTCGTCTGACACCAGGTACGCGATGACCTCAGCGACTTCATCGGGCTCCGCGACGTGCATGTGTTCGGGGCTCGCGCGTACGAAATCGCGCACTGCATCAGTCACCCAGCCGGTATCGGTCACAGGCGGATACACGATGTTCGCCGTGACGCCGTACGGCGCCAGTTCGATCGCCGCCGACATCGTGTAGTTCTCAAGCGCTGCCTTTGCCGCTCCGTACGACACGTCCTCAGGGAAACCCAGCGCGCCGCCCGACGTCAGACCAACGATCCGTCCCCACGCGCCGCCGCGTGCGATGTGTCGCGCCGCGAACTCGGCGATGAGCAGCGCCGACGCACGCGCGTCGACCGCGAACTGCGCATCGATTGTCCCCGCCGTCACGCGCTGCATCGGCCGGCCGAGCCGGTCGACGCTGGCCGGCTTGAACGTGTCCTGACGCCAGCCCGTAGCGTTGTTCACCAGGATGTCGACGTGGCCGAAGGCGCGCTCCGCGGCATCGAAGAGTAAGAAAGGCGTCGCCACGTCACCGAGATCAGCTTCCACGGCGATCGCGCGGCCGCCGCCGCCGACGACCTCGGCGAGGGTCGCATCGGCAGACATCGCCCGATTGCGACGATAGGCCCGCGGCGTAGCCTCGTGGCTTTCGTCCGCGATCCTGAGGTAGTTGAGCAGCACGGCCGCCCCGCGGGCCGCCAGGACGCGTGCCGTCGCGGCGCCAATGCCGTGATTGGCGCCCGTGACGATCGCGACGTGGCCATCGAACGGATGCGCCAAGCTATGCGGGCTCGCCAAGCAGCGGCCCGCCCTTGTCGAGCACTTTGCCTTCGAGGTTGATTACGCTCGGGCGCTCCTCGCAGTAGCCGCCGACCTCGCACTTTTCGAAGAGAAACGCGTTGAAGTCGCGGGAAAAGGTGATCGTCCAGCTGCCGGTGATGACGTTGTCAGCGCCCGCCTTGAGTTGCTGCTGCAGGACGGCGATCAGCGCTTCGAGTTCCTTGCGGCCCATGAATCCTCCCGTCGCTGTGGCGCTCTCAGCCACGCCTCGCAGATCTCTCCATTCTGCCTAACACCGCGCACGGTGCTGGCGCAACCGAATCCTTCAAATCCAGCCTCCAGCCTCCAGTCGTCGGTGCGAACGAGAAGCGTCTACATGCCGGGGCGCCTATAATCCGCCTGATGAACCTCAGCGTCGATATCGCGGCCGGCAAGCGGGCACTGACGCTCGCCAACCCCGTGATGGTGGCGTCCGGAACGTTCAGCTACGGCATCGAGTACGCGAAGGTGTTCGACGTCAACCGGCTTGGCGCGATCGTCAGCAAGACGACAACCCTGCGTCCCCGCGCCGGCAGCCCCGCCGGCGGCCGCATCGATGAGACGCCGGCGGGCATGCTCAACTCTATCGGCCTCCAAAACATCGGCATCGACAAGATGGTGCGCGACTGCGTGCCCGTGTGGAAACGATGGAAGGTGCCCGTCGTCGTAAGCATCCTCGGCAGCACGGTCGACGAGTACGGCGAGTGCGCGGCGCGTCTCGAGAACGTTGAAGGCGTCGCCGGGCTGGAGTTGAACATCAGCAGCCCCAACGCGCAGCAGGGCGGCATGGAGTTCGGGCAGGACGCGAAGAGCGCCGCGGCTGTCACGATAGCCTGCGTCCGGGCAACGACGTTGCCCGTCATCGTGAAGCTGACGCCGAACGTCACCGACATCGTCTCGATCGCGCGCGCCTGCGCCGATGCAGGTGCCGGTGCGTTGTGCGTGATCAACACGCTCCAGGCCATGACGATCGATGTGCCTGCGCGCAGGCCCCGCATCACGCGCGTGTTCTCGGGATTATCCGGACCGGCGCTGAAGCCGATCGCGCTGCGCATGGTGTGGCAGGTTTCCGGCGCCGTCGACGTGCCCATCATCGGCTGCGGCGGCATCATGACCGGCGACGACGCGGTCGAATTCCTCCTGGCGGGCGCGACGGCGGTGCAGGTCGGCACGGCGACGTTCCGCAACCCGTTGGCGCCGCTCGAAGTGCTCGCCGGCATCGAACGCTACATGCGCGACGAAGGAATCGATGACGTGCGCCAGATCATCGGCGCCGCGCGCGGCGATCGATGACCGGCTTCTACCTCGAAGGCGAGCCGTACGTCGATCCGGCGCGCCTCGTGGGGCACTACTGCTCATCGCAGGGCGTCACGAAGGATGATCTCGGCATCAAGCCCGTAGTGCTGGGCACGTTCAGCAGCCGGCTTACGCGATACCTCGCCGAAGTGGCAGGCGCGACGCGGCTCGACCGCTGGTCGGACTGGAAGGACGACGCGTTTGCCCTCGGAGATGCGCTCAGCATCGTCACGTTCCCGATCGGCGCGCCCGTGAGCGTCGCGATGCTCGAAGAGATGTACGTCTGTGGTATGCGCACGCTGATCACGACCGGCGCGGCGGGCAGCCTGCAGGCGACAGCGCCGGTCGGCACGGTCGTTGTCCCGGCGTCTGCCATCCGCGAAGAGGGCACATCGCACCACTACGCGCCCGCCGACACGCCCGCCGTTCCGGACGAAGACCTGGCGTCGGAACTCGCGCAGGAAGCCGCCGCGCGCGGCATCGATGTGCAGCGCGGAATCAACTGGACCACCGACGCGATCTACATGGAGCACAAGCAGAAGATCGAGCTGTACCGCGCCGCCGGCGTGATCACCGTCGACATGGAGCTGTCGGCGCTGTTCACCGTCGCGGCGATCCGCGGCGTGCGCTGCGCGGCGATCGTCGCCGTCTCAGACGAGCTGCACGGCGAAGAATGGAACATGGGGTTCGGCGGCGAGGCGATGATCCGCGGCATGATGAAGGCGGCGCGGGTGGCGCTGACCGTCGCGTCACGGAGGGCGGGCGTGGCGCTGCCGTGAGCGCCGGGTGTTGTACCCTCAGTGCGAGACGCAGAGCGTCGGGGAGTGGCGCAGCCCGGTAGCGCGCCTGGTTTGGGACCAGGAGGTCGCAGGTTCGAATCCTGTCTCCCCGACCAACCTTGTCCCGCCGCCTCAGTAGTCCGTTCGTCACGCCGGTATTGCCTGACTGCACCATGGCAGCGGGGAGCGTCGGGTCGATACTCGTGGCATGACGACGCCACCACCCTGTCACCAACGCCGCTTTCTTGGCACCCACATCGCGCTCGAGTTCGTGCCCGTAGCGGGATGGCTGGGCCTGGCGTTCGTGTCTCGGATGTTTCGTGCTGATCACGGAGAAGGCTCTGGGGGCGTAGGCGACCCGTCCGTCGTCGTACGGCCATACTCGTGGCAATCATGCTGGCGTTCTTTATCGCGGTCTTTTTTCTGGGCGCGTCTACGTCGGGATCCTGACAGGATTGCCGCGCGGCGCGCTCACCCTCGCCATGCTGAAGGGCTCCGGCCAGGGCGACTCCAACCTGTTCGAACCGGTGACGCTGGCCTTGTTCGCGCAACTCGCGCTGCTTTCGGTCGTATCAGCCGGTGCGCTCTGGCTCGCGGAGACGGGACGGTGGCGTACTGACGTCGGGCTCGTGGACCAGCGCCTTTAGCCGGGCGCCCACAACGGCGATGACGCCTTCATGAACCGCAGCATCATCAGCATCGACGCGACGTCGCGGCCGCCAGGCTCGCGCATCAGCGTCTCGAACCAGACGTACTCCGTCTTTGGCGTCGTGCCGAGCGCAAGCACCTTGCCGGAGACCTCGTAGTCGCGCTCCATGAAGATCGGCCCGTTGATATGCCGTGTCTCGATGGCGCCGTACAGGCCGACGACGCGTTGATGTTCGCGCACGCCCGGCTCCACCTGCACCATCATGTGTACGAGCAGCCCGGGATTGACGATCGCACCGCCCCACGGCGACGAATCGCGGTACCACGGCATCGGTTCGGTGACGGCGTCGATGCGGCGGTCCGTCAGCGCATCGAACTCGAGACGTGACGGCTTCGTGTCGAGCGTCTGCCCGGCCGCGAGATGCGCGAGGATGCGCAATTCGCCTGCTTCGCGCGGCTCCGCAAGCTTACGCCGCAGCATCGACGGCTCCGCAGGCGCCCCGACGCTCGCGGTGCCTTCCAGCACCTGCATGCCGTCGTTGCGCTCCATCCAGATGTTGACCTGATCGTGCGAGGCGCCGGACGGCGTCTGCGCGAGCGGTCGCACCCGCTCCTCGTGCATGGTGGCGTTTCGAAAGTAGCACGAGAGTCCGCCGGTCTCGAACCATCGTTCGCCGAACGCGCGCACGAGGAGCGGCGGGAACTGCTCCATGTGGATCGAACCGGCGACCGTGCCGCCCCGGAAGCCCAGCTTCGTGGCGACGCTGTCGTCGTGGATGCTGCCCCGCTCGTTCGCCGCCAGGTTGCGCGGGGCCCGGTAAGGCCCGACGAGCACTCCGTTTCGCTCGATGATCTGGTCGCTGGTCGCTGGCGTCGTCATGGCTGCACGCTCCTCGCTGATGCTGAGGACAGCTTGCACCCGCGGCTGGGTGCTCGCAACCCGCCAGGCGCCGAGAATCCAGCGGGCCAGGCTTTCAGCCGGCGAAGCGCGTCGATCGGTATGGACACGCGCGCTCCTTCGCGCCGCAGTGTAATCGGCGGCGGTCGGAGTGCATGCGACGGAACGCGTTGCGACGCGGGCAGGCGATGTGACGTTCGCTTAGCTCACCGCGACGTCGTGCCCGGGATGCTGCACCGTCCCCTTGTGCTGACGGCTGTGCTCGTAGAAGCGGGCGAACTTCTCGACGGCGTCGGTTTGCGCGGCGGCGGCGGCCTCGTAGAGAGCAGCGCGGTCGCCAAAGTCCTGGTCTTCGAACGCCGGCACCAGGTCTTCCTGTATGGAGCCCCAGATGCCGGACTGCTTGTGCAGCGCCTGGCTCGCGGCCTCGTGTTTGGCTTCGGCGGCGAGATACGCGCGCCAGTGCGGTTCGCAACTCATCGTCAGGGCTCCCTGTCCGATAGCGACTCTTCTTCGGCTTCGGGGTAGAGCGATATCTGGTTCGTGAACTCGTCCTTCACCGTGCCGGCGAACTCTTCGTCCAGCTCGTCCATCTCCAACCCCTGCTCGCGCAGCCACTCGCGCAGTTCGTCCTCCGCGTCGGCGACCGGCGAAAACTCGACGGCGCCGTTTCCCGTCGCCGATTCGACGCGTTCAAACCAGCGCGCCTGCGCCCATACGAAGACGCGGCCCGACTCCGCGTCGTCGGGGTTCGTGGCGAACACGCGCGGCGTCGAGCCCTTGAACATCGCCGGATGCAGGTCTTCCCACGTCATGGTTCGAGTCTAACGATGCGGCCGTGCCGTTCCGGGCGCATCGTCGGTGCGCTGTATGTCGATTCCATGCCGACGCGGCGGCGGATCGAATGCGCTACCCTGTAGGAGCTACACAGATTCAGCCCCCAGAGGAGCAACCGTGCAAGAGACCCACATCGGCGCGGCCGAAGGCGCCGCTACGGCCGTGCGCGACGACCTGCGCAACATCGCCATCATCGCCCACGTCGACCACGGCAAGACCACCCTGGTCGATGCCATGCTCTGGCAGAGCGGCGTCTTTCGCGAGAACCAGGAGGTCGTCGATCGCGTCATGGACTCGAACGATCTCGAGCGCGAGAAGGGCATCACGATCCTCGCCAAGAACACCGCCGTTCGCTTCGGCAACTACAAGATCAATATCGTCGATACGCCCGGGCACGCCGACTTCGGCGGCGAGGTCGAGCGCACGCTGAAGATGGTCGATGGCGTATTGCTCCTCGTCGATGCGAGCGAGGGCCCGTTGCCCCAGACCCGCTTTGTCCTGAAGAAGGCGCTCGAGCTGAATCTGCCGCCCATCGTGGTGATCAATAAGATCGACCGCAAGGACGCGCGCACACAAGAGGTGCTCAACGAGATCTACGACCTCTTCATCGACCTCGACGCCACGGAAGACCAGATCGACTTTCCGGTGCTCTACACCATCGCGCGCGACGGCATCGCGCGCCTGACGCCTGATGGCGAGGACCATCAATTGAAGCCGCTCTTCGATGAGGTCATCCGTACGATCCCGGCGCCTCGCTTCGATCCGGAGATGCCGCTGCAGATGCTCATCCTGAACCTCGACTACTCCGACTACGTCGGGCGGCTCGCCGTCGGACGCGTTGTCAACGGCCACATCGAGCAACGCCAGGATGTCGCGCTCGTGCGCCACGACGGCACCGTCGAGCGCGGTCGCATCTCCAACCTCTACGCGTTCGATGGGCTCGAGCGCGTCGAAGTCAGCGAAGCGGGTCCCGGCGACATCGTCGCGCTCACCGGCTTCGACGATGTGAACATCGGCGACACCATCACCGACGCCGACGATCCGCGGCCGCTTCCGCCGGTCGTCATCGATGAGCCGACGGTCAGCATGGTGTTTTCCGTCAACGACTCCCCCTTCGCCGGGAAGGAAGGCAAGCTCGTCACCTCGCGCAATATCAAGGAGCGCCTCGAACGGGAGATCCTGACGAACGTCAGTCTCACGGTGGAGCCGGGAGAGGCCGCCGATCAGTTCAAGGTCGCCGGCCGCGGAGAACTGCAACTCGCCATCTTGATCGAGATGATGCGCCGCGAAGGCTACGAATTGAACGTCAGCAAGCCAGAGGTCATCACGCGAAAGATCGGCGGCGCGCTGCACGAGCCCATGGAGCACCTGACCGTCGACTGCCCCGAGGACTTCGTCGGCGTCGTCACGCAAATGCTCTCGATGCGCAAAGGCCGCATGGCGAACATGGTGAACCACGGCACGGGCCGCGTACGCCTCGAGTTTCGCATTCCGTCCCGCGGGCTGATCGGCTTTCGCAGCCAGTTCCTCACGGACACGCGCGGCACGGGGCTGCTCAACCACCTCTTCGACGGCTACGAGCCATGGCAGGGCGATATCCCGCATCGCCTCACCGGCGCGCTGGTCGCGGATCGCGCGGGCAAGGTGACGGCATACGCGATCGAAAACGCCCAGGACCGCGGCGAGATGTTCGTCGAGCCGGGCGAGACCGTCTACGAGGGCATGATCGTCGGCGAGAACGCGCGCGAAGAGGACATCAACGTCAATATCACGAAAGAAAAGAAGCTCACCAACATCCGCTCGTCGACGTCGGATATCGCCGTGCAGCTCATGCCCGTGCGGCGGCTCTCGTTGGAACAGGCGCTGGAGTTCATCCGCGACGACGAGATGTTGGAGGTGACGCCGTCAGGACTGCGGCTGCGCAAGCGCATCCTCGACCCGAATCGCCGTCCTCGCTACTGGCAGAAGCAATAGCCCCACCCGCCGCTGCCGACTACCATCGGCGCATGGCTCCCGCGCGCAACGCTCGCTCCAGGACCGCAACTCCGGCGACGGTGGCCACCGTCATCGCACGCCTCCGCACCCTCGGCGATCCACGCAACCTCGAGGGCATGGCGCGGTTCGGCATCAACATCGACTCACACACCGGGTTCGGCTCGCCATCCCTGCACTGCGCAAGCTCGCGAAGGAGAGCGGCCGCAACCACGCGCTCGCGTTCGAGCTGTGGGACACCGGCATCCACGACCTCGCCACATCGCGGGCATGGTCGCCGATCCCGCGAAGACGACGAAGCGAGAGATGGAGCACTGGGTGCGCGACCTGAACTCCTGGGACCTCTGCGATGGAACATGCTTCGATCTCTGGCGCCACACAGCGCACGCCTACGCGAAGGCTCACGCGTGGGCGCGCCGCAAGCCCGAGTTCGAGCGGCGCGCCTGCTTCGCACTCATGGCGGGGCTGGCGGTGAGCGACAAGACGGCGTCAGATGAGCAGTTCCTGCCATTCCTGCCACTGATCGAAGAGGCGTCGGGCGACGATCGCAAGTACGTGCGCCAGGCCGTGAACTGGGCGCTGCGCCAGATCGGCAAGCGCAACCCGCCCTGAACCGCGCCGCCATCGCCTCGGCCGAGCGGATGGCCGCCACCGGCACGCGCGCCGGCCGCTGGATCGCCGCCGATGCGCTGCGCGAACTGCGCAGCCAAGCCGTGCAGGCGCGCCTGCGCTCGAAGGCGCGCTGAGCAGCGCTTCCTCATCGCGCTCGCGTCGCGTAGGATGGCGCGCAGCCTCAGGCGCGCACCGGGAGGTCTCACGTGTCCAGCCCGAAGTTCCAGATTTCACTCGCCGCCTGGTCGCTCCACCGGATGTACTTCGCGAAGGAGATCGACCAGCTCGGCATGGTCGACCTCTGCACGGACGCCGGCATCGGCGGCTTCGAGATGGTCAATACGTTCTTCCCGTCGCCGCAGTACGCGTATCTCAAGCAACTCAAGCAACGCGCCGACGACCGCGGCGTCGAGTTGCTGCTGATCATGTGCGACGGCGAGGGCAGCATGGCGGGCCCCGAGCGCGACAAGCGCCTCCTCGCCGCGAAGAACCACCACAAGTGGATTGATATCGCCGCGGTGCTCGGCTGCCACGCCATACGCTGCAACACCGGCGCCCAGCCCGGTGACGCCGATGCGCTCGAGCGCTGTGTCGAGTCGTTCGGCGCCCTGCTGGAATACGCCGACGCCGCCGCCATCGACGTGCTGATCGAAAACCACTGGGGACTGTCGTCGGAGCCGGACTGGCTCATGGAGTTGATGCGGCGCGTCGACCATTCGCGCTTCGGCACGCTTCCCGACTTCGGCAACTTTCCCGACGAGATCGACCGCTACGACGCCGTCGAACGCATGATGCCGCGCGCAAAGGCCGTCAGCGCCAAGTGCTACGACTTCGATGACGCCGGAGACGAGACGAAGGTCGACTTCGCGCGCATGATGGCGATCGTCGATGCAGCGGCGTACCGCGGCTGGGTCGGCATCGAATATGAGGGCGAGCGGCTGGGCGAGCGCGAAGGCATCGCGGCCTGCAAGCGCCTGCTCGAACGGTTTCAGTAGGGAGCATTAGGCATGGCGCCGCGCACGGTCATCATTGGAGCGGGGTTCGCGGCGCGCGTCGTGCACCTGCCCGGATTCACGGCGTCGGGCCACCAGGTCGCCGCGATCTGCGACGTCAACGAAGAGCCGGCGCGCAAGCTCGCGGCGCAGCACAACATCCCGAAGATCTACGCCAACTGGCGCGAGATGATCGACACCGAGAAGCCGGACGCCGTGAGCGTCTGCTTGCCGAACTCACTGCATAAGGAGCCCGTGCTCTACGCGCTCGAGCGCGGCGCCCACGTGCTCTGCGAAAAGCCGCTCGCCATCAGCGTCAGCGACGCGCACGAGATGTTCGAGGCGGCGCGTGCTGCGGACAGGGTGCTGATGGCCGCCCAGTTGTGGCGCTTTGATGCACGCTCCCGCGCCGTCAAGCGCTGCATCGACGCCGGCGACCTCGGCGAGATCTACTACGGCGAAGCAACCGCGCTGCGCCGCATGGGCATCCCCACCTGGGGTGTCTTCCACCAGTCGCAGTTCTCGCACGGCGGCGCGCTGCTCGATATCGGCGTCCACATGCTCGACCTCGCGATGTGGCTCATGGGCAATCCCACGCCCGTGCGCGTCTCGGCGACGGCTGCCGCGAAGTTCGGCAAGCGCCCCGAGATCGCGAAGATGCTGCGCAACGCCTGGGATCCCGCCACGTTCGACGTCGAGGATTTTGCGGTAGCGCTCATCCACTTCAATAACGGCGGCTCGCTGCTGCTCCGCACGTCGTGGGCGGCGCACATCGACCAGGAGACGTTCTCCGTGCGCGTGCTCGGCACCGACGCGGGCTGCACGACCGCACCGCCGGCGATCTATCGCAATCACGAGGGCATGACGATCGACCAGAAGATCAACGTCGGCGAAGCGCCGGCGCAGAACCGCCAGATGGCGCACTGGCTGCGCGTGGTCGAGGGCAAAGAAGCGCCCCTCGTGCAGCCCGCCGAGACGCTCAACATCCAGAAGATCATCGATGCCGCGTATCGCTCCGCCGCCGACGGCCGCGAGGTTACGATCGGCGAGTAACGAGGTGATCGTCTACTTCGGCTGGCGGGCTTCCGCGATCAGGCGGGCCGCGTGCGAGCCTCTCCGATCATCACCACGAAGTCGAGCGTCAACCCCATCAGCCGGTTCTGCACGATGCGGTACTTCGTGATGCCGGCGTCGCGAAGCAACCGGCGCATCTCGCCCAACGACAGCAGGTCCATGTAGTCGCCCGCGGCCCAGTCGATGCCCCGCCAGCGCAGATAGCGGTCGAACCAGCGCTTCGGGAGCCAGTGCAACAACGGCGTCCGCGTGTGCACCTCGATAGGAAACCACTTGTTGGGGGTCGTCACGAACGCCGATGTCGACACGCGCGCGATCTCGCGCAAGAACAGGATCTGCGCCTCCCGGCGCCCCTCGTGCTGCCCAACGTGCTCGATGACGGCGTTCGACCACGCCACGTCGAATGCGTTGTCCGCGAGCGGGAACTCTCGTCCTTCGTATTGCACGACCTTCACATCGGGATAGCGCGCCGGGAAAAGCGACGGCGCATCGATGCCGAGCGCCGTGATCTGCGCTCGGTACGGGTAGTGTTTTTCGAGGAAGTTGTCCGTCGCGCTGTATTCGTTGTCGCTGAACCCTACGTCGAGCACGCGGTCGGCGGGTTGCGGGGCAAAATCGCGCAGGAAAATCTCCCACTTCCGACGACGGTTGAATCCCGAGATGCGATACGCAAACGACGGCACTCCTAGTCCTTCCACTCGCCGCGCGCGACGGCCGGCACGTACTCGCTGAGGTCGATGGGGAACCGCAGCGTTTTGCCGTCCTCCGCGGACTTGTAGCACGCCATGAGCACCTCCGTCACCGCGAGTCCGTCGTACCACGTCTCGGCGGGCATGCGGCCGTCGAGGAACGCCTGCACCATGTGGCGGTTCTCGGCTACATACCCGTAGACGCCCGGCTCGTCCGAGATCACCGGCATCAGCCCCTGCTCGGCGTTCTGTTTTTCGACGAGGTCCTCGCCCGCGTCGCCCTGGACGCGGCGGCTCAAGAAGACGGTGAGGTCAGTCATCAGGCTGTCGACCTGCATCGCGTACTCCGGGCCGAGCAGTTCGGCGCGCAGTCGCAGCGCCGGCCCGACGAAGCTCCAAGACGTCGTGGCCTCGACCAGCGCCTTTTCACCGCCCGGCGCGCGCAGGGTAACGGCCGCGCGTGCGAAGTCCTCCGCGGGCGAGCGGCTGTAGTCCACGCGCCCGCCCGACATGTCGCGCAGGATCTGTGCGTACTCGGGGCGTGTCCACTTCAGCGATGCGATCTGCGCGTTCACGTCTTCGACCTGCAAGGCCTCGCGTGATTCATCGGGGCCCGTGAGCAGGAAGCGCGCCGCCTCGTAACTGTGACACAGCATGTCGTTGAGCACGCCGCCGCCCTGCCGCTCGCCGCTCCAGAACCACGGCATGTGCGGCCCGCTATGCTCCTCCGCGGCGCGCGCGAGGTACGGCCGCCCGGAGATCGGCACGGCGCGGCGCCACACGATCTCCTTGCCGCGCACGAGCGACGGCTGAAACACCTGGTTCTCCAGGTAGCCGTGCAGCAACTCCGTCGACTCAATCAGTTCGATGAGGCGCTTCGCTTCCGCCAGATTGCGCGCAAGCGGCTTCTCCATCGCCACGCCGGCGAGCTCACCTTTGCCGGTGCTCACAGCATCGACGATCTCCTCGACGACCGCGACGCGCGTATCGTTCGTACACGCCACCCAAATCGCGTCGACGCCCGTATCCGCGACGAGATCGGCGATCGACCCGTGGATGTTCGGTTCACCGACGCGCCGCGCGTGCGAAACGGCGGCGAGGCCCTCGGCGTTGGCACGCGTCGGGCTGTAGATGCCGGCGACGTGGCAATCCCGCACGCTCTCCAGCGAACGCACGTGGAAGCCGTTCATGAAGCCGGCTCCCACAAATCCGATGCCGAGACTGCGTGCCGCCGTCATGCGCGCCTCCGTCGAGTCGTACCAGGGGACGGCGTATTGTGTGTTGCGAACGGAGTAACGCGCCAGCACGCGGCAAACGCAGGCACGATCACCGGCATCCGGCCGGCGCCGGGCGACGGGCCGCTGCTTACGGTAGGGGGCGGGAGTAACCGTCTACACGGTCGGCGTGTGCGTTGGTGTCAACGTCTGGGTAGGCGCCGCCGGTGTTGGCGTGTGCGTGCGCGTCGGCGTATTCGTCCGCGTACGCGTCGGCGTGTGCGTCCTCGTCGCTCGCGTCGTCTTCGTCGGCGACGGCGGACGCGTCGAAGACGACTGCGGCGTCAGCGTCGGCTTCGGCGGCTGCGGCGCGATGCCCGCGCGATTCTCGCCCAGGTACGAAAGCGTTTCGTACCGCGTCACGCCGTACCGCCACACGGAAACCGTGCCCATCCCCAGTTCCCACGCGCGCCGCGCGAATCGCGACCACGTATTCGGGTCGATCGCGGCGCCCTGGCCGACAGGGATGACATCGCGGTTATAACCGCCGAGGACCACGTGCGTCGTATCGAGCAGGAACTCCGGCGTCATGCCGCTCGCGCCGGTCGGATAACCGGAATTGCGATAGCCGTCGCGGTTGCCGGCCGAGTTGAATGTGTCCCAGTAGAGTTGCGGCCAGATGCCGTCGCTGAGCGCGACGAATTCCGGCATCGGCACGAGGTTGATGCGCCACGGACGTGCATCGATCGAGATGTCCACGCGCCCGAACGGCGTCAGCTTACGCAGGTGGTCGCCGAACCGGGCGGCGTCGGCCGGAGTGCCGGCCCAGAAGCCTGCTCCTCCCTCGAGGTCGAGGACGAGGCTGCGAGCGCCCGCCGACAGGACATCGGCGACCATTTGGGCTTCGCGGATCGGGTCGATGCCTTTGATCACGCTCCACGCGTGAAACGGCACGCCGCGGTCCTCGAAGAAGCGGACGAGATTCGCGACCTGGCCAGGGCCGTTCACGGCGTTTCGTGAGCGGTCGTAGCGCGACATCCAGTCGACGCCGTCGTGCGTCTTCATCAGGATGCCAAGGCCGTTCGCGCCGAGGTTCGCCACGATCTGATCTGGCTCCGAGTCAGTGGAGAACTGCCAGACCCACACCTTGTGGTGCGGTGGCTGCGGGTTCTTGCCTTGCTGCAATTTTCGGATGAGCGCCGGGTCGCACTGCGCTCCCAGCGACACCGCCGCCGCGCCCACGGTTACCGCCGCCGTCGTGAGAAACTTCCGCCTCGACCATCCCGTCGTCAGGATGCTATCTTCACCCATCGCACCATCCCCAAGAGTTCCATGCCCCGCATCCCGTTACGAGGGGTAAGGCTACCAGACATGCGATGCTTTTCCTACTCGGAGCTGTCACATTTTTTCTGGGCAGAGATGCGGAGTTGCGACGCCCGGCGTGCTGAGAAAGGTTACGCCGCGAGCGAAGTCGAATCAGGCGAAGGAACTACCGCCCGAATGCACTTCGGAGTGTATGCGAAACTGTTATACCGCGCGCAGGAGTGCGCGCCGCGGCATGCGCACGTCGGTATTCGAAGCGCTCTCGCACACGATCGCCGCGTGGCGCTGCAGGAATTGAACGTCGCGGCGTGGCAGCCGGAAGGTGAGTGCCTGCTCGAAGAGTTCCAGCGAACGCTGAGCAAGATCTTCGACGCTGAGCGCCTCCTCGATGGCCGCGAAGCGCGCCGCGCTGGCGCTCACCTCCGGACCCACCGAGGGCGGAAGTTCGACGTTCGTCGTGGTGCCCGTCGCCGCCAGCAACGCGGCTTCGTACCACAGGCCGAGATGAGCCGTGATGCGAGGGTCGCGCGGGTCGAGGAGCGCGGCGCGTTCCAGCTCGTCGCGCGCCTCCAGGGGATTTCCGGCGGCCATCAAGAGCCGGCCGTTGAGAAAATGCCACGACGCTTCATCCGGGCGGGCTAATGCCCGGCTGCGACACTCGGCGACCAGTTCGGCGATGACGCCCGCGCAGGTGGGATCGGAATCCACGGCGTGCTCGATCTTGCGGGCCATGTCGCGCTCGTCCCCGCGTGTCGCGGTGATGGAAGGCATGGTTCCGCGGAGTTTGAACACCTAGCGTACCTCATCCTGTATATCGATGAGCCACGCCGGTTGTTTCACGGGATGCGAAAGGAGGGCGGCGAGGTGATGTTCCATGAACCTGCGCAATCCTGATCCAGAGCGTGTTGTCTGAATCTAAGCGAGGTGGCATCGCAGATTGGCGTAGCCCCGGACGACGCCTCGGGACAATTCGATGACAGGGGCCCTGCGACGTTCGGATTGCTCTTGGAAGGTACGTGAGATGTCGATACTTAGATGGACCCCTGCGGGAGTTGCAGCGGCTGGCAGGCACTATCATCGAACCTTCGTCCTTGCGGTTGGATCGGGTCATTCTGGCGGTCGCCCTGGCCGGCGGACTGGCGCTGGTCGCCGCGGACGTCTTCCAACGCTGGATCGCTCCCGAACACATCTGGGCGCTGGATATCGACGGGCGCTTCAATGCCGTCACCTGGTTCCATTCGTTTGTGCTCGCCGGCGCCGCACTTGCTGCTCTCGGACTCGCTTCTACGTACCGCGATAGCGGCCAGCGCTTGATGTGGCTGCTCGCCGGCGGAGCGATGGCGTTCTTGTCGCTCGACAAAAGCATCTCCCTCCATGAGCGTGTCGGCGAGAGCATCGAACAACGCTTCGATCTGCCGGAGCAAGCTGGACGCGTGATCTGGGAGGCTGTCTATGCGCCGTTCCTCATCGCTCTCGTGATCTTGCTGATCATCGCCGTCGGTCGCGCGAGTACGCCGGCGCGTCTCTGGGTGGGGTTCGGCATCGCCTTGTGCGCGGGGAAGGTCGCGCTGGAGGCATTGATGTTCCCGGCGATCCACCTGGAACTCTTCGACGAGACGAGCGTCCTCTACGGCATCGAGGTGAACATCGAGGAGAGCGTGCAGCTACTGGGATTCGCGGCGTTCTTCGGCGCGTTCGCGCAGTTGCTGTTCGACAGGATCTCGCTCATGGCGCAGGGCCGCCTCGAGTCGGCCGATGCCGAAGCCGTCGAGCGCCCGCTGCTCGACTTCCCGCGGCTCACAAAGCGGGAGTGGCCCAAGGCCGTCTAGACGCGAACTGCGCGATACCTGCCCGCGCGTAACGCCCACAAAAACGACGTTTCATCCCGGATCTCGACATCGAACTCCGTCGCGCACACGCCAACCTCGCGTGCAGAGTGTGCGTCGCTCCCGCCGATGCCCGGGAGGCGCAGCGAAGCCGCCATCCGGGTGGCGGTGTCGTTCTGCAGCATGCCCTCCGTGCCGTTCTGCGTTTCGACCGAGTCAAACAACGTCCCCAGATCGTCCGGCGGCAGCGTGCCGTAGCGGCGGCTCGGGTGGGCGAGGTACATGCACGCGCCCTCGCCGCGGACGATGCGGTGCAGGTCGGCCAGGCGCGCCATCGAAGGATGGTACGCGTGTACGCCGAAGACCAGCACATGACCGATCTCCGTGGTGATCTCCATGCCGCGCAACACCGTAAAGTCCATTTCGTCCGCCAACCGCCGCACGTCGTCCGTCGGCCATGCCGCGTCGTGCTCGGTGATGCACACGCCATCGATGCCCCGCATTCGCGCGGCGCGCACGAGCGCGTCCGGCGTGAGCGCGCTGCACGCCGAGTACACCTTCGTGTGACAGTGAAGGTCAATCAGCACGCGGACCGGATGGTTACTGCCAGCCCTTGCGCGCGCCGGCCACCATCTCGAGCGGTCCGGCGGGCCAGTTGAAGCCGAGTCGCATCGCCGCGTTGATGTCTTCATCGCTGGCGACGCCTTCTTCGAGCACCTTGCGCGCCTCGGCAACCATCGCGAAGTAGATCCTGTTCGCCACGAAGCCGTATTTGCCCGGCGCGTCCTTCACCTTGATCGGCGTTTTGCCGAACGTCCGCGTCAGCTCCATCATCGTGTCGAGCGTCTCCTGCGACGTCTCGGGTGCGTACACCACCTCGATGATCTTCATGATGAACGCCGGGCTGAACCAGTGGAATCCGATGAACCGGTCACGACGGGAGACCGCCTTGTTCAAGTCCGAGATCGAGAACCCGGATGTGTTCGTTGCGAGGATCGCTCCGGGCTGCACGATGCGGTCCAACTCGGAGAAAACGCTCTTCTTCAGGTCCAGGTTCTCGGGCACGGCCTCGACGATCAGGTCGCAGTCTCGCAGTTCCGCGACTTCCTTCGTGAAGGACAGCCGGTCGACCGTCGCGTCGTAATTGGACTGCGTCATCTTGCCGCGCTCGACCGCGCCCTTCAGTCCGAATCGCCCGTCGATCATCGTCTCGCGCGTCTTCTCGATGAGGTCGTCGTTCAGGTCGCGCACGATGGTGCGGAATCCGTTGGCGACGAACGTCTGTGCGATGCCGCCGCCCATGACGCCGCCGCCCATCACGCCTACGAGCTTGATATCAGCGAGTTGCATGCGTTCCTCCTGCCTCCACGAGCGGCGTTGCGATCTTACCGCGCGTCATCGCGTGACACGAGGCGCCGACGCGAGCCGGTCGGCATCGATGGATCTCCGCGTTCCGTTACGGTGCGTTAGCTGCAAAGCCTCCGTACCGTCTCAAAGAGGATCTGCGTGCCAAGCCGCAGGTTGTCGACCGTGATGCGCTCGTTGTGGCCGTGGATCGTCGCCGCCTCGTCCTGCTCCAGCAGGATCGGGATGAAGCCGTACGACTCGACGCCGTGCCGCCGGAAGACGCGCGAATCGGTGAACCCCGCCGAGACGCTGGGAAGCACGAGCGCCTCCTCCATGTGATCGTGGACGACGTCCTCGATCAGCGCGAACAACTCCGTGTCCGTCGAAGACGCGGGCGTGTCGGCGGAGAAGATCGGCTCCACGCGCACCTTCCCGTCATCGACGGCGTCACGTACCTGCTGTGTGAACGCTTCGTGGTCGGTGCCGGGCAGCAGCCGGCAGTCGATCGTCGCCTCGGCGATCGCCGGGATCACGTTGTGCTTCATGCCGGAGCGCATGCTGGTGGTGCTGATCGTGTTCGTCAGCAGCGCATTCGCCAGCAGGTTATCGCGCGCGAGTTGTTCCATCGATTGCTGCGTGCCGTCGCCCTTGAAGACCTGCGCGCGATGCAACCGTTCGAAGTATTCGCGCAGTTCCGGCACCACGTTGACCGGGCGCGCCCATTCTCGAATGCGGAACAGCGCCCGCACGAGGCGCTCCAGGGCGTTGTCGGGGTGGGGCACCGAACCATGCCCGGGACGTCCCTCCGCCGTCAGCTTCAGCCAGAGCGGCCCCTTCTCGCTGATCGAGGCGTTGAACGCCGGTCGCCGCGTCCCGAACACCTCGGCGTTGCCCCAGCCGCCTTCGTTAATCACGTACTCCGCATCGAGCAGTTCGGGATGGTGCTGCTCGACCCACTCGATGCCCCACTTGCCGCCGGCCTCTTCGTCGGCCAGCGCCATGTAGACGATGTCGCGGCTGTGCAGTAGACCATTCCGCTTGATGATCAGCATCGCCATCAGTTCCATGATGCCCATGGACTTCATGTCCAGCGCCCCGCGCCCGTAGATCACGCCATCGACGACGGCCCCCGAAAAGGGCTCGAAGTCCCAGTACTGGCGCTCCACCGGCACGACGTCCGTATGGCTCAGGAGCACGAGGGGGCGCTTGCCGCCGCTCCCGGAAAGCCGCGCCGTCATGTTCATCCGCTCGGCGCCGTGCTCGCTCCCGTCCGACGCGTCGTAGAACGCCACGTCGTCGATGCCCTCGCGCCGGAAGATATCCGCCAGCCAGTCGCATGCCGCCTTTTCGCGCCCCGGCGGATTCGACGTGTCGATGCGGATGAAGTCGGAGAGCAGTTGGGCCGCCTCTGACGTGATGGCGTCCCAGTCGATCCGCGGCGCGTCAGCCATGCGTGACTCCTCTCGTGCGCGGGCATTGTAGGTGAAGCTGCCGTTTCGGTCGCGTAGGCGAAGCGCCATCCATCCGCCGGTCGCGCGTCGAGTGCGGCGGCGCGCGCAGAGACGATGCTGCGATCGGAAGAGGAGGTACACGCCATGCGTACGCTGTTGATCGTCCTGGCCCTCGCGGGCACCGCCGTCGCCGCCGGAGCCTCGTTTGTGCTGCAGGCCGGCGCTCAGGAGCAGGCCGCGACGTTGGAGTACACCTGCGATCCGCCGCGCGCCCCCAGCGGCGTCGACACGCTGCTCCGCTGCCGGGCCGTCGCGACCAACACCGGCAGCGACCCGCTCCGTGACGTCCGATTCAACTTCGAACCGGCCGCCAACCTGCCGCCGCCTGATCGGTTCTACTTCTTCGGCGGCCGCCTCGACGGCGCTCCGTTCGACGTGGACGGCGGCCAGATCGTCTACACCATCGGCGACCTCGCACCGGGCGAGGAGCGCGTACTCGACCTGGACGTGATCGTGCGAGTGCCGCAGCAGCCGAGCGGCGCCGTAGCGCGGCTCTTCCTCCCCGGCGATGGACGCGAACTCGCGCGACAGCTCGTCGTCATCGAGCCGGACGATGCGCCGCCGCCCGTGACGATGCGCCTCCAACTCAGCCAGAACACCGACGACCCGCGTCGCTTCCAGGCGCTCCTGACCGCGAATGACGCCGCGCGCGAGATCGACACGTTCACTGCCGACATCGCGCTGTTCGACCATATGTCCATACCGGATGCTTACGCGCGCGTGGAGCCGCTGCTCGGCGAGGAGGTATTCGGCGAGAAGTTCCATCTGACCACGCTCCACAACGATCCCCCGTCACCTGCCGCGGTCGATGTGTCCATCGCGTTCGAAGTTTCACTGCAGGAAGCGTGCCAGGGCGGCAGCCTGGCGATCGTCGGATACATCCACGCCCCTACAGGCGAGGTCTCGCGGCCTGCTCTCCTTGCGGAACTGCCCGTCCCCGATGTCTGCCTCACGCCGGGCGTGGACGCGGCTGGTGAGCCAGGCGCCGTCATGTCGCTGGGGCAGGGCGGCTTTGGCCCGCCGCGCGAGCAGGTCGAGCCGCTGATCACGCTCGTCGCCATGCTCGCCGCCATCCTCGGATTTGCGGTGGTCGGCGTCGGCATCTTCGTGGTGCGTTAGCGGATCGCGCCGCGGTACGCTGGATCGTCGAACCTCGCGGGGGCAGTCCGGCCCAGCTGCCCGTGGCGCGGGAATTGCCTGTGACGCGGGAACTGCCCGTGGCGCGGGCTTTCAGCCCGCGATCGTGGTGCAGTTAGCATTCCAGCGCATGGCGGAGCACGACAGACATGCAGGCGAGCGAAGATCGTCGCAAAGCGTACCTCGAGGCGTATGACGACTGGCAGAAGAAGCTGCAGGCCCTCCACGAGGTGTTCATCGACGGCTCCCGCACGCCCGAGGGCGACCAGATGAAGGGGCTGCTCAACCGCGAAGCTCGCGCGAAAGAGAAGTACGACGCGGCGCGTCTCGCCCTGCTCGGCATCCCGGCGGACGAGAAGTCGCCGTTTGATTAGGAAACCATGACCGAGGGTTGGGTCGACTATCTCACCGGGCCGTGGGGGTTCGCGTTCGCGTTCGCCGCCGGACTGCTGTCGTTCCTTTCGCCGTGCGTGCTGCCGCTCGTGCCCGTGTACCTCGCGCACCTCACCGGCACCACCGCGACGCTTGAGCCCGGAGCATCGCAGCGCCGGAGGACCGTCACGCACGCGGCGACGTTCGTGCTCGGCTTCACGGCGGCCTTCTCGCTGCTCGGCGCGTCGGCGGGCCTGCTCGGCGTATTGTTCGGCTCCGAGCACGCGAACTTCGTGCGCGACCATCAGCGCACGCTCGAGCGCGTCGCGGGCGTGGTGCTGATCGTGCTCGGCCTCAACCTGATCGGCGTCATCCGTATCCCGTTCCTCTATCGGACGTACTCCATGCAGTTCGCGACGGCCTCCGCGCCCGCCGGCGCGCCATCGGGCGGTGGCAGCGCGACGATGAGCATGGGCGGCGGCGGCTGGGCCGGCATTGACTACGCGAAGTCGTTCGGCGTCGGATCCGCGTTCGCGATCGGCTGGACGCCGTGCCTCGGCCCCGTGCTCGGCGCGATCCTCACGCTCTCCGCGGCCACCGGCGACGTCGCCCAGGGGTTCTACCTGCTGCTCGTGTACTCGCTGGGCCTCGGCGTGCCCTTCATCATCACGGGACTCGCCGTCGTGCCGATGACCCGCTTCTTCCGCCGCATCCGCGGCGTCCTGCCCATCGTCGAAGTCGTCACCGGCGTGATGATCATCTTCGTCGGCGCCCTGATCTTCCTCGACGAGGCAACGATCTTCAATCGCTTCTTCTCCGAACTCCCATTCCTGGACGAGTTAAACGAGATCTAGCTCCATCGTCACCCTGCAACTGTGCGGTCATCAGGAACCCACGCAGCCGCCATCGACCCGATCGTAGGGACGTAGCTTCAGCTGCGTCCGAAGCGCGCCAGCGCATCTGTCGTCAGTCGCGAGTGAGCAGTCGTGAAGAAGCGCCGCAGCCGTCATCGAGCCGATCGTAGGGACGTAGCTTCAGCTGCGTCCGAAGCGCGCCAGCGCATCGTGATTGTCAGGCAGCGCGTCGAAGATGGGCTCCCCCGCCTCCCTGCTGACCGCTGACCGCACCGACGACCGACGACCGGCCAAGTACAATCCCCACATGCCACGCCCACGCAAAACCCCAGCCCGCCCCACCCCCATGTTCGTGCCCGAAGTCGACGGCAACGACGAGCCGCTGCCTTCCGCGCCGCTCGCCGCCCGCATGCGCCCGCGTACCTTCCACGAGTACGTCGGCCAGGAGCACCTGGTCGGTGAAGGCCGCATCCTGCGCCGCCTCGCAGAGTCGGACAGCCTGCCTTCGATGATCCTCTGGGGACCGCCGGGCACCGGCAAGACGACGCTCGCACGCATCGTCGCGAGGATGTCGAAGTCGACGTTCGTGCCTTTGTCCGCGGTCTCGGCCGGCGTCGCGGACCTGCGGCGCGTCACGGCGGAGTCGCGCGACCGGCTGCGCGCAGGGCTCGGGCGCACCGTGCTCTTCATCGACGAGATCCATCGCTTCAACAAGGCGCAGCAGGACGCGATTCTGCCCTTCGTCGAAGACGGCACCGTGACGATGATCGGCGCGACGACGGAGAACCCCTCGTTCGAAGTAATCGGCCCGCTGCTCTCGCGCTCGCGCGTCTTCGCGTTGAAGATGCTCGAACCGGAGAGCATCGAGCGCATCATCTGCAACGCGCTGGCCGACGAGACGCGCGGACTCGGCGCCAGCGGCGTTGCGATGGACGACGAGGCGGTTCAGGCGCTCGCGGCGTCGGTGGGCGGTGATGCCCGCATCGCCCTCAACGCCGTCGAGGCGGCGGTGCTCAACGCGCAGAGCGGCGAGGGCCGTCGCGTCGGCGTCGACGACATCGAAGAAGCGCTGCAGCAACGCACCTACCTGTACGACCGGCAGGGCGATGCCCACTACGACACCATCTCGGCGTTCATCAAGTCGGTGCGCGGCTCCGACCCTGACGCGGCGCTCTACTGGCTCGCGCGCATGATCGAGGCGGGCGAAGATCCGCTCTTCATCGTCCGGCGCATGGTGATCCTCGCGTCGGAGGACGTCGGGCTCGCCGACCCGCAGGCGCTCGTCGTCGCGACGGCGTGCCAGCAGGCGGTGCACTTCATCGGCCTGCCGGAAGGCTTCTTCGCGATGGCGGAGACCGCGCTGTACCTGGCGCTCGCGCCGAAGAGCAACAGCACCGGCAGCGCCTATGGCGCCGCCCTGCGCGACGTCGAGGCGACGCGCAACGATCCGGTGCCGCTGCACCTGCGCAATGCCGTCACCGGCCTCATGCGCCAGATGGGCTACGGCTCCGGCTACAAGTACGCGCACGACTACGAGGGCGCCGTCGTCGACCAGCAGCACCTGCCGGACCGCGTCGCGGGTCACACGTACTACCGCGCGACGGACCAGGGGTGGGAGGGCCGCCGCAAGCGCGAGCGGGAGGAGCAGCGGGTGACGAACAAGCGGACACAACCGGCGGAAGACTAGCCCAGGCAGAGCAACGTATATCCCGTCTGATACGCATGGTCGTATCGACCAAGATCAGCAACATCGGACGCGTCGACCTCGTACCGTCGACTTTCTTCACGGTACTGTTGGAGAAAGAAGCATTCCTCAGGCCAATTCGGTCTCGAAAACCTGATCCGATCTTCCTCTTCAGTCCATTGAAAGCCACGCTTCGTCATCTCATCTTTGTAGTGCTGGACGGTACGCTCCCAAGAGTCGTCACTTCCATAGAAGATGTCGAGTGGATTGGACAGCGGGTGTGAGCCACCGCAGCAACGGTTCACATGCACGCGATGTGACCACGGCGGCTCTACGGCCTCGATGAAGTAGGGATCGCCTCCGCATTCTGTGGCGTCGTACACCCCTAGTTCGTCTGCTTGCCGCGCGATCTGCCTACACGCCTCGGCAAGTGCGGCGAATTTGTCCGCGAGAGGTCCCTCGACTTGGGAGACGATCTGATCGGTTACATCCTCTCCGTCGTAGATCCGCTGCAGACTCTGCTCGAGTTCGTCGGCAACATCTTTCAATGCCGCGGCATACGCGTCATGCTCGGCTTCGAATGTGGCTGGCGCCGTTAGATTACGCAGTGCATTCGCACCCTCATCGAAGCGACGGCTGTTGACGCTCAGTCCTTCGGTATAGCTCGAATCGTCGAGGATACGGACGAGCAGTTCGAAGCGCCCATAGGCCTGAGCATTGATGGCGTTGAGGCGAGCGAAGTACGCCTCAATCTCTTCACTCGTAGCTGTTTCGCCTTGGTTGTCCCTTGAGCACCCGGCGACCGCGACAACAACGACAATGAGCGCGGCACCAGCGACCAATCGTGTCAGCGAGCTGGGCGACGGCTTCATCGTCGCAGCATTGACTGTCGAACTGGTGGAGTCAAGCGCGAGGCCCCGTCCCCAGACCGGGCCTTCTAGGCGCACGCCGTGCCACATAAGTTGCTTTTGCGTGGGGCTAGGCGCCCGTGCGCGCCATGTTGCGAAGACTGATTCACCGCGCTCGGCAGTCGCGCGCGAGGCTAGAAATGCCCGCAAGCATCCGCTAGCCTGCGCCCTCAAGCTCGTACAGCACCGCGTCCGAGTCCTTCGGCAGCCACACGCCGCCGCCGGCGCTCCGGAAGTGCCGCCCGATCTCGCGCCGGTACCACTCCCCCGAGCGCATATATATCTGCCCGTCGCTCGTGCTGCGGTCGCAGTTCTCGTTCCAGTCGCGCACGGTTGGAATCTCCAGGAACGCGGCGCCGCGGCAGAGCCGCGCGATGTTCGCGATGCTGGCGCGGAACTCGCCGTCATCGACGTACTGCAGCACGCCCTGGCAGATCACCAGGTCGTACCGGCCACGCCCGCGATACGTTGCTGCCGTGCCGTCATCCCAGCCGTACTTGCGACGCGGGTATTCGCTCGCCTCGACGCCCGTGTAGCTGGCAGTTGGATATCGCGCCGCGAGTTCGCGGCGCCACGCGCCGAGTCCGCAGCCCAGGTCGACGACGCGGCGCACCGGGATCTCGAGATGATCGAGATACGCAAATACGAGCGACGCGAGCCGGCGTTGCGTGCGACGGTCGCGTGCCTTCGTTGCGGCGCCGCCGTAATAGCGCCGGTAGTAGGCCTCATCGAAGTTCGTGCGGACTGCGCCGCCGCGCGGTTTGATCGAATCCTCCAGGAGCATCCGTCGCCGGATGCGCGAAGGGCGCATCTTCTGCGCCCTTCGACTGCGTTTCGCGTTTCGGACCGGCTTAGTAGCCGCTGCGCGCCATGTTGCGAAGACGCTTCACGCGCTCCTCGATCGGCGGGTGCGTCGTGAACAGGTTCGTGAAATTGGCGCCGCGGAATCCCGCCAGCGGGTTGACGATGAACATGTGCGCCGCCGCCGGATTCACCTGCATCGGCCGCAACTGCGCACCCTGTTCGAGCTTCATCAGGGCGTCGGCGAGCGCGTCGGGGTCGTGCGTGACGCGCGCGCCCGTGCGGTCCGCCTCGTATTCGCGCGTACGGCTCACCGCCATCTGGATGATGACGGCTGCGATCGGCATCAGGATGATCGCGACGAGCGCCAGCAGGCCGCCGCCGCCGCCGCGGTCACCACCCCCCAGGCCGCCGAAGATCATCCGGAACTGCAGCACGTTCGCCGCCATGGCGATCGCACCGGCAAATACGGCGACGATTGCGCCGATCAGAATGTCGCGGTTGCCGACGTGCCCGAGTTCGTGCGCCATGACGCCCTTTAGCTCGCGGTCATTGAGCAGGCTCATGATGCCCGTCGTCGCGGCCACGACGGCGTGCTTGGGATTGCGGCCCGTTGCGAACGCGTTGGGCGACGGGTTGTCGACCACGAACACGCGCGGCTTCGGCAGGCTCGTCAGCGACGTCACCTCATCGACGATGCGGTGCAGCCGCGGTTCCTGCTCTGGCGTCACTTCGCGCGCGCCGGCCATGCGCAACGCGAGCGAATCGGACTTCCAGTACGCGAAGATGTTGAACGCCCCGGCGATGATGACGAACAGGATGACGCCCAGCCATCCGCCGAAGAACAGGTACCCCAGCCCCGCCAGGAGGCCCGTCAGTGCCCCCATAAGCAGCAAGGTCTTGGCAGTAGCTCCCATTGTCGTGTTCTGAACCTCTTTCCTCCCCGTCCGGGAATAACCGGCGGCACCTCCCATTGTAGCAATTTGCAAGGCTCGGAACGTGGCGCCGGATTCGCGAAGCCACCGTTTAGCAACAGTCCGGCCCCTTTCGCGTCTCGCGGCTGCGGCCGCGAAGGCGGCCGGGGGTCCGTGGTACGATTCTCGCGTTACCTCCCGATAACAGAGATAAGAGAGAAAGGGACGAGAGATGCAGGGGATAGGGACGGGAGAGGTCGGACTCTTCATCGACCTCGAGAACATCCGCTATAGCTTCCTGAACGTCTATCAGATCGAACCAAACGTCTCCGCATTCATCGAGAAAGCACGAAAGCACGGACGCGTGTCCGTCGCCATGGCCTACGCCGACTTCAACGAGCACCCGCAGTGGGTGCGCCGCGGCCTCGACGTCGCCGGCATCACCGCCCGCGACGTGCCGATTCGCCGCTTCGTGCGCGACGGCCAGGAGCGCCAGAAAAGCTCCGCCGACCTGCACATGCTCATGGACATCATGGAAACCGCGCTCGATAGGCCCCAGGTGAGCACCTACGTGCTGATGACCGGCGACTCCGACTACATCCGCGTCATCACGTGGATCAAGAACCGCTTCGATAAGCGGGTGATCGTGTCGGGCGTGCCGGGCACGATCAGCGCCGACCTGGTGGCGGCCGCCGGCGAGTCCGACCACCTCGAAGCCGAAGGCGGGGTATCGACCGACGCGCTGCTCGCCTCCATCGAGGCGATCGCCATGATGATGAAGCGTGCCACGCCGCCGACGGGCTTCTGGACGATCAAGCTCATCGATCAGTGGTCGCGCGACAGCCGCAACGGCGTCCCCGGCAACGACCCCGATAAGTCGAACGCCATCTCGTACATGCTGCGCAACGGCCTGATGCGCCGCTACAAGACCGTCACGGACGTGCGGGAAGTGACGATCAGCGAACTCGACGAATCGCACCCCATGGTCCGCCAGTTCGTCGCCAGTTCGGGCCTGGAGCCGGAGCCGTTGCCGCTGCGCTGCATCGCCTGCAACTCGCGCAACCCCATCGACACGCACATCTGCATCGAATGTGAGGCGCCGATCCAGTCGCCACAGCGCGCCGAAGGCGAAACCGCGCCCTTCGACGGATAGTGCCCCGTACGCCCGCCGCCTGACCCGCGAACGACGCGCGCATGATTAGCGCCGGCGCTCTCTGACACCCCCTGCCGCCGGCGTGCGCGGAGCTCCGCGCGAGAACCCACACTCCGTTGTCGCCACCCGGACCGGGACGGTACAATCCCGCCCTATGGCACTTGAGATTCGTCCCTTCAGAGAAGAAGAGCGCGCTGCATTCCAACGCGTCCCTGGCATCGTGTTCGGCAACTACAACGGGCAACCGTGGGACGCTGCGAACGACCCGTCGCCGATCCCGCCGGATTGGTCCGTCTGCGCATTTGAAGACGGCGAGCTGACGACCACGTACGCCGCCTGGCCCTTCACCATGCGCCTTAACGGCGCCCCCGCCCCTGCCGCCGGCGTGACGTTCGTAGGCACGCTGCCGCAGTTCCGGCGGCGCGGGCACCTGCGCAAGATCATGGAGCATGACTTCAAGAAGCGCTACGAGCAGCACGAGCAGCCGCTCGCCGTCTTGCTCGCGTCGGTCGCGGCGATCTACCAGCGGTACGGGTACTCCGTCGTGTCGTCGCGGAACCAGTACACCATCGACCCGCGGTGGATTAACTTCGCCCCGACGGTACCGGCGGCGCGCGGGTCGTGGCGTGAAGTCTTGAAGGACGACCTGCCCCTGATCAAGCAGATCTACCGCGAATTCGCGACGCCGCGTAACGGCTACTTGCACCGTGCCCAAGTGATGTGGGACAGCAGCGTGCTCGCCCTGAGGCCCGGCCCGGGCGGCCCGGACATGGGTCCAAGCCTGCTCGCCGTGTACGAGGAAGATGGTGAGCCGAAGGGCTACGTCGCCTACAGCGCCAAGTTCTACGAGGAGCATGCCGATCGCGCCGGCCCCGGACAGCGGCTCTTCGTGCGGGACTACGCCTGGCTGACGCCGGGCGCTTATCGCGCGATGTGGGAGTTCTTCAAGACGTTCGACCTCGTCAAGCGCGTCATCGTAGGCGCCGCTCCCGCCGACGATCCCGCGTTCGACATCATGCTCGACCCGCGAGAACTCGATACCACGCGTTACGACTGGATGCTCGGCCGCATCATCGATCTGGAGCGCGCGCTGCCGCTGCGGCCCTACGGCGAAGGGCGCGTCGTCTTCCAGGTGCGCGATGAGATGTGCCCCTGGAACGCCGACCGCTGGCTGCTCGAGGCGGGCCCCGAAGGCACCGCAGTGTCGCGCACGAAGGAGTCAGCGCAGCTCACACTCGATATCTCCGCGCTTGCGCAGTTGGTGTTCGGACAAGTGTCGCCGTCGCTCGCCGTGCGCTTCGGGCGCGCCGAGGCTTCGCCGGATGCACCCCTCGATCGCTGGGATGCCATGTGGCGCACGAAGTACGCGCCATTTTGCCCGGACGGATTCTAGACCCGATCGCCGTCACCACACGAGGGAGATTCGCATGGGCAAGTTGAGCATTCCCCGTAGCCCTCAGGAGATCTCGCCGGAGTGGCTCACCGCGGCATTGCGCGACAACGACGTCATCCGCGAAGCGAACGTCGTGTCGGTGGCATCGGAAAGCATCGGCGCCGGTGCTGGTTTCCTCGGCCAACTCGCCAGGATCACGGTCACGTACGACCGCGACGAGGCCGGCGCTCCGACGGCGATGGTCGCCAAGCTGCCCGCACTCGACCCCGGTGGCCGCGGCGTCGCCAACCTCTTCCGCTTTTACGAGCGCGAGATCCGGTTCTACGAAGACATCGCCGCGGACGTCAACATGTCCGTCCCGAAGCGCTACTACAGCGCGATGGACGTCGAAGGCGACGAGTACCTGCTCCTGATCGAAGACATGGCGCCCGCAGTCGTAGGCGATGAAGCCCCGGGATGCGCCGCCGAACAGGCCGAACTTGCCATCAGCAGCCTCGCGAAGTTCCAGGCCGCATGGTGGAACTCTCCGAAGCTCGACAAGCTCGACTGGATGCCGGCTGTCAACGGGCCCGTGCAGCAGGTGGCCGCGGGGGCGTACCAACAGGCATGGGGGACGTTCTGCCAGTTCGCCGGCGACAAGCTCTCGCCCGCGCTGGTGAAGCTTGGCGAACAGCTACAGCATCATGTGCTCGACGTACTCGACGCGCTTGCGCCCGCGCCGCTCACGATCATTCACGGCGACTTCCGCGGCGACAACGTGTTCTATGGCGACGGCGTTAGTACGCCAGCCTTCCGCGCCATCGACTGGCAGATCTCGTGCAAGGGGCGCGGCGTGTTCGACGTCGCCTATTTCCTGTCAACGAGCGTCACGCCGGAGGTCCGCAAGGCGCATGAGGAGCGGCTGGTGCGCCTCTGGCACGACATCATCAGCGACCAGAACGACACGAAAGACTACACCTACGATGACGCGTTCTACGATTACCGCTTGTCGGCGTTGTTCATGCATGTCTACACGGTGGTCGCCATCGGCTCGCTCGACAGCGCCAACGAGCGCGGCCTCTTCCTCTTCAACGAATGGCTGCGGCGCCGCGCAACAGCCATCGAAGAACTGAGCTGCGACGAACTGACCGCAAAGGTCTTCAAGTAGCTGGGGCTCGGGGGACCGGATCGTAGGGACGTAGCTTTAGCTGCGTCCGGCCGGGGCGAAGTAGCCACAACGAGCGCGGGCTGAAAGCCCGCGCGGCTTCGCGCAACGCTGGCCGACGACCACAACGAGCGCGGGCTGAAAGCCCGCGCGGCTTCGCGCATCAATCCGCCGAAGACCCGGCATGATCCCTCTCGGGCGCTGGCAATTTCACGAAGTGCGCTCGCCCGCCATCAACTCATCGATCCGCTTGATAACCCGATGCGGACGCACATGCGCATTTCGATCGCGCAGCGCTTCCGTTGGCGCGAGCTCACCGGCCCCATCGATCCACACGGCGTGCATGCCAAGCCGCACCGCAGGCGCGATGTCGGCTTCCAGGCTGTCGCCGACCATCCACGTGTCCGCCGCCTCGACCCCGCAAGAAGCCAGCGCGTGCTGAAACACGCGCTCGTCCGGCTTCCCCACGCCAAACTCGCCTTCGATCACAACGCAGTCGAAATACCGCGCTAGCGCGAACCGCTCGACGCTCCGCCGCTGCGAGATCGCGGCGCCGTTGGTGATCAGCGCCATTCGCGTCCCCCGCGACTGCAGGCCCGCGAGCAGTTCGATGGCTCCCGGATACGGCGCGATCGCGAGATCACGCAGCGCGCGATAGTCATCCGAGATCCGGTGCGCCAACTCGACGCTCTTGATCCTCATGTCGTCGAACGCCCTTCGCACGATCTCCCGGCTCGACGCGTCCAGGTCCATGCGGCCGGCATTCGCGCGCTCCGGGTCGCCCCAGAACCACGTGCGGCGCACGCGGATCGCGTCGTGCAGCTCCGCTGGGACGTAGCCGCCGGCGCAATGCTGCTCGCACGATGCGAGCCACGACTCCTCCATCCCCGACTGCCAGTCGAGAATCGTGCCATCCATGTCGAAGAAGATCGCCTTCGGCTGCTCGGTCATCGTCAGGACTCTCCGTACATGCCGTACGAGCGCACGACGTCGAACTCGTAGATCAGGCGCTTCTCGTCGCGCATCGCCTGCTTGAACTCCTCGAGCGTCTTCGCGGCGCCGTTCCACAGCAGTTTGCCGGGACCCGGCGCCGGCGATATGCCCTGCTGCATCACCTGGAACAGCCCTACGCTCTGCTCAGGCACGTCGGACCCTTCGAGCAACGTCACGCGGCATTCCAGCGTCAGATACGCCCACGCGCTGTCGAACACGAAGAGCGTCGATCGCGGATCGAGACGCAGGTGACGCGTGCGCGCCCGTGCCTGGGTGCTAGAACTCCAGATCTTGCCATCGACGACCGCAATCCCGACGCGCACGGTATGCGGCGTGCCATCTGCGCGCAGCGTCGTCATGGCAGCGGATCGGTTCCTCTCCACGAACGCCTGCGCCGCCGCATCGTCTATCACTCGCTCTTCCTTTCGCGCTGCGCACGCCGCCAGGCCTCAAGCTGCTCGCGATGCTCGTCGTAGTGCTCGTCGGCGTTCGCCCGCAGCCACGGCGCCATCTCACGGCCGTTCGCCCACGGAAAGCGTGCATGATCAAACAGGTCCTCCTCGGACAGACCCTCGATGAACTCCATCATTACCTCATGCATCGCGTGGAACTCCGCCAGTACGACCTCAAGCGAGTCGGTACGGTGTGCCCAGTACACGCGCGCGTTCACCTTGTCCGTCCATTCGTCGGTGAAGAACTCCGGGCGATCCGGCTTGTCGCCGCGCATCAGTGCGTCGATCCAATCGATGAACATACGCTCCCACGCCGAGATATGCGCCAGCACGTCTTTGACAGACCAATCGTCGACGACGCCCGGCGTCAGCATCTGCTCGTCCGAAAGCTGCGCCAGTTCGGCTTCCAGCGCCCCTCGCGACGATCGCGTGATCTCCGCAAGCTCCTGCTTGTTCATCCCAGCGAGCTTCTCCATCGCGCGATCTGTCCGTGATGTTCGGCGTAGTGCTGGTCGCCATGATCGCGAAACCACGGCGCGATCGCGTTGCCGTACGCCTGCGGAAAGCGCTGCGCGTCGAACAGATCGGCGTCGGAAAGCCGGTCGATCACCCCGACGAACGTCTCGTGCGACGCGCGGGAGTCGGCATGCACGTCGGCGAGCGGACGGTCGCGGTTCTCCGCGAAGATGCGGCTGTTGGTCTCGCCGGTAATCTGCCCCGTCCACAGCTCCGGCTGTTCAGGCTCCTCACCACGCATCACATGTTCGATATCGCGGATAAACATGCGCTCCCACGCCGAAATATGCGCGAGCACGTCCTTCACCGACCAGTCGCCGCCGACGCCCGGCAGCAGCATCTGCTCATCTGAAAGCTCCACTAGTTCGGCCTCCAGCGCCCGCCACGACGATCTCGTGATCTCCGCGAGTTCTTGCTTGTTCACGACCGCGTACGTCCCGTCAATGAAAGCGCTTGCGGCGCGCCAGATCTGCGCCCTCGGGCGGCGGCTTCGGCGTCGTGCCCCGCGCCGCTCGGTGCGCTGCGGCGGCGAGTTCCGCCAATTCGATCACGAGGGCCACGTCGCCGCCGGCGCTGAAACGCACGTCAATCCAGTCAGATGAGGCGCTGTGCCGCATCACGCGCGCATCGCCCTTCAAGCGGTCGCGATGCTCGCTGAAGACGGCCCGCGTGATGCGCAGTTCGATCGTGTCCGACCCGTCGAAGTGTGCGACCTGCTTGCCATTCACCCAGAACGCCTGGCCGTGCCCGAACGCGCCCTCGCTCTCGATCATGCCATCGATCGCAAGCAGAGATCCACGGATGCGCTTCTGGAGCGGGTTCATCGCGCGCGTGCTGTCGTCCTCGTCTTCGGCCGGCCGTTCTTCGATGCGGGAAGCGGCTTCGTTGCCTTCTTCGCCGGTAGCGCAGCCTTCGCGCGCCCGTTCGAAGCAGCCGCCGCGACGTTCTTCGCCGCCGCGCCGCGCTTCGTCATGCCGTTGCGCTTCGATGCGCCGCGCGCCGCTTCAACGCGCTCACTCGCAAGGACGCGGAGCAGGTACTGGCCCGTGAAGCTCTCCTCGACGAGCGCCACTTCCTCCGGCGTCCCCTGCGCGATGATCCTGCCGCCGCGGTCGCCGCCGAACGGCCCCAGGTCGATGATGTGGTCGGCGTTCTTGATCACGTCCAGGTGATGCTCGATCACGACGACCGTATTGCCGCCATCGACGAGCCGTTGCAGCACCTCCAGCAGCGCCCGCGTGTCCTCGAACGAAAGCCCCGTCGTCGGCTCGTCGAGGATGTACAGCGTGCGCCCCGTCGAGCGCTTCGAAAGCTCCGTCGAAAGCTTCACGCGCTGCGCCTCGCCGCCCGAAAGCGTCGTCGCCGGCTGCCCGAGCCGGATATAGCCGAGCCCGACGTCGTGCAGCGTGTCGAGCTTCGCCGAGATGCGCGGCACCTTCTCGAAGAACGCGCACGCCTCGGTGACCGTCATATCGAGCACTTCGGCGATGTTCTTGCCCTTGTACAGGATCTCGAGCGCTTCGCGGTTGTAGCGTTTGCCCTTGCACACCTCGCACGGCACCGTCACGTCCGGCAGGAAGTGCATCTCGATCTCGATGTAGCCGTCGCCGGAACACGCCTCGCAGCGGCCGCCCTTCACGTTGAACGAGAAACGGCCCGGCGTATAGCCGCGCAGCCGCGCTTCCGGCACCGACGCGAACAGCTCGCGGATCGGCGTGAAGGTGCCGGTGTACGTGGCCGGGTTCGAGCGCGGCGTGCGGCCGATCGGCGACTGGTCGATGTTCACGACCTTGTCGATGTGCTCGAGCCCGTCGATCGCATCGACCTTACCGGGACGCTCGCGTGCGTTGTACAACTCCTGCGCCGCCTTCTTATACAGCAGGTCGTTGATCAGCGTGCTCTTGCCGGAGCCGGATACGCCCGTGATGCACACGAACTTCGCGAGCGGGATCTCGACATCGATATTCTTCAGATTGTTCTCGCGCGCCCCGACGACCGTGATCGACGCGCCGCTGCCCGGTCGGCGCGTCTCAGGCATCGGTACGGACCGCCGCCCCGACAGGTACGCGCCGGTCATCGAGCCTGCCGACGCCATGATGTCGTCGATCGTGCCCTCCGCGACGACGCGCCCGCCGCCTTCACCCGCTCCCGGACCCATGTCGATGATGTGGTCGGCCGCGCGCATCATCGCTTCGTCGTGCTCGACGATCAGCACCGTATTGCCAAGATCGCGCAGGCGCTCCAGCGTCTTGATCAGGCGCGCGTCGTCGACCGGGTGCAGCCCGATGCTCGGCTCGTCACAGACGTACAGCACACCCATCAGGCTCGAACCGATCTGCGTCGCCAGGCGGATGCGCTGCGCCTCGCCGCCGGACAGCGTGCCCGCCGCGCGGTTCAACGTCAGATAGTCGAGTCCGACGTCGAACATGAACGTCAGGCGCTCGCGGATCTCCTTCACGATCTGCCGCGCGATCATCTGTTCGCGCTCGCTCAGCGGCGTATCCTTGCCGCCGATGTGTTCGATCCAGTCGCGCGCTTCTCGCACGTCCATCGACGTCACGCGGTGGATGTTGTCGCCCGCGACCGTCACGGCGAGGCTTTCCGGCTTCAGACGTGCGCCCTTGCACACCGGGCAGGGCGTCGCGGCCATGTAGCGCTCGATCTCGCCGCGGATGTAATCGGAGTCCGTTTCGCGATACCGGCGCGAGAGGTTCGGGATGACGCCCTCGAACGTCGTGTCCCACCGGTTCGTGTGCCCACCCGACGTCTTGTAGTTGATCGAGATCGGGTCCTGATCGCCGTACAGCACCAGGCGAAGATGCTTGTCCTTCATCTCCTTCACCGGCACGTTCAGTTTGAAATTGTGCTTCCGCGCCAGCGCCTGCAGCATCCGGAAGTACCACGTGCTCGTCGCCTGTTGCCGCGACCACGGTGAGATCGCCCCGCCTTCGATCGACACGCTGCGGTTCGGGATCACGAGCGCCTGGTCGATCTCCATCTTCACGCCGAGCCCCGTGCATTCGGGGCACGCACCGTGCGGACTGTTGAACGAGAAGTTGCGCGGCGCGATCTCGCCGACGTTCGTGCCGTCGAACGCGCAGGCGTAGTGCTCGGAGTACATCCGCTCGCCCTCGCCCTCGACGTCCACCAGCACGGTGCCGCCGCCGAGCTTCAGCGCCTGCTCGACGCTGTCCGCGAGCCGGCTCGCGCTCGAAGCCGTGCCCTCGCCCTCGGCGCCCTCCGCGATCAGCCGGTCGACGACGATCTCGACCGTGTGCTTGCGCTTCTTGTCGAGGTCGATCTGCTCGCCGAGGTCGCGGATCCGCCCGTCGACGCGAACGCGCACGAAGCCCGCCCGTCGCCCATCTTCGAAGATGTGTTGATGCTCGCCCTTCCGGTCGCGGATGATCGGCGCCAGGATCATCAGCTTCTTGCCGGGCTCGATTGCGAAGATCGTGTCGACGATCTGCTGTACCGTCTGGCGCTCGATCGGGCGGCCGCACTGCGGGCAGTGCGGCGTGCCGGCGCGCGCGTACAGCAGGCGCAGGTAGTCGTAGATCTCCGTCACCGTGCCGACGGTCGAGCGCGGATTGTGGCTGGCGCCCTTCTGGTCGATCGAGATCGCCGGCGACAGGCCTTCGATGTAATCGACGTCGGGCTTTTCCATCTGGCCGAGGAACTGGCGGGCGTAGGCGGACAGCGATTCGACATAACGACGCTGCCCCTCGGCGTAGATCGTGTCGAAGGCAAGCGACGACTTCCCGGACCCCGAGAGCCCCGTGATCACCACGAGACGGTCGCGCGGGATGCGGACGTCGACGTCCTTGAGGTTATGTTCGCGGGCGCCCTTGACGATGATGGCGTCCAATGGCATCGGCTAATCGGCTCCTGGAAGCAAGATATCGGAGGTCGGGCGGGGTCACGCGGGATGCAGTCTAGCACGCGTGTTCGCCGACCGTCTCCTGACGAATCGTGTCAGGGGGAGTGACTTCCCGGCCATCTGTCACCCGAACTCGAGCTCATTTCGACATTCAGCCAGGGCGATCCCGGAAGAACGCAAACACCAGGTAGTCGCTCAACGGCAGAGTTACCCCCAGCGCCGAGAGCAACGTCGTCACGTCGCCGTGGTGCCCGCGCTCATGGAGCAGGATGTGCGCGATGATCTCGCTCGGCGCGCGGGCGGGGGCCGCTAGCGCTGCCTTCGTCGGCATGTTCAGCTCTTCATCAGGCGTCTCGTCGATGATGCGATGTAGCAGCGGCCTCGTCTTCGAGCGGATCGAGTCGATGTCCTCCCAGGTCGTCAATTCCTCGCGAACGACGGGCTGAAACGTCTCCCGGTCAGCTCGCAGATCCAATCGTCCCACCCCGCGGCGATGTGGAACAACACGTCCCGCAGCGACGGCCACCCCGATCCTTCGACCCCCTGCGCGAACGCGTGGTTCGGCAGCGAACGCACGATATTGCCGTACGTTGCCCAGGTGAAGGTGGTGTAATCGAACAGTTCACGAAGCGCGTCACGGTTCATCGTGGTTGCCCTATCCTCGCAACAGTGGCCGCCCCAATACCAGCGCGTACGCGTCATTCCAGTCGCGCAGGCCGAACTCCCGCAACCCGACGAATCCCGTGCGACGATAGAACTCGCGCGTGCCCTCGTAGTTGTCCGCGACGCTCGGAGGCTCCGGCACCGATGGCCCCAGCGTCAGCACGAACAGCATCGACTGCCCCTCGCCGCGCAACAACTCCACCGCCGTCTCCACCAGCATCCGCCCGATGCCGCCACGCCGATGCTCCGCCTGCACCGCGAGCCACGTGATCTCGCTGCTCCCCGGCTGATGCTGCTCCAGCGTGATAAAGCCGCGCACCGCCCCGTCCGCCTCTGCAACAAACCCGCGCTGGTGCCGTACGGCCTCGTGCGCCATGCGAACACCGTCCGGGTCGCCGAAGAAGTACGGCAAACTCGCAAGCACCGCATCGCATGCCTCAGCGTCGCGCGGCTCCAGCGCCCGAATCACAAGCGAACTGCCCACCGTCATCCCTCTGTTGTCTGTTGTGTGTTGTCTGTTGTCGTACGCGCAGCGTACACCGCCACCGACCGCGGCGGCCGCCGATGCGACAGCCGCTTGGCCCACGTCGTGCCGAGCGTAGCGACTTCGTCCGCGTCCATCCACTCAGCCCGGCCGATGCGCATGCCCGCGCGCTCGAACGCCGGTGCCAGGGTCTCGCGCGCGTAGTCGGGCGTCACCTCCGGCAGGTCGCGCGCTTCGAGCGGCACCGGATCGTCGAAGATGCGTGTGTTCAGCACGATCCGCATCCGCGCGCCGGGCGTCCCGAACGACGCCAGCGCGTCGAGCACCTGAGCCTCGCCGAGAATGATCCCGCGCATCAGGCTCCCCCACGGCAGCGTCACGAAGATCTCGTCGGCGACGCCGCGCAACTCCTCCGGCGGCTGCTCAATGCTCCCGACGACGAACAGCACATTCGCAGCGCCGCCGCGCTCTCGCTTCTTCGCCGCCTTCGCCGAGATCTCGCGCATGTTCTCCCGCACCGGGTCGATGCCGATCACGAACCGCTCCGGGTGCTGCTGCGCGTAGTGGTACACAAATCGCCCATCGCCCGCACCGACGTCAAGCGTCACGCCGTCATACGCGTCGATCAGCGAGCGCAGCTCATCTGCGGTGATGTCTGCGAGCTGTTTGCCCCGCACGGTGATCATGAGTGCGAGGGTAACGAATTGCAGCGCCGAGGCGCAGACCCGAGAGCTGCCCGACAACCGAGCGCGGGCTGAAAGCCCGCGCGGCATCGCGCGCCGGCGCGAATAGACGCGAACCGATGCCAACCCGCTACTTGCTGGCGCCGCCCACGTTTACCGCG
>JBBDXD010000020.1:0-34837 GCA_040902535.1 Dehalococcoidia bacterium | reverse complement strand
CCGCGCCGCGAGAACTAACCGAGCGCGGGCTTTCAGCCCGCGCGGCATCGCGCGCCGGCGCGAGTAGACGCGCACCGATGCCAACCCGCTACTTGCTGGCGCCGCCCACCTTCGCCGCGATCAGCTCGTTCCGCGCCGCGATCGTATTCGGGTGCAGCGGCCAACGCTGCTCGACCGCGTTCTGCACCTGGTAGTCGAGATACGCCAGCAGCGCCGCGTCGAGGTCGCTCTCCGCCAGGTCGCCGACGCGAATGACGTCGGGACGGCCGCCCATCTTGTGCGGTTCGATCTTGTCCGCCACGAACAGCAGCTTCTGTAGCGGCGACATCCCGGCGTGCGCGGTCGTGTGGCGCGCCACCGCCGCCAACACGTCGGCGTCGCGCACGTGGTACTGCTCGCGCAGGATCTCGACCGAAAGCGGCCCGTGCAGGAGGATCGGCGCGATCGCGTCCGCCGCATCGATCGCGTACCCCTGCTCCGCCGCGATCTGCAGCAGCCGGTCGCCGCTGTGCGCCCGCAGGATGTCGTGCCCGAGCGCGGCGATCTTCGCCGCTTCGCGGTCGACGCCGTGGACACTCGCCAGCCGCGCCGCCTCGTCGGTCACGCGCAGCACGTGCTCCGCCAGCCCCGACGGAAGCTTGGGCAATGCGGCGCGCAGCAGTTCTTCGGACTCTGTCATCGCAGGCTCTTCGGAACGCGCTTCGTGAGATCGATCCGGCGACGTGGACGCCATGGTCCGCGTGCGCGACGAGCGGCGGCACGCTCAAGTGATGTGCGCTCGTCGACGGCTCGTCCCAAGATCATTCCGGTGTCCACGTCACCATTGTGTCGGGTTTGACGCGTAGAAGCACACGCGGCTCGTCTCGACGCTCTTCCAAATAGGCCCGCGCGTCCTCGACGTAACGTGCGACGATCGCCAGCGCCCCGTCCCACGCCCCTTCATCCCGCGCGATCTCCTCCACCCTCCCGTACGCCGCGACCGACGTCTCGCGCGGCGGCGCATCGATCAGCAGCGTGATCCGCGGGTCCCGCCGCAGGTTGCGATACTTCACCGTCGTCCGGTTTGTCGCGAGCCAGAATGCCTCGCTGTCCCATCGATACCACACTGTCGTCAGGTGCGGCCGCCCGTCCGGGTAGGTCGTCCCCACAACGACCGTATGCCGCTCCTCGAGGAACGCATCGACCTGCGCGCGCGTCAGCTTGCCCATCGCGCCATTGTAGTGGCGTTCGCCGTCATCCAGAGCAAGGCGCCCACCACCCACCTCATCCTGAGCCAGCGAAGCGCAACGCGACGCCATCCTGAGCCAGCGCGGCGTGTACACGTCATCCTGAGCAAGCCCGGCGTATACGCGTCATCCTGTGCAAGCGCGGCGTATAACGTCATCCTGAGCAAGCGAAGCGCGGCGAAGGATCTCCTCACGGCGACCATTCCCACTCCGAGATCAACGTTGCACGCCACCAAAAGCGCGGGCTGAACGCCCGCGCTCACAAAAGAAAACCCCTCCGCGCCTGTGAGCCTCCGCGGTTCCGCCCCTGACGACCGACGACAGGTTCCACGTCATCCTGAACAAGCGCGGCGTGTACACGTCATCCTGAGCAAGCGCGGCGTATAACGTCATCCTGAGCAAGCGACGCGCGGCGAAGGATCTCCTCACGGCGATACCTCCCACGCCGAGATCGACGCTGCACGCGCAGGAACGTGCCGGACGAACGTCCCTCCTCTCCGCCTGACGGAGAGGGGCCGGGGGTGAGGTCCTTCGCGCACGCACAACAACGCGCGGGCTGAAAGCCCGCGCTCACAAAAGAAAACCCCTCTGCGCCTCTGCGGCTCTGCGGTTCCGTCCGCGACGACCGAGACCCGACGACCGACGACCACTACAAATGCGTCGTCAACCCGCCATCCACGTACATCACCTGCCCGCTGATATACCCGCACGCGTCCGACGCGAGATACACCGCCAGCGGCGCCAGTTCCTCCGCCGTCCCCGCCCGCTTCATCGGCACGAAGCGCACCGTCTGGTTCGCCGCCGGGTCCGGGTTGCCGATCGCCGGCGTGTACTCCATCCACCCCTGCGCGATCGCGTTCACCGTGATGCCCTGCGGGCCCCACTCCTGCGCCAGCGCTCGCGTCAGGTTGTGAACGCCTGCGTGCGCCGCGCAGTATGCCGCCGCGTTCGCTATTGCGCGCTCACCCAGCGCCGACGTCACGTTGATGATGCGGCCGCCGCGCCCCTGCTTCAGCATCTCCTTGCCGGCGGCGCGGCACCCGTGAAACGTCCCGGCCAGGTTCACTTGCATGACGCGGTTGAACTCGACGTCCGTCGTCGCTTCCGCCGCCTTGCCGAGGAAGAGGTCCGGCGCGTTGACCAGGATGTCGATGCCATCCATCTCCTTCGCGACCTGCCGCACCATGACCTGCACGCCCGTGCCCAGCGTCACGTCCGTCGCGACGGTCGATGACTTGCGGCCCATCTTCGTCAGTTCGCGCTGCACGCCCTTCGCGGCCATCACGTCGTCGCCGCGCTCGCTCGCCGAAGACACGGTGACGTCCGCGCCCGCTTCCCCGAGCGCCAGCGCGATCGCCCGCCCCGCCGCGCCGCCCGCACCGATGACGAGCGCGCGCTTGCCTGCCAGGTTGTAGGCATCGACCGAGATCGCGACGTCGCCCCACTCGTTTTGCATCTCTCGCTCCTAACCCAGCGCGACGTCTGGCGCGAAACCGATCGGCGCCAGCCCGCCGGCCAGGCCGCCGCCGTCGATCACGAACCCTTGGCCCGTCACATAGCTCGACGCGTCGGAAGCCAGGTACACGGCGAGCGGCCCCAACTCCCACGCCTCGCCGAGACGTTGCGCAGGCAGGTAGCGACCACGCGTCTGCGCGAAGATCTGCGCCTCCTCGCTGCGCGCCGGCGCCTGCTGCACGAAGCCCGGGATGATGCAGTTGACGCGGATCGCGTGCTTCCACAGCATCGCCGACAGCGACTTGGTGAGCGCGATCACGCCCGCCTTCGCCGCGCCGTAGCCGAAGCTCATCGGATACGCGCGCATCGCCGTCCCCGACGCCAGGTTGATGATCACGCCGCCGTGCCCTTCCGACACCATCTGCTTCGACGCGGCGCGCGCGCAGTAGAACGCACTCGAAAGGTTGACGTCGAGCGTGTCCCGCCAGTCACCGTCGTCGACGTCCCACAGCTCCGCGTTCGCGCCCCGCATGTCGCCGATGCCCGCGTTCGAAAGCATGATGTCGAGCCGTCCGAATTCGCCGGCCGCCCGCTTGATCAGCGCGTCGCACTGCGCCGAGTCCTGCACGTCGGTCGGCTGCGCGATGGCCCGCCGCCCGCGCGCTTCGATGTCCGCCTTCGTCCGGTCGATCTGCTCCGCCGTCCGCGCCGCGCACACGACGTCGGCGCCGGCTTCCGCGAGCGCGAGCGCCATCTGCCGCCCGAGTCCGCGCCCCGCCCCGGTGACGATCGCCACCCTCCCATCGAGCCGCAAACGTTCCAGCACCATGCCGCCGCCTCCCTTCGATCATTGAGGCTCGAATTGTAGGCAACCCGGCCCCCACGATCGAGAGAAGCCCCTCGCCCTCGGCCAACCCCCTCTGTTGTCTGCTGTTTGTCGTCTGTTGTCGTCGCCCTTTGCTGCTTGCCGTTTGCTGTTTGCCCTTTGCTGTTTGCTGTCGTTCGTTTGCTGTTTACTACCCCCGCCATGCCCATCGGTGCACTCCTCCTCGTCCTCGGCGCTGCCGTCTTTCACGCCTCGTGGAACTACGCCGCGAAGGGCGCGCGCGGCGGACTCGGCTTCGCCGCCGCGACCGTCGCTTGCTCCGTGCTGTTCTTCCTGCCGCTGACCATCGTCCTGGCCGTCGTGCTCCGCGGCGAATTCGGCCCGGAGGCGCTCGCGTTCATGCTTGTCAGCGGCTGCCTGCACACGCTCTACTTTCACGTGCTTACCGAGGGCTATCGTCGCGGCGATCTTTCCGTCGTCTATCCGCTGTCGCGCGGCACCGGCCCGATCTTCACCGTCATCGGCGCCGTCATCCTGCTCGAGGAGCGCCCCGCCCCGATCGCCGTCGTCGGGATCTGCCTGATCGTCGCCGGCGTCATCATCATTTCGCTCCCGCGCGAGGTCGAGCTGAAGCACGCGGCGCCCTCGATCGCCTTCGCGCTCGGGACGGGACTCTGCATCGCCATGTACTCGCTCTGGGACAAGAACGCCGTCGATGACATCCCGCCCGTGCTCTACGGACTCGGCATCGACATCTCGCGCATGATCGTGCTCGCGCCCATCCTGCTCGCGTCGGCCACCGTCCGCAGCGACGCCCTCGACGCCTGGACAGCGCACCGCCGCGCGACCATCATCATCGGAGCCCTGACGCCGGCCGCGTACCTGATGGTGCTGGTGGCGTTCACGCTGGCGCCCGTGAGCTACGTCGCGCCGGCTCGCGAGGTGAGCATCCTGTTCGGCGCCGCCATGGGGCTCGGCCTGATGGGCGAGGCCTACCCCGTGCAGCGCCTTGCCGGGGCCGCCGCCATCGTCGCCGGGCTCGTCGCTGTATCGTTGGGCTGACACGCGCCTGGCGCGCCTTCACCGTGGGCGCGCCACCGCGTATCCTCGTTGCGGCGGGAATCGAAAGGAACCTCCGTGGGCGACTACCAGTTCGAGCGCGAATCGCGCACGCCGTACTCCGAGGCATACACCGTCGACGACGGCGGCGACGTCATCGGCCGCGTGGACATCCACTACAGCAGCTCAGGCGCCGTGCACGCCACGTTATGCGTGCCGCAGGACTTCGACGAAGACGATATCGAGGACCTGATTGCCGAGATCGATGAGCGCCTCGTGCTCACGTCCGACCCGCATCGCGAGGACTTCGTCGTCACCGTGTGGCGCGGTGTACAGGCCGGGGTGTTCTCCGAGGAGAGCGAGGACGAGGAGTCAGGCGAGACGAACGGCGCCGCGCCCTTCGGCTAGCGTGCCTGTCGATTGCCGATGACGAGCGTCTAATGGGCCAATCCGCACGTGCGCCGATGAACGATCCAATCAGCTCGAAATGTTCATCATGGATGTACTCCGCTATGACATGGAGACGTTACCTTTGATCCTCCAACTGTTGAATCTTCGAGATTCGATAGGATGGCGCTTTGCTTGGAGCGGCGACTTCGAGGAAGGAGAAGTTGCAGAAGCGATCGGGAGGCTTCGCGCCAAAGGGGACGTCGTTCTTCTCACACCGAATGGCCACTCCCTCGAGATCGACAACGATTCGGGCGTTGTCGATCTTCTTGCGGGTTCTCCTGAGATATGGGTTGAGTTAACGGAGAGTGGCCGCGATCGATGGGAGCGTTGGGAAGACTTCCCGGTCGAGCACGAGGAAACCTCTTGACTCCAGCGCGTTCCGACATATGAAAAACTACGACCCCGCGATGAGCTTCGGGCCCGATGCGAACGCCAACCCGACCGTATCCACTTACGACTTACAACTGAAGACTTACAACTACCGCTACCGCCCCGCCGCCTGCGCCGGATAACGCTGTGGCGTCCGGCTGAATTCCGCGTCCCGGTCCGCGCGCTGCACGCGGATCGCCCGGTCGAGCGTCCGGAACTGCGGGAACATCGCGTACGCCGCCAGCACCGACACGATCAGCATCACGCCGCCGATCGCGACGACCGCCGGCGTCCCGATGATCCCCGCAGCAATGCCCGCCGGCACGGCGCCGAACGGCATCAACCCGAACGACATCATCAGCACGCTCATCACGCGCCCGCGCACGTTGTCGGGGACCACCGATGTGATTACCGTGTTGTTCACCGTCATGAAGATCATCTGACACAGCCCGACGACGATCAGCATCGGCAGCGCCACAGCGAAGAACGGCGACAGCGCGAACGCTACCAGGAACATGCCGCTCACGACGGCGGCGACGAGCATGACGCGCCCCTTGTGCGGATAATTGTCCATGTTCGCGACGAGCAGCCCGCCCGCCAGCCCGCCGACCCCGGACATCGCCTGCATGACGCCGAAACCCACCGCGCCGACGTCCCACACGTCGTCCGCGAAGACCGGCAGCAGCGTCTGGTACGGCATCGCGAAGATCATCGGCACGGTGCCCAGCAGCAGCAGTCCCATGATCAGCCGGTTGCTCCTGATATAGCTGAACCCCGCGCGAAAGTCCGCAAAGAACGTGACTTCAACGTCGCGTTTCTCCGCGGGCATCTTCGGGAGGCCGAACGTCATCACGACCGAGATCGCATACATCGCCGTCAGCACCGCAAATCCACCACCGACACCGATGACGGGCACGAGCAGCCCCCCGAGCGCCGGCGCGACGATCCGCGTCGCGTTCATCGAGCTGGAACCGAGCGACATGGCGTTCATCAGCAGTTCGCGCGGTACCAGGTTTGGAATCACCGCCTGACGCGCCGGCATGTTGAAGGAAAACGCCACGCCCGACAGCGTCGAGAGCACCATCAGGTGCCAGAACTCGACGATGCCGGCCATGATCAGCACCGTGTTGATCGCGTTCAGCAAGCACACCGCGCTCTGCGCCCAGATCATCAACGCCCGCCGGTCGACCCGGTCGCAGATCACGCCGCCGATCGGCGCGATCACCAGCATCGGCAGCGCGACGCTGAGCATGATCAGCGCCAGCGCGCTCGGGCTGTCCGTGATGTCGTACACCAGGTAGCCGCGCAGGATGATCATCATGTTCATCCCGAAGAAGAACGCGACCATCCCCCAGAAGTAGAGCGAGTACTCGGGGATCGAGAGCGACGCGAACGTGCCGCGCCAGCCCTGCGAGCGTAGCGCTGGTGATGGAACGTTGTCGGGCGCGGGTGCGCTCATCTTGATCGGGCCGTCCTGGCCCGGTCCTTTCTGATGCCGTGGCTCAGGTGGTCTGTGCCGCGGCCGTACTTTCGAGTTGCTCGATCCAGGTGCGGTATTGGCCGAGCTTCGCTTCCAGGTGCGTCTTCATGTCTTCGAGCGCCGCAAGCTTCTGGTCGATGACCGCAACCTGCCGCTCGGTCACTTCGACAGCCTTCGATATCTTCGCGCGCCGTTCGGAGACCTCCGCGTCGCGGCGGTACGTCGCCCGAAGCTGCATCTTGACTTCGTCCGCTTCGACCATCTCCTTGATGTCGGCCAGCGTGAATCCCAGCAGCGTCTGCAGGCGCTTGATGCGCTCTACCCGCTCGACGTCGGACTCGGAATAAAGACGAAAGCCGCCTTCGAGGCGGGAGGGCGGCTGGAGCAGCCCCTTCTCTTCGTAGAACCGCAGCGTCCGCTGGGTGACGCCGGTGCGCTCCGCCACCTCGCCGATCTGGAGATACGGCTGCGCATGGTCAGCGGGCGCTTCTTCGGCCGGGCGCTTGTTGGTCATCGGACTGATCGTACGGAAAGCTTAACGCTGGCGTCAAGGTTAAAGTTTTCGCCCTGCGGGGTCGGGGAGGATCGACGACCGGGTAGTCGCGAAGCCGCGTTCGGAATGTCCTGCCTATGAGTCGGTGGGTAGCTAAGCGCTCATCAATGCGAACACGCGCGAGAGGCGGCCCGTCGTCGTGCCCGTCGCGGGCGCCACCGGACCATCGTCCAGGTCCATCCGTTCAAGCTGCTCCGAGAGACGCGCCCGGTCCTTGGCGATCTCGGCCTTCAGGCGGGCGACTGCGGGGTTGTCCTGGGGCGGCGTAGTTGTCATTGACGGCGCGTTGCCTCCGAATTCAGCCGGGTCCGTACCCAGATCAGAACGCGCCGGCCATGCCGCCATAACAGCCAAAAATAGCACCCGGTCGACGGTAGGCGGCCCGCCAGCGCTACCAGTACTCCCTGGCTCGCCCCGTCGAACGTCGAGGCCGCTTACGCCCCAGGATGAACGCGTGTACCAGCGCGGCGCCCGCCACGAAGCCGCCGATGTGCGCGAAATACGCCACCCCGCCCGAAGCCGTATCGACGCCGAGCGACGCCCAGCCGAAGAACACCTGGATCACGATCCAGATGCCGATCAGCACGAACGCCGGCAGCGGCAGCGGGATGAAGATGAAGCCGAAGATCACGTACACGACCGCCCGCGGGAACAGCACGATATACGCACCCATGACCCCCGCGATCGCTCCGCTCGCGCCGACCGCCGGTTGCAGGCTGTCGATGTCCGTCACGCCATGCACCAGTCCCGCGAGCACGCCGCAGAGCAGATAGAACACCAGGTAGCGCAGGTGCCCCATCGTGTCCTCGACGTTGTCGCCGAAGATCCACAGGAACAGCATGTTGCCGCCGATGTGCAGCCAGCCGCCGTGGATGAACGTCGCCGTGATCATCGTCAGCAGCGGCTGGCTCTGCTCGCCGCAGATCGCGCGTCCTTCCGCGCTCAGGGCGGCGTTGCGCCCCAACTCGTCGAACGTGCACGCGGGCACGTTGCCCCATTCGTAGATGAAAAGATCCAGTTCCGTCACGTTCCCGCGCACGACATCCTGGCTCAGGTACACCTCGTACAGGAACACCAGCAGGTTCAGGACGATGATCGCGAGGTTCACGTACGGCACCGAGCGCGTCCGCACGCTGTCGGAAATCGGGATCATGGCGCGTCGCCCGCGGCCGCGTCGATCGGCAGGGCGCCGAGCGCCCGCAGGTCGAGCGCCAACCCCGCCATCACGTAGAACGTGCGATCCGCCGCCGCCGCAACCGTCTTGTTCGCGGCCCCCACGGCGTCACGAAAGACGCGCCCGAGCGCATATGCCGGCACGACCCCCGCACCGACGTCGTTGGACACGATCGCGACGTCGCCATCGAACCGCGCAGCCCAACCGCCGAGTTCGGCGACCCGCTCGCTCACATCACGCAGCACGGCGTCAATCGTTTCCACCGATGCTGTATCCGCCGCCGGCAACGCGTCGAGGATGAGATTCGAGATCCAGGCGGTGACGCAGTCGACGACTACGAAGTCGCCGCCGCGCGTGTGCTCTGCCAACGCGCCGGCAAGCTCAATGGGCTCCTCGACCGTCAGCCAGTCCGCGGGACGTGAAGCCCGATGCTGACCGACGCGCGCGCGCATCTCGTCGTCCAGTTCGCGCATCGGCGCGATGAAGACCACGCGGCGCCCGCTCGCGGCGGCCAGCTTTGTCGCAAGCTCGCTCTTGCCGCTGCGCGCGCCCCCCAGGATGAACGTCAGCATCGCAGCAAGGGTAGATCGGCGGTCATCCCAGCGCCCACGCGTCGAGCCAACCGCGACTCGCCAGCGCCGCGATGAACAGCAGGACCAGCGCTTCGCTGATCTCCACCGTCGCGCCGTACATGTCGCCCGTCATGCCGCCGGTCATGCGCGTTGCGAGCGCGCCGAACGCCAGCGCGACGCCCGCCGCGAACGCCACGACGTACAGGCCGCCTCCACCCAATAGGACCACTGCTGCAACGATCGCCGTGGCCGCGGCGACCGCGAACTGCGCCGGCCACGCTTCTCGCCGAAACGCGACGCTCGCGCCCTCCGCGCGCGCGTACGGAAACGCCACGATCGCGACGAGCATCGCGAAGCGCGCGAGGCACGGCGCCAGCACGATCGCCTCTACGCGCACCTCCGGCGAAGACGCCGCGAATCCCGCCCACTTGAGCGCAAGCACGCACACGACCGCGACGATCGCGTACGTGCCGGCGTGTACGTCGCGCATGATCTCGAGACGCCGCTCCGGCGTGTAGCCGCCGAGCAGTCCATCTGCCGCGTCCGCAAGCCCGTCGAGGTGCAGCGCGCCGGTAAGCGCCACGAGCGCGACGACGAGCAGCACGTCCACCGATGCCTGCGGCAGTGCGCGCATCGCGAGACGGTCGACGCCCAGCAGCGTCAGTCCCATCAGCAAGCCGATCGCGGGGAACCACAGTTGCGACTCGGCGACGCGTCGCATATCGCCGCGAGGCGTGCGGCGGACGCCGATCCGCGTCAGGAACTCGAGCGCGACGAGCGGGTGCGCCGTCACGCCTCCGGCCGCGTCCCCGAAATCGAGCGCGAGACGCCGGCAGAGTCGAACGTCGCCATCTCGCGCGGCAGCCGCAGCGCCGCCGCGAGCAGCGACAACGCGAGCGTGGCCCCCGACCCTTCGCCCAGGCGCATCTCCAGGTCGAGCAGCGGCCGCAGACCAAGGTGCGCCAGCGCGAAGCGGTGCCCCGGCTCCGCCGACATGTGCGATGCCAGCATGTACTCGCTGGCGACCGCACCCCGCGCCGCCGCGACCAGCGCGCTCGCCGTCGTCGGATAGCCGTCGAGCACCACCGGCGCCCCCGTCGATGCCGCGCCGACCATGACGCCGGCGAGAAACGCGATCTCGAAGCCCCCCACTTTCGCCAGCACGTCGATTGCGTCCGACGGATCGGGCCGGTTGACATCGATCGCCATCTCGATCGCTGCCAGCTTTCGTGCGAAGGCTGCGTCATCGATGCCCGTCCCGCGGCCGGTCGCGACGCGCGGCGGCACGCCGGCCAGCACCGACGTCACCGCCGCCGCCGCCGTCGTGTTCCCGATGCCCATGTCGCCGAGCGCGAACGCGTCGTAGCCTTCGCCGCGCAACGCTTGCGCGTACGCGATCCCACGCGCGACGAGCGTCTCCGCTTCGGCGCGGGACATCGCGGCGCCGCGCGTCATGCTGTCGGTGCCGCGTCGCAACTTGGCGTTGTGTACGCCGCTGTCGTCGAAGTCGCGCGCCACGCCCGCGTCGACGACGCGTACCTCGGCGCCGCACTGTCGCGCGAGCACGTTGACCGCGGCGCCCCCGCGCAGAAAGTTCGCCACCATCTGCCACGTGACATCCTGCGGATATGCGCTGACGCCTTCCGCCGCGACGCCGTGGTCGGCCGCCGCCACGACGATCACCGGCTTCTCGAACAGCGGCGACGCCTCGCGCGCGACGCCGGCCGCCCACACAGCCAGCTCCTCGAGCCGCCCCAGCGCCCCGGCCGGCTTCGTCAGCCGTGCCTGCAGCGCCAGCGCCTCCTCGCGCGCCGATGCGTCGGGCGTCCGGATGCTTGCGATCGCGTCGTCGATCACCGCCCTGCAATCCATCAGAACTCGATCCCCGGCTGCGCCTTGATCCCCTGCTGAAACGGGTGCTTCACCTCGCGCATGTCTGTCACCAGGTCGGCGTAGTCGATCAGTTCCTGCGGCGCGTCGCGTCCGGTGATGATGACGTGCGTGCGTTTCGGGCGCTCGCGCAGGAACGCGATCACGTCTTCGGTGGGCAGCCAGCCATAGGCCAGCGGATACGTGAACTCGTCGAGCACGACGATGTCGTACTCGCCGGAGCTGATCTTCTCCTGGCACTGCTGCCACAACTCCCGCGCCAGCGCCTTGTCCTTCTCGATGTCCTTCGAAAGCCACGTGAAGCCGCCGCCGAGCGACACGATCTCCATGCCAATCTTCGCCGCCGCGCGGTTCTCGCCGTAGTTCGACGTCGTGCTCTTGATGAACTGCAGCATGCACACCTTGTAGCCGCGTCCCCACGCCCGGAAGAGCACACCGAGCGCCGCCGTCGTCTTGCCTTTGCCGTTGCCCGTGTTCACGACGACCAGCGACTTCTTCGGTGCCTGCTCGCTCATGACGCTGCCTCCGCCGTCGTTACGCCCGCGGCCGCTTCGACGTCCGGGACGATGATAGGGCGGCCGCTCTCCGGATGCGACATCACCCGCACGGCGATCCCGTACAGCCGCCCGATCGCATCGGCGCTCAGCACGTCGCCGGGACTGCCTATCGCCGCGATGCGCCCGCCGTCCATCAGCGCGACGCGGTCGGCGAAGGCCGCCGCCAGCGTCAGGTCGTGTACCACCGCGAGCACGGCAAGCTGCTGTTGGCGGCAGAGCGACAGCATCAGGCGGAACGTCTCCACCTGGTGCTGGATGTCGAGGTGCGACGTCGGCTCGTCGAGCAAGAGCAGCGACGGTTGCTGCGCCAGCGCCCGGGCGATCACCACGCGTTGTCGTTCGCCGCCGGACAGCTCCTGCACGTATCGCTGCCGCAACTCCCAGCATTCTGTGCGCTCCATCGCCCCGCGCGCGATCTCGATGTCGCGCATGCTTTCGGACTGCAGCAGGCGCAGGTGGGGCGTGCGTCCCATCAACACGACTTCGAGCGCCGTAAAGCCTTCGGGCAACGGCGCTGACTGCGCCACGACGGCAACCTTGCGCGCGATGGCCGCGGCGGGCGTTTCGTGTACGGCTAGCCCGTCGATCGCCGCGACGCCGCTCGTCGCCGCGTGTACGCCGCTCACGATGCGCAGCAGCGTGGTCTTGCCGCAGCCGTTCGGCCCCAACAGCGCGACGATCTCGCCGCGTTCGACGCGGAGATCCACGCCGAGAAGCACCTCGTGCCGTCCGTAGCCCGCCCGTACGTCCCGGATATCGAGCATCAGGCGCGCTCCACGATCGTCCGCGAATGGCGGCGCAGCAGGAACAGGAAGAACGGCGCCCCGATGACCGCCGTCACGACGCCGATCGGTATCTCGTGCCCGGGATCGAGCGTGCGCGCGATCAGGTCCGCGAGGATCAGGAACGACGCGCCGAAAAAGCCCGACAACGGCAGCACTCGCCGGTAGTCCGGCCCCCAGATCATGCGCACCGTGTGCGGCACGATCAGCCCCACGAAGCCGATCAGGCCGCTGACCGCCACCGCCGCCGCCGTTGCCAGCGATGCCACGGCCAGGACCGTCACCTGCACCCGCTCGACGTTGACGCCGAGTTGCCGCGCCTGCTCTTCGTCGAGCTGCAGCACGTTGAGGATGCGCGCGTGCGGGAGCAACAGCAGGATGGCGACGACCAGGTACGGCAGCAAGATGCCGGCGTCGAGCCACTTCGCCGTGTTGAAGCCGCCCAGCACCCAGTTCAACACGGCGATCGTCCGCTCGCTGTACGTCAGCATCAGGTAGGTGACGATCGACGTACCCAGCGACGAGATCGCCACGCCGCTGAGGATCAGCGACGTCGTCGAGAACCCGCGGCCGGCGCGGGCAAGGCCGTACGCCAGCATCACGGCCAGGATCGCGCCCGCGAACGCCGCCAGCGGCAGCGGATTCAAGATCCCCGCCGTCACGAACAGCGGCGACACGATGATCAGCGTCGCGCCGACGCTGGCGCCCGCCGCAACGCCCATGATGTACGGCTCCGCGAGCGGGTTGCGAAACACCGCCTGGTACGCAGCGCCCGAAAGCCCGAGCGTCGCGCCCACCATCCCCGCCAGCAGCACGCGCGGCAGGCGCACGTGCCAGACGATCGCGTCTTCCGTCGCCGTCCCCCCTGACACTGAGATGAACGGCACATGGTCGAGCAGCACCGCGATCGTCGCCGTCGGCGCGATCCGCACCGTGCCGAGTCCGAGCGCGAACAGCGCGACGGCCAGCGTCGCGAGAGCGGCCAGTGCCAGCGTTGGCGCGAGCGAATGCCATGTGACCAACACATGCCCGTCACCTGCATGCGTACGGCCGATGCGGAGCGGCGCGAGCTGCATTACTCGAAGACCTCCGGGTAGAGATCACGCGCCAGTTGCTCGAGCGCATCGACGATGCGCGGCCCCGGCCTGCTGATGATGTCCGGGTTGATCGCGTAGATGCGGTCGTTTTGCACGGCCGCGATCGCATCCCAACCCGGGCGCGCCCGCACGGAGTCAATCGTCACGCCGAAGGCCTCGTCCGCAAGCACGATCACGTCGGGATTCGCCGCGATGATCGCTTCCTGCGTGAGCTGCGGATACGCGATGCCGCCGCCGTCGCCGGCGATGTTGCGCGCCCCGAGAATGGCGTACAGGCTGCCGATGAACGTGTCGTCGGCGATCGAATACAGCTCGGCGTCGAGCTCGTGGTAGAAGCTCGGCGCGGCGCGTATCACCGTCGTCGGCGGGTCGATGCCCATCTTCTCTTCGACCGCATCGACGCGACCGCGCAGGCCGTCGAGCAGCGCCTCCGATGCGTCCGTACGGCCGGTGATGCGCCCCATGATGTCGATGTGTTCGAACACGTCATCGATCGATGTCACGTCGCTGTCGATATCGAGGAACAGCACCGGAATACTCAGGCGGTCGAGCGCTTCGACGATCCCGTCGATGTTGTTCGCCACGATCACGAGGTCCGGCTCGAACCCCGCGATCGCCTCGATGTTCGGCTGGTACGCGTCGACGCGGCCCGAGAGCGTCGCCACCCCCTGCGGATAGTTCGCGTTGTTGTCGACCGCGGCGAGTGCGTCTTCGGCGCCGATCGCGTAGATGATCTCTGTCGCGCCCGGCGACAGCGAGACGATCCGCCGCACCGGCGCATCGACGACAAGCTCCTTGTCGTCGCTCCGGTCGACGCTGACCGGGAACTCGCCTGCCGGCGAAGCTGCGGTAGGGGCCGATGCGACGTTGTCTGCGTCGCTGTCATCGTCGCCGCCGCATGCGGCGAGCGTGATGGCCAGCAGGGCGATGGTGAGCAGCGCTACGAGGGGGCGGTGGACAGTCATCATTCCTCCACGGGTGACTGACTGCCGCGGGCGCTTCGAGACATAAGAAATGCCCCTGCCGTTCGAACAGGGGCGGGAGTTGCTTCCGAAAAAGCGCGTCCTGCGCCTTTTCCTCGAAGGCCTCGCGACAGCGTGAGGTGCAGTCGACCTGGCTCCCCCGGTCAAACGCCGGGGATACAGTTGCGGGACAGCGCCGGCTTCTCACCGGCTTCGCCACGCCTCACGAACAAGTATTCGATTGTGTTCCGAGCATACGCCCGCCACGCGCACTCGGTCAAGCATTCCAACATCGTCCGACAATCGTCTTTCGCGTCGTGCAAAGGACGATTGTGAATTGACCTACAAGCACACCATTGTTACGATCCAAGTGAACCTGGGCTGAAGGCGCGAACGCGGCGAACAAGGTTCACGCAGCCTTCGTAGCCGCCGTCGTGGCCGTCCGGGCGGGAGAGGATCGCTTGCCGTTCCAAGTTCTGCTCGAGAATTACCTTGCCGTCTTCCTGGCGGTCAACATCGGGTTCATGCTCGTAGCTACCGCCCTCATCGCTGCGCGCGTACTCGCGCCCTACTCTCGCGTGCGTGGTAAGTCGATCTCCTACGAGTGCGGCATGCTCCCGATCGGGCGCACCCGCGTCCAGGTGCAGGTCAGGTACTACCTGTTCGCGATCCTGTTCCTCATCTTCGATGTCGAAGCCGTCTTTCTCTTCCCGTGGGCCGTCACCGTCGCCGATGCCGGAGCGACGGCGTTCTGGGAGATGGTCATCTTCATCGGCATACTCGCCGCCGGACTGGGATACGCGTGGAAGAAGGGGGTGCTGCAGTGGCACAAGTACTGAACGAAACGCGGGCCGCCCCGGCGAAGCCGCCCGAACGCGTCGAGGGCGAACCGATCGTCGTCCCCGAACGCGAAAGGACCGGCCCCGAGCGCGAACTCGACCTCCTTACGCCCGTACCGTTCGAGCGCGGCGAGGCGCTCTATCGCCAGATCCTGCCGGGCATCATCCAGGTGCCCGCCGATGCCGTGCTCGCGGCCGCGCGCAAGTCGTCGCTATGGCCGATGACGTTCGGCCTCGCCTGCTGCGCGATCGAAATGATCGCGACGTACATGTCGCACCATGACCTCGACCGCTACGGCATCGTCCCGTGGCCGTCGCCGCGCCAGTCCGACGTGATGATCGTCTCCGGCACCGTGACGAAGAAGATGGCGCCCGCCGTCAAGCTGCTGTACGAGCAGATGCCGAACCCCAAGTGGGTGATCTCCATGGGCGCCTGCGCGACGAATGGCGGCCCCTACACGCGCTACGACCGCGTGCTGCAGGGCGTCGACAAGATCATCCCCGTCGACGTGTACGTACCGGGCTGCCCGCCGCGTCCGGAGGCGCTCATGGATGGCTTCATCGCGCTCCAGAACAAGATCATGGAAGAGCGCAGCCTGTAATGACGCCTCCTCCGGACGAGAAGGACGCGCAGGAAGGCGCGCCGCCGCCTGACGACAAGGCGAAGGCCGAGGACAAGCGCACCAACGTCGGCATCGAAGGCGCGGATCCTGGGCGACCCGGTGCCGCTGATCCGGAGCCTGCCGCGGAACCACCCGTGCAGGAGCAACTCACAGCCGAAGAGAAACTCGCCGACCCGGCCGCAGCCGGCGCGCTGCCGTCGGACGCCGCCGCATCGATCGAAAAGCCGGCCGAGGCCGCCGCGCCCGCTCCCGAAGGCGCGCAGCCGCAAGACGCCGCGACGAAGGCCGACGCACCGAAGCCGACGCCGAAGCCCGCAGCCGAACGCCCCGCACGTCCCGCGAAGGAAGCGGAGCCCAAAGAAGCGCCGCGCGTCGAACCGCCGCCCGGCAGCATCAACGAGGTGTTCGCCGCCGCGCTCCCCGCCGTGCAGATGAAGGCGTACACCGTGCCCGCGACCATCGGCGACTCCGTGGCGATCGAAGTCGGCCGCGATGACCTCGTCGAGGTCATGACGCTCGCCCGCGACGACGCGCGCCTCGATCTCAAGTACCTGCGCTGTCTCTCCGGCGTCGACTGGCAAGAAGAAGGCCTGGAAGTCGTCTACCACCTCTCGTCGATGTCGAAGCCGCACACGCTCACCGTGAAAACGCGCGTGACGACCGAAGACGCCGTCGTGCCGAGCATCGCCGCGCTGTACCCGGCGGCCGACTGGCACGAGCGCGAGACGCGCGACATGTTCGGCATCCACTTCGAGGGCCACTGGAACCTGGTGCCGCTGCTCCTTCCCGAAGACATGACCGACCACTTCCCGCTCCGCAAGGACAACCCTCTGCAGGAGATCGAGGAGTGGCAGGGCGACAACCTGCGCGAGGGCGCGGGTGAGGGTGACGAGTGATGGTCCAGCAAGTAGATCGCCGAGACCTCGAAACGATCGACATGCCCATCAACATGGGGCCGCAGCATCCGAGCACGCACGGCGTCTTCCGCATGGTGCTCATCGTCGACGGCGAGAAGGTCGTCGATGTGACGCCGCACATCGGCTACATGCACCGTGGCGGCGAAAAGCTCATGGAGGCGATGGACTTCCGGCAGGGCATCGGCTACGCCGACCGCACTGAGTACCTCGCGCAGTTCAGCGCCGAACTCTGCTACTGCCTCGCCGTCGAACGCCTCATGGGCATCGAGGTGCCGGAGCGCGCCGAGTACATCCGCGTCATCCTCACCGAACTGAACCGCCTGAGCAGTCACTTCATGTTCGCCGGCGCCTTCGGCATCGATGCCGGCATCATCGGCACGAGCTTTACGTACGCATTCCGCGAGCGCGAATACCTGCAGGACATCTTCGAAGAGGTCTCCGGCGACCGCCTGATGTACGCGTACTTCCGTGTCGGCGGCCTGGCGTGGGAGGTCCCCGACAACTTCGTCTCACGCGTCAACGAAACGCTCGTCAAGACGAAGAAGGGCATCCAGGACCTCGACGATCTGCTCACACGCAACGAGATCTTCATGGTGCGGTGCCAGAACATCGGCAAGTTCACGCCCGAGCAGGCCATCGCCTACGGGCTCAGCGGTCCGATGCTGCGCGCGTCCGGCGTGCCCTGGGACCTGCGCAAGGACGAGCCCTACTCGATCTATCACCGATTCAGCTTCCAGGTGCCCGTTGGCCGGTACGGCGACGTGTACGACCGCTGGTTGGTGCGCCTCGAAGAGATGCGCCAGTCGATCGCGATCGTCGAGCAGGCGCTCGAGCAGATGCCCGCCGAAGGCGCCATCGTGCCCGAGAAGATGCCGCGCCGCCTCCGCACGCCCCCCGGCGAGGTATACGCAAAGGTCGAAGCGCCCCGCGGCGAATGGGGCGCCTACCTCGTCTCGAAGGGCGGCGACAAGCCGTACCGCCTGAAGATGCGCTCGCCTTCGTTCTGCAATCTCTCGGCGCTCCGCGACATGACGATCGGCCAGTTCCTCGCCGACGCCGTCATGATCCTCGGTTCGATGGACATCGTGCTGTGCGACGTGGACAGGTAGGAGCGTATGCCTGACGTGATCCTGCGCGCGCCGATGGTCGATGCCCTCGGACATCCGTTTTGGAGCGCGCTCATCGGCCTCATCGTCATGACGCTGGTGATGACCGTCGCCGTCATGTACGCGACGTGGTACGAGCGCAAATTCATCGCACGCGTCCAGCAGCGTCTCGGCCCGACGCGCACCGGTCCCTTCGGCCTGCTTCAGCCGATCGCTGACACCTTCAAGCTGCTCACCAAGGAGGACGTCCGTCCCGCCACCGCCGACGTCATCACCTTCGAAGCGGCCGTCTTTGCCATCTTCGTGCCCGCGTTCATCGCGTTCGCCGTCGTGCCGTTCACGGCCGATTGGGTGATCGCGCCCGTCGAGCTCAGTCTGATCTTCCTGCTGGCGATCTCCGGGCTGTCGTTCATCGGCTTCCTGATGGCCGGCTGGGGCTCCGATAGCAAGTACGCGTTCCTCGGCGGCATGCGGGCCGCCGCTCAACTCATCTCGTACGAGATCCCGCTCATCCTGGCGATGGTCGGCGTCGTGATGATCGTCGCCTCAGCCGACGTCTACCAGATCATCCTCTTCCAGGATGTCGTGCCGCTGATCGTCTGGCAGCCGCTGGGCTTCCTGATCTTCCTCATCGCCGCCGTCGCGGAACTAGAACGCCAACCCTTCGATATCCCGACCGGCGAGTCCGAAGTCGCCGGCGGCGTCTTCATCGAATACAGCGGCATCCGCTGGTCGATGTTCCAGCTCACCGCCTACGTGAACATGTACGTCATCGCCCTGCTTGGCGCCTTCGTGTTCCTCGGCGGCTGGGAGTGGCCGTGGGGTCGCGACATCGGCTGGGGATACCAACTGTTCCTCACCGTCGCGAAGATGGGTCTGTTCATCGTCTTCTTCCTCTGGGTGCGCGCCACCTTCCCGCGCCTCCGGATCGACCAGTTGATGTCCTACGCCTGGAAGGTGCTGATTCCCTTCGCGCTGGTCCAAATCTTCCTCAATGGACTGGTGCTGGTCTATGATTTGCCGGACGTGTTTCTGTTGATCACCTCGGGTGCCGCGGCGCTGCTCTTCGTGTTCGTCGTGTACCAGTCGGTGCGCGTGCAGCCCCGGGAGCCTCTTCAGATGGTCAGCGTTCCGGCGAGGAGTTCGGTCTGATGCTGGGCATCTTGAGAAGTCTTGGTATGACGGCGCGCGCCGCACTGCGACGTCCCGTCACCATCCAGTACCCGGAGTTTCACCGCGAGATCGCAAACCGCGACCGTGCCTTCCCCATCCTCATCTGGGACGAAGCGGTCGATGAGCCCTTCTGCACCGGCTGCCATGCCTGCGAGCGCGCCTGCCCCGTCGAGTGCATGACCGTCGTCATGAAGGACAACCCTAAGCACGCCACGGGCGAAAGCAAACGCCGCAAGATCATCGATGAGTTCTGGATCGACTACGCGCGCTGCATGCGCTGCAACATCTGCGTCGAAGTCTGTAACTTCGAGGCGATTGGCATGAACAACACGTGGGCAGGACACGAGCTATCGGTGTTCGACCGAAAGGAGCTCGTGTTGGATCTCGACATGCTGCTCGCTCAGTCGAAGGCGAAGAAGGTGGAACCCGGCCTGAGGGCATGACCTTACTCTTCTTTTATCTCATGGCGGCGACAGTCCTCGCGGGCGGCCTGGGTGTGGTCCTCATTCGGAGCACCATCTACGCCGCTCTCTTCTTGATCATGTCGCTCGTCGGCGTCGCCGGCATCTACATCCTCCTCTCCGTCGAGTTTCTCGCGCTCGTCCAGATCCTCATCTACGCCGGCGCCGTCACGGTGCTGCTCGTCTTCGCACTCATGCTCACGCGCGTCGAAGATCTGCACGAGCGCTTCGATGGCGACCAGAAGCCGCTCGCCGCCGTCGCCGCCCTGGCACTGCTCGGGGCCTTCATCGCCATGTGGTCGCAGACCACGTGGCCGCGTGACGTCGACGAGATCACCGTCGTCCCCTTCGCGACCATCGGCGATGCGCTATTCAACCGCTGGGCCGTGCCGTTTGAAGTGGCGTCCGCGGTGCTGCTCGTCGCGCTCGTCGGCGCCATCGTCATTGCGATGCGCGAAGAAGGAGAGGAGGCCTAGGTGGAAGTCGTATCCGCCGATGTCCCCCTCGAGCACTACCTCGTGCTCAGCGGCATGCTCTTCACCATCGGCGCCTACGGCGTGCTCGCCCGGCGAAACGCCGTGCTCATCCTCATGTCCGTTGAATTGATGCTGAACGCCGTGAGCATCAACATGGTCGCGTTCGCCGTCTACACGGCGCCCTCCTTGTTCACCGGCATCATCTTCGCCATCTTCATCATCGCGATCGCCGCCGCCGAAGTCGGATTGGCGCTCGCGATCGTGCTGCGGGTATTCAGGAATCGCGGGACCGCGAACGTCGACGAGATCAACGCGCTCAAGTGGTGAGCGCGCGCGCTACCAGGGGGAGTTAAGCCATCAACGGAATCGGCATGGATGACGCGTGGCTGTTGCCGGCGCTGCCGCTGGCGGGCTTCGTCATCCTCTTGCTCACAAGCCAGTACCTGCCGCGCCGCGGCGACTGGGTCGCCATCGCGCTGATGGCGGCATCGTTCGTGCTCGTCTTCCCTATCGGCAAAGACCTCGTCGATGCCATCGGCCAAGGCGACTTCGAAGGCGTCGCGCGTAGCTGGCAATGGCTCGAGACGCCCGGCTACCTCGAGATCCGCATGGGCACGTTCGTCGACCAGATCACGCTCGTCATGCTCTTCGTCGTGACGTTCGTCTCCCTGCTCGTCATGATCTACTCGACCGGCTACATGAAGGGCGACCGACGCTACGGCTGGTTCTACGCCATCGTCTCGTTCTTCGTCGCATCCATGCTCGCCCTCGTGCTCGCCGACAACCTGCTGCTCCTCTACTTCGCCTGGGAACTCGTCGGCCTCTGTTCGATGCTGCTGATCGGTTATTACAACGACAAGCAGTCCGCCGCCGAGGCCGCGAAGAAGGCATTCATCACCACCCGCATCGGCGATGTCGGACTGCTGATCAGCATCATCATCCTCTTCTGGCAGACCGGCACCTTCAACATCCAGGAGATCCTCCACGCCGCGGAAGCAGGCGACATCCAGCGCGAATGGCTCACCGCATCGGCCGTGCTGATGTTTGCCGGCGCCATCGGCAAATCGGCGCAGTTCCCGCTCCACGTCTGGCTGCCCGATGCCATGGAGGGCCCGACGCCGGTCTCCGCGCTCATCCACGCCGCGACGATGGTCGTCGCCGGCGTCTACCTCGTAGCCCGCATGCTGCCGTTGTTCGAAGTCGTGCACGGTATGCCGGAACTGATCACCGCGCTCGGCCTGACGACCGTGATGCTGTCGTGCTTCATCGGGCTGGCCCAGCGCGACATCAAGCGCGTCGTCGCGTACTCGACGCTCAACTCGCTCGGCCTGATGTTCGTCGCGCTCGGCTCCGGCGCCGTCGGCGCGGCGATGCTCTATCTCTTCGTGCACGCTTTCTTCAAGGCATTGCTGTTCCTCGCTTCCGGATCCGTCATCCACGCGACGGAGGAACAGGAAGTCGACAAACTCGGCGGCCTCTGGAGCAAAATGGCGATCACGGCGCCGGCGTTCATCATCGGCGCGCTCGCGATGGCGGGCATGGTGCCGCTCTCCGGCTACTGGGCGAAGGACGAAATCATCATCGGCGTCCAGCACGGTCACCTCAGCGACATCGCGCTCATCGTGCTGTACATCAGTTTGCCGCTCACGGCGCTCTACATGATGCGCGTCGTCATGCTGACGTTCTTTGGCGAACCGAAGGACGCGCACGTGCACGAACACGCGCACGAATCAGAACCGGCCATGACGCTGCCGCTGATCTTGCTCGCCGCGCTTACGCTGGTCGGCGGGTTCGTCGTCTTCGAGGGCGCCGGCGAAGCGCTCGGCTTCCATAGCGGCTGGCTCGGCTTCGTCTACAACCGCCTCGAAGGGCCAGAGGAGTTCCAGGTCGACTGGACCGTCGCCATCCTCTCGACTGTGCTCGTGCTGATCGGACTTGCCGGCGGCGCCGTGCTCTGGGGTGGCTCGGCGGAGCCGTCTCGCCGCGCGGCAGCCTTCTCGCCGCTGCTGTACCGCCTGTTCCTCAACCGCTTCTACATCGATGAGCTGTACCAGCTCGCGATCAACTACGTCGTGCTGGCCACCGGGCGCGTCGTCGCCGTCTTCGACCGCGCCATCGTGAACGACACCGGCGTCAACGGCACCGGCGAGGCGACGGGCTTCATGGGCTGGCTTGGCAAGTTCCAGCAGACGGGCAACGTGCCCAACTACGCCCTCGCGATCGTCGTGGGCATCGTCGTGATCGCCGTCGTCGCGTTCGGCTACCGCGCGTAGAGAAGGGAGGACCATGCACTCGGGCTACTGGCTGATCGCGACGATCGCCATACCGCTGCTCGTTGCCGCGGTCCTCGTCTTCGTGCCCGACGAACGCAAGAATGTCGTGCGCTGGCTCAGCGCGCTCGCCGGCGCCGCGCTCTTCGCCATCTCCACCTACGTCTTCTTCGCCTACGAAGTCAACAGCGGCGAGGAGTACCAGTTCCTCATTCGATTCAACTGGCTTGAAAACGTCGGCTTCCTCGAAGAGAACGGCATGTCGCTCATGTTCGGCATCGATGGCATCGCCGCGCCGATGGTGCTGCTGACCGGCATCGTCGCGTTCGGCGGCGCGCTCATCTCGTGGAAGATCGAGCATCACAACAAGGACTTCTTCATCCTCTTCTGGGTGCTGGTCTCCGGCGTCTACGGCACCTTCACGGCGCTCGACCTCTTCTTCTTCTTCTTCTGGTACGAAGTCGCCGTGCTGCCGATGTACCTGCTGATCGCCGTCTGGGGCTCCAGCAGCGTCTTCCCGACCTTCGAGCGCACCAAGGAATACAGCGCGATGAAGCTGACGATCATGCTGGTCGCCGCTTCGATCCTCATCTTCATGGGCATCTTCGCCGTCTTCCACGAAGCCGGCCTCGGCACCTTCGATCTGCGCGAACTCTATGCGCACGAGTTCGATCCCGACTTCCAGAAACTCGTCTTCCCGCTCTTCGTCATCGGCTGCGGCGTGCTGGCCGGCCTCTGGCCCTTCCACACCTGGTCGCCCGATGGTCACGTCTCCGCGCCCACCGCCGTGTCGATGCTGCACGCCGGCGTGCTGATGAAGCTCGGCGCGTTCGGCATCATCCGACTCGGCATCCAGCTGCTGCCCGAAGGCGCGACGTTCTGGATGCCCGGCCTGATGATCCTCGCGACGGCTAACGTCGTCTATGGCGCCTTCGCCGCCACGGCGCAGCGCGACTTCAAGTACATGATCGGCTACTCGTCCGTCAGCCACATGGGACTCGTGCTCATGGGCCTCGCGACGATGAACGTCATCGGCGTCAACGGCGCCGTGCTGCAGATGTTCGCGCACGGCGTCATGACGGCTCTCTTCTTCGCCATGGTCGGCACGGTCTACGACCAGGCGCACACCCGCGACATGACGCTCTTCAGCGGCCTCGTGCAGCGCATGCCGTTGTTCGTGTTCTTCTTCGGCACCGCCGGCCTCGCGTCCCTCGGACTGCCTGGCCTCGCCGGCTTCGTCGCCGAGTTCCACGTCTTCGTCGGCACGTTCGAGACGTATCCGTGGGCCGGCGCGCTCGGCATCTTCGCTGCCATGTTGACGGCCGTGTACATCCTCCGCATGTGGTCGATGTCGTTCTTCGGCCCCGTCAACGAACAGTGGAACGACCTGCAGGAGATGACCTACCTCGAGCGCGGCACGGCCGTGCTGCTGCTCTCGTTCATGCTCTTCATGGGGCTCTGGCCCGCGCCGTTCGTTGACCGCATCCAGGAAAGCGTGCGCAACTTGCCGGGGGTCACGTGAACGACCTGAACCTCGATTACACGCTGTTCATCCCCGAGTTCATGCTCGCCGGCCTCGTCGTGCTCGTCGTCGGCGTCGATCTCTTTCTGCCGCAACTCCGCAAGGCATGGCTCTCGTGGATCGCCGCATCCGGTCTGCTGATCACCGCCGCGATCTCGCTCGCCTGGATCGACGTCGAAAGCGACTTCGCGCGCGTCGTCGCCATCGATAACTACACGACGTACTTCCGCGTGCTCTTCATCGGCATCGCCGCCGTCATCTGCATCGCCTCGGGCCGCTACGTCGAAGATCGCCTCCGGCACCCCGGCGAGTACTACGCGCTCGTCATCCTCTCGACGATCGGCGCCATCGGCATGGCAGCGTCGCGCGAGCTGATGACCGCGTACCTGTCGCTCGAACTGCTGAGCTTCAGCCTCTACATCCTCGTCTCCTACGCCAAGTTCGACAGCCGCTCGAACGAGGCCGGCCTCAAGTACCTGCTGCTCGGCGCCTTCTCGTCGGCGATGTTCCTCTACGGCATGAGCCTCATCTACGGCCTCACGGGCAGCACCTACTACGACGACATCGCCGCAAGCCTCGGCTCCACCGACGCCACGGACATCGACTTCGCGCTGCTCATGGGGCTGGTGCTGATAGTCGCCGGCCTCGGCTTCAAGGTCGCCGCCGTGCCCTTCCATATGTGGACGCCCGACGCCTACGAAGGCGCGCCCGTCACCGTCACCGCCTACCTTTCGACGACCTCCAAGGCGGCCGGATTCGCGCTGCTGCTGCGCCTGTTCAGCGGCGCCTTCGAAGTCGTGCACGACGACTGGAGCTGGATGATTGCCGGCATCGCCGCCGCGACGATGCTCCTCGGCAATCTCGTCGCGCTGCAGCAGAGCAACATCAAGCGCCTGATGGCGTATTCGTCCGTCGGCCAGGTCGGGTACATGCTCATGGGCATCGCCGGCCTCTCGCATGACACCGCGTCGGCGCTCGTGCTCCATCTCACCGGCTACATGTTCACCAACCTCGCGATCTTCGTCGTGATCATCGCCTGGACGCACATGACCGGCAGCGAAGGCATCGACGACATGCGCGGCATGCGCGAGCGTGCGCCGTTGCTCGCCGGCGTGCTCGCCGGCGCGCTGTTCTCGCTCGCCGGGCTGCCGCTGTTCGCCGGCTTCGTCACCAAGTTCATCCTCTTCCAGGCCGCGACGGACGCGGGCTACTACTGGCTCGCCGTCATCGGAGTCGTCACCAGCGTCATCTCGCTCTACTACTACTTGCAGATCATGCGCCAGGCGTTCGTCAGCAAACCCGAAGATGGCGCCGAGCCCCTGCGCGTCCCGCTCGAGATGCAGGGCCTCGCCGCGCTGCTCATGCTCGCCGTCTTCTACGTCGGTCTCTACCCGCAGCAACTCTTCGACGCCGTCGACAACGCGACCAGCTTCCTCTTCGTCTGACGGCTGGAACTGCGCAAGCGTGATTTGACAGTCGTCTCATTGCGCCCGTCGGCAATGGCCGTTTCGCATCATCGTCCCCGCCGATACGCTTTCGGGATGATCCGCAACGCCACGGCTGAGGACACGCCGACGATCGCCGCGCTCATCCGCGCACTCGCCGAATACGAACGCCTCGCGCACGAAGTCACGCTCGACGAATTCTAGCTGCGCACGCACCTCTTCGGCGTGCGCCCTACGCCGAGGTGCTCCTCGCGGAGCACGAGGGCGAGGCCGTCGGCTTCGCGTTGTTCTTCCACTACTTCTCGACGTACAGCGGCAAACCCGGCCTGTACCTCGAAGACCTCTTTGTCCAGCCTAGGCATCCCGGCAACGGACACGGCAAAGCGCTCCTCGCCGCCCTCGCGAAGATCACGTCGAACGCGGTTGCAGCCGGCTCGAGTGGTCCGTGCTCGACTGGAACCAGCCATCGATCGACTTCTACCGCTCCGTCGGCGCCGAAGAGACCGAAGGCACCGCGACCTACCGCCTCGCGGGCGGTGCGTTGGCTGAACTCGCGGATCAGCACGTCTAACCCCGCGATCATTCAAGACCTGTGCCCGGACGACTGACAACTGACGACTTACAACTGACGACTTCCAACTGGCATCGCCGTATACTGCGCCCGATGCGTCACAAGATCCGCCTCGAAGGCTTCGTCACGCCCGAGCACGCCCGCAGCGAATACGTCCACCTGCCGTTCGACGTACCCGCCGGCACGCGCCGCCTCGAAGTCAGCTACTGGTACGAGAACCAGGTGCAGGGCGCCCAGGAAACGCACTCCGGCAACAACATCGACATCGGCGTCTTCGACCCGCGCGGCGCCGCCTTCCAAGCGCGCGGCTTTCGAGGTTGGAGCGGCGGCGCCCGCAGCAGCTTCTACATCGAACGCGAGCGCGCGACGCCCGGCTACCTGCGCGGTCCCATCCAGCCCGGCGAATGGAACATCATGTTCGGCTGCTCGAAGATCGATGATCCCGTCGTCCGCTACCGCGTAAACGTCGACCTCGACATCGACCCCGAAGCGCAGCACGTCCTCGAAGACGTGCCCGTCCCTGGCGGCGCCTTCGCCGGTCGCAACCAGACTGTTGAAAGCGCAACGCCAACCATCGCCGGCGGCGCCAACGGCGCCCGCGGCCGCTGGTATCGTGGCGACCTCCACGCCCACAGCGAGCACTCCGACGGCGCCAACACCGTCGACGAGATCGTCGACTACGTCCGTCGCGTCGGCCTCGACTACTTCGCGCTCACCGACCACAACACGATCGCCCACTGGGACGACCTCGCGCGCCTCAACGTCGACGGCGGCCCGCTGCTCATCCCCGGCGAGGAGATCACGATGTACGGCGGCCACGCCAACGTCTGGGCGCTCGACGACTGGATCGACTGGCGCGCCACCAGCGACGACCGCGTCCAGGCGCTCATCGACGAGGCCAACCGCCGCGGTTCGATGTTCTCGATCAACCATCCCGACTCGCCGATCCCGTGGCAGCACAACGCGCTGCGCGGCTACCAGGCCGTCGAGGTGTGGAACGCGCCATGGCGCTACTTCAACGAGCCGGCGCTCCTCCGCTGGATCGGCCACCTCGACCGCGGCGAGCGCATGATCGCCGTCGGCGGCAGCGACTCGCACTGCGTGCCCCCCGCGCCGATGTCGCAGCCCAACGGCCCTGGCGAGCCCTGCACGTGGGTCTACGTCGATGGCCCCCTCACGCGCGAGGCGGTCCTGCAGGGCGTTGAAGCCGGACACGTCTTCCTCTCCGAAGCGCCGAACGGCCCCTACGCTGACTTCCGCGCCCGCACCGAACGCGATGGCGCTGCGTACGAAGCAATGGCCGGTGACTTGCTCGACGCCGGCGACGGCGCCACCGTGCGTTTTCACACGAAGTACCGCGGCCCCGATGGCAAGCACCTGCGCTACTTCGGCAAGCGCGGGCTTGTCCGCGAGATCACCGCTCCGACCGAAGACTTCGACGACGACTTCGAACTGCGCCTCGAAGGCGATGACTACCTCCGCCTCGAGGTGCGCGGCTTCCGCGGCCGCCCCGAGCGCGGCGAAGTCGTCCACGCCATGACGAACCCGATCTACTGGGGTCGCTGGTAGCTCCGGCCGTCTGCCACAGGCACGCACGCCAACACCTTGAGGGCATTACCGCGCGCGGCCCGCGAGGACGATAATCGTCATATGAATGACCTCGTCTTCCGCAAAGCCCGGCCCGAAGAGTTCGACGACATAGCCGCCATCATCTATGGGCACCCGGCGTGCGAAGAGATCGCGATCGCCGGCGACGTCGACCGCGCGCGAAGATGGGGGACGCAGCAGCTACGCCTACGCGGGCTCGACGGCGTGCACGTCGGTGAGATGGACGGCGAGATCGTCGTCGTCGTCGATATCAACCCGGCGGCATCGCCCCGCGGCGGGGTCGCCATCCTGCACCGCTGGAAATTTGAACTCGTGCGCGCGGCGGCGTGGGCGCGCGTGTTCGGCGTCCGGGCGCTGCCGCGCTTCATCGCCCTGCGGCGCGCGGAGGAACGCGTCTACCCGCCGCTGCCCGAAGACGCGTATCACATCTCCGAGATGACGACGACGGAGAAGTACCGCTACAGCGGCATCGGCGCCCACGCCCGCGTCTACTGCGAAAAGGAAGCGCGGCGCCTCGGCTACAAGAAAATGTCGTTGCACACGTCGGTCGTAAATCCTGCGAAAGACATGGTCATGCGCCACGGCTACGCGCTCGTCGCGACCGGCACCGACGCCGGGTACGAGCGCCTCGCCGGTATCGCCGGCTGGCATCTGCTCGTGAAGGAACTCAAGGACCGCGCCACCCCGCCGCAAACATCTATTACAGGCGACGACGCGACGCCCGGCTAATCATTCCTCGTCCGCGATCTCCAGGACTTCCTTCGCGCTCCGCAGGTCTTTCCGCAGCACCCACAGCTCTTGCGACCACGGCCGCGGCGTCATGCGATAGTAGACGCTCAGCGCGTCGAGGTTCTTGGCCATGGCGTCGATGCCAGCGTCCGCAAGCATGTCGCGAAACAGCGTCGTCTCGAACTCGCTTTCCGTGCGCGTCAGCAACACCAGCTCGTCCGGCGACGGCAGCCGCTTCGGGGCATCATCATCGCCCCGCCCGAAGATGCGACGAAAGATCGACATGCTGCAATGATAGGCGGTGATGGCCGACCGAGCGCTCTGGATCGCCGAGCTGTTTGTTAGACTAGAGGGCCTCAGCGCTGGAGGGGTCGCATAGTGGCCTAGTGCGGGCGCCTGCTAAGCGCTTATCCCGGGTAACCGGGATCGAGGGTTCGAATCCCTCCCCCTCCGCCACCTTCAATCCCTCAGCTCGCCGCTCTTCGAAATCGGCGAGCTAGAATTCCAACGCATACCAGACGTATTCGTACTCGCCCGTGAGCGTGTGACCGATATCCCGGAAGCCCAGGCCTTCGTAGAGCGCCCGCGCTGGCGCCTGCGGCGATGTGGTGTGGAGATAGAGCACGCGGCAGCGCTCGCTGCGGCACCAATCTATGACGGCCCTCGTCAACGACGTGCCAACACCCTCGCGTCGGGCCTCCGGTGCAACGCGCAGGCGTCGCAGTTCGGCGATGTTATCTTGCTCGTGCCAGTCGTGGCGCGGCGGTGCTGCGCCCTCGTGGAAACTGCGGCGCACGCCCACCATGCCGATGATGCCATCGGCACTTTCGGCCACCCAGAATGCCGCGTACCACCGATCAACGTCAGTTATGCTGTCCGGCTCTGGCGAGTGCGGCCGCCAGTCTGAGCCGCTTTCGCGCGCGTGGGCAGCGCGTGCTCGCATCGTGGCCACCTCTGCGGCATCTTCCGCCCGGTACGGTCCCACGCTTCGCTCGAGCGCCTCGATCGCCGTTTGGTCGGCACGCGAGAATCGCCGGATCGTGAATCGATGCATTGCGAGAAAATCCTACGTCACGCCTGCGTGTCTCGCCATCTGGGCGCGGCAAATCGGACTCTTGCCTCTGGCCTCCAGCTTCCAATGTTGTTCGCGCCGTCACTCCGCCTCCGACATCCCCTTTCGCCATTCCCTCGGACTTCACCACAAAACCGGCATCAGTGACATCTGTGTTCATCTGTGGTTGCACCCCAAGCGTCGCCTTGACCCAGCATCACCGGCGCGACACCCTTCTGCACGATGCAGCCGGACAAGGTCGCCGCTTACCTCAAGCATCGCCTCCCCGACGCGACCGATGTCAGCGTCTCGAACATCGCGCGCATCGTCGGCGGCGCGTCGCGCGAGACGTGGTCGTTCGACGCACGCTGGTCCGAGGCGGGTACAACCGTCGAGCGCGGCTTCATCATCCGCCGCGATCCGCCCGCGAGCCTGCTCGACGGCAACAACGAGTTGGAGTTCGAGCTGTACTCTGCGCTCGGCGAGACCGGCGTGCCCGTGCCCCCCGTCTACTGGATCGAGCGCGATGGCGAGTGGCTCGAGCGGCCCTTCTTCGTCATGGGCCGCGTTACTGGCGCGACGGATGCTCGCGCGCTCGTCACATCGCCGGACTTCGCCGAGATCCGCCCCACGATCGCGCGCCAGAAGGCGGAGATCCTCGCCCGCATCCACTCCTTCGACATCGCCGCGCTCAAGTCGATCGACCGCCCCGCCGCCGGCGAAGCGCCCGCGCAGCACGAGATCGATCGCTGGGAAGCCGTCATGCGCCGTGACTCCCTCGAGCCGCAGCCGGTGCTGGAGATGGCGTTCTCGTGGTTGAAGCGCCATCAGCCCGCGCCGCCCGCGCGCCTCGCGCTCGTGCACGCCGACTACCGCACTGGCAACTTCCTCTACGACCGGACGGGCATCACGGGCATCCTCGACTGGGAGATGGCCCACGCCGGCGATCCGGTCGAAGATGTCGGCTGGGTCGTCGTCAAGTCGTGGCGCTGGGCCGGCGACGACCGCGTCGGCGGGCTCTGTTCTCGCGACGAGTTCATCCGCATGTACGAAGAAGCTGGCGGCGCCGCAGTCGATCGCGACGCGCTGAAGTTCTGGGAGGTCTTCGGCAACGTCAAGTTCGCGACGCTCTTTCTTACCGGGCTGAAGTCGATCGTCGAGGGGAAGACGCCCGACCTGCTGCTCGCCGTGACGTCGTTCATCAACCCCGGCGTCGAAGCGGAGATCATGGAGCTGATCGCATGAGGCCCTACCCCGAAGAAGTGCTGAAGGCGATCCAGACCGGCGTCATGGCGCACTTGCTCCCCGAATTGCAGTCAAACTACGCCCGCGCGCAATTCGGGTTCTCGATGCTATTGTTCACGATCGCCCAGCGCGACTACGACACCGCCGTCCCCGACCTCATCGAGCACAACACGACGCTCCGCGCGCTGCTTGCGGAGACCGCCGCCGCCCTCGCCAATGTCGCCGGCAACAACGTCAGCATCATCATGGCGCGCGAACTCCTCGCCGATGTCCCGGCGCCGGCCGATAGCCTCAAGCTGTCCGATCTGCGGAAGGAGAACGAAGCGCTGCGCGCCGGCCTTGCGTCGTTGGCGCCGATCATCGAGCCGGCGGCGGACGAAGCGTCACTGGCGCCGCTTCGCTCCGCACGCACGAAGATCTTCGACTACCTCAAGGCCGACGCGAGAAAGCGCATCGTCCCCATCCTCACCACATGAGCCGTACGCCAATCAGCCCGCTCGCACTGCGGCCCAAAGGCGATCGCTACAGTTTGGGCGGGGCGGGGACTTAAAACTAACAACTAACAACTGACAACTATGACTTACAACTGATGACTGAGAACTCCCTCCCCCACATCCGCGACCGCATGCAAGCCTACGACCCCGCCTACATCGAAGATCCATCGTTGGCGCGCGCAGCCGTCCTGCTCCCGCTCTACGAACTCGATGGATCGCTGCACGTGCTGTTCACGCGTCGCTCCGAGCTCGTCGAGCACCACAAGGGCCAGATCTCGTTTCCCGGCGGCGCGCACGACGCCACCGACCGCGACCTGCGGCACACCGCGACGCGCGAGACGTGGGAAGAGATCGGCGTCGTCGAAGATCACATCGAACTGATCGGCCAGCTCGATGAGATGATCACCGTATCGAACTTTCTCGTGCGTCCCTTCGTCGGCCGCATCACCGTGCCCGGGCCATACGCGTTCTCCCACAGCGAGGTCGAAGTCGCAGAGATCCTCGAGGTGCCGCTCGATCACCTGCGCGACCCCGCGAACACCGTCGCCGAGCTGCGCAACTACCAGGGCCGCGACGTGATGATGTATTCCTACGCCTGGCGCGAGCACCTCATCTGGGGCGCCACCGCAAGAATCCTCCGCGAATTCCTCGAGCTGATCGCCTGACGCCCGCGCGTCATGCTGAGCAAAGCGAAGCATCCCGTCATGAAACGTACCGTGCCGTCATGCTGAGCGAAGCAAAGCATCTCGTCGTGACACGCACACGCCCGCCGGACCAAGCTCCCCCTCTCCGCCAGACGGAGAGGGGGCCGGGGGGTGAGGTCCGTCATGAAACGCACCGTGCTGTCATGCAGAGCGAAGCGAAGCATCTCGTCGTGAAACGCACCGGCGCGGCGGACCAAGCTCCCCCTCTCCGCCAGACGGAGAGGGGGCCGTGGGGTGAGGTCCGTAACTGAAAACTGAAAACTGACAACCACGGCCGTCAGGCCGAATGCGGTATCTCTTCCCAGAACAACCGCAGGTCGTTTGCCGTCCGCGATCGATCGCCGCCTTCGCGCTTCGCCAGATACATCGCCTGGTCCGCCAGCCGCACCAGCGTCGGATAATCCTGCGCGTCGAACGGGTACACCGAGATGCCGACGCTCAGCCCCACGCGCAGGTCATCCGTCAGGCTGTCATTCACCGACCGCACCGCTTCGATGAGCTGGTCCGCCCGGTCGTACGCCGTCTCCCGCGTCACGTTCGGCATCACCACCACAAACTCGTCGCCGCCGTAGCGCCCGATCAAGTCCTCGCGCCGCAGCGTCCGCTTCATCGCCGATCCGACGGCCCGCAGCACCCGGTCGCCCGCGTCGTGTCCCAGTTCGTCGTTGATGCGCTTGAGGCGGTCCATGTCGCAGAACAGCACGCTGATGTAGCCGCCTGACTTCGCGCGCCGGAGCTCCTTCTGCGCTTCCTTCTCGAACGCCGCCCGGTTCATGAGCCCCGTCAACCGGTCAAGACGCGCCGCGCGCTCCGAACGATGATGCAGCTTCTGGTTCTCCGCGTGCAGGCGCTCGATTTCATCGATCTGCCGCGCTCGATAATTCTCCTCGCGCGCAAGATGCCCCACGCCGACGGCGATGAACAGCAAGTACGCGAGACGCAACCCCAGCACGCCGAACGCGTCCTGACTTGCGTCCCACGTCGCGAAATAGATGATCCCGTACGCCGCGGCGTAGATCGCGCTCGCAAGCACCGCCTGCCGCAGGTCGAAGCGCATCGCGATCGCCGCCACCGAAAGATAAAACAACAGGAAGAACGGGCTGTCCGACGCGCCCGTCACGGCGATGAACGCCATCGTCGCGATCGAGTCCGCCACGCCCGTGATGATGCCCGTCTCGAACACGCGCCAGCGCCGGTACGGCTGCAGCACCGCCACCGGCACGCCGTACAGCCACACAGCCGTCACCGCCAGCCACGCCAGGTCGGTCTGCATGCCCGTCGTGTCGAGGAAGAACGCCAGCGCGACGCTGTTGACGAGGATCACGAGCAGGCGCAGCCGCGCGATCAGCGCTTCCATCCGCATGGAGCGCTCGGTGCGCGGAGGCAACTCGAACAGCCACGAAAAACGCGACTGCTGCTCTCGTTCCGATTCGGCTGCGTGCATGACGGCCTTGACCGCGCTCACCGGCGGCCCCCGCTAATAGCATCGGCCCGGCGCGCGTTATCTGAGCGTCACATTGGAGAGCTATTGGCCCGTGGGTGTGCCAATCGGGATCAGCGCCCGGCGCGTCGGCGTCGGGTTGGGATCGACGGGTTCCGGCGTCGGCGTGGCCGGTATCGCCGTGGGCGGAGGTGGCGGTGGCGGGGGCGCCGGCGGCGTCGTGGCGGTCGCCTGGGGCGCCGGCGTCTCGGTCGGTGCTTCTGTCGCGGTCGCCGTGGCGTTCGGATCCTCGGTCGGCGTCTCTACCACCACCCCTGGGCCGCCCGGCGTCTCCGCGTCCGGCGTCGAGATGCCCGGCGACGCGTCCGATGTCGGGTCTGCAGCCACTGCCCCGCCGTCCTCATCGCCGCCGTCGAACGCACCGCTGATCACGGCGCCGCCCGCGAACGCGAATACCAGCAGCCCGATCGCCGCCGCCGCGAAAATCATGACCTTGTTGCGCGTCCATTCAGATCCGCGTCCGGCCCCGTAGGCGCGCTCTCGCGGATAGTATGGCGGCACGCCCCCTGCGACGTCCGCGCGCGCGCCATACGGACTGTGCTCTATGTCACCGAACGGTTCGTCTTCGAAGAGCGTGTCTTCCATCGACGCCGGAGGAATGCGCCAGCGCGCCGCAAGGCTGCCCCAGACATCCCCCTTGAGCGCATGCGGCGCGGCGATCGCTGAAAACGCCGCCAGCAGTTCGAGCATGTTCGGAAGGCGCAACTTCTCCTGCTGACACACATCGCAGGTTGCAACGTGCTGCTGTGCCGCCGCGCGCGCTTCGTCGTTGAGCGGCGGCATCGCGAACGGAGACATCGCCTCGCGCAATTGCGGGCACGTGCCGCGACGCGCGATCACCGAACTGTCGATCGCCTCCGATGCCGCCTTCGTCATCCGCCTGACGATGGCCTCTGCTTCCTTCTTGCTCGTGCCCAGCACGTGCGCGATCTCGTGTACGCTCAGGCCCTGCCGCAGGTGCAGGTCGAGCAGCGCGTAGTCACGTGCCGTCAGCGATGCGAACGCTTCCCATCCGAGCGCCGCCAGTTCGTAATCTCCCCGCACGGCCGCCGGATTCTCGATGTGCGAGGGGTCGGGCACATCGAATGCGCCGAACGCCTCATCGTGGGCGGCGCCGCTTCGGTCGTCGCCCGGCGCGTCGGCGCGCGCGACCACAGCCGTATGGGCGGCCGAAAAGAGCAGCGAGCGGAACGTCGGCGCGTTGACGGGATGTTGCAGCGCGTCCACCGTCCGCGCGAACGCGTCCTCGGTCGCGGCTGCCGCTTCCGCCGGGTCGCCCAGCGTCCGCCACGCGAAGTCGTACACGCGGATGAAGTAGCGGTCGTACAACTGGCCGAAGCTGTCCAGATCGCCCGCAGCGGCCCGGCTCGCCAGCAGTCCGTCGTCCAATCTCACCTCCGCGCCCGGCTGCCCAAACGGCGTTATGGGAAGCGTAGCGGACGGCACGATAGCACATCGCCGGAGGCGGGAAGTCGGAAGCTGGAAGCTGGAAGCTGGAGTTGACGTAGCGTTCTCGAGTCTAGCCTCCACCCTCTTCATCCCGCATGCGCGCTCGAAAACACCTGACCTCCGACTTCCGATCCCCCGCCCCCGCAACCTCTACCCTCCAGCTTCCAACCTCCCCAATTAGGGGTTCTCCCCTACGGAAAC
>JBBDXD010000019.1 GCA_040902535.1 Dehalococcoidia bacterium | reverse complement strand
TTATCCCGGAGGACGCTCATTTAGACTGGATCAGTTTTCGGGGGGCAGGTCAGTCGGGCTGACAGGCGCCCGTGAGGCGCCGGCGAGCAAGCGCAGGCGCCCGCAACCACGCAAGCGGCCCTCCTGATCGCTCTCCGGTAGTGACGATAACGCCGACGATCCGTTTTGCACAGCGAGCGCCGCCGCATCGCACATTTCAGCGATGAACTCCAAGCGGTTCACGTCACTCCGGACAGATAGGGACGCACCGCGGAGTAGAACTAATGTTTCACGTGAAACAATTGGGGAATGTGCGTGTCAAGCGCACCCTCTCCTGTAGGTGAGGGTTAGTTATGGATCGTAGATCGAGCAATGGCATCCGCGTAGGATCGCAGGCATGCGCGTCGTCGCAGCAGTTGCCACTTTCGCCTCCAACATCGCGGCCAACGCGCTTACCCCTGTCATTGTCTCCGGTTTCGCGAGTGCTGCCGTGACAGGATGGGCCGCGATTGTCTACGAAATTGATCCGCCCGTATTGGTGGCCGTCGCGATAGCGTGCGCTGGTGGCGCACTTGCACTGGGGCGCTCGCTTAGAGACGCATATCTTGCCGTCGCCCGCCCGCGCTTAGGGCGTATCGTGTTGGACGGCATCTTGTGGGTGGAGGTGATCAACGAGCGCGGCGAAAGGCCGCAGACAGAGTTGGAAGCGCGATGCCGGGACCATCGTTTACCACTCGTCGAGCAGGATGGTGGCGGACATTATCTGCGTCGGTTGTCTATCCACAGTACAAACGTATGGTGCCCAGACATCGGTGGAGGACATGCAGTCGATCTACCATTTCCAGACGGTCGCCCTTATGAGGTGGCCTTGAATCGCGCGAAATCTCATATGAAGAAAAAGAAAGACCCCCGTTAGGGGGTCTCGTATTATGCGGTGGACGCACTGATCCATCGGGGGCACCTCCTTTCATGGCGAAACGCAAGTCCAAGTACGACAAACCGATCAAGATCGACGTGCCTTTTGAGGAAGCGGTGAAGCGAGCGGTCTCTACTCCGAAGCCGAAGCGGAAGCCTGCTTCCCGAGGTACCAGTCAACGCGGCCCTCGATCTGGCCGATCAACGCCCTGAACCGCTCTGCGTCGGTTATCTCCCGCGTGTTGTGCCGGAAGGCAAACTCGGCGGTGTACGGGCCGAGGTAGCCAGCATCGACGTGGTGATACGTCCCTATGATCCCGCGCTTCAGGATCGACCAGAACGACTCGATCCCTTGGGTGTGAATGTCGCCGCGCACGTACTCCGAGTTATGGCGGATCACGTCATGCGGGAAGGCTCCGCTTATCCAGTGGTAGTACTTGTGCTCGTCGGTGATCAGCCGCGTCTTTCCGCGTAGCAGATTTTCTAGCAGCTTGCGCTCGACCTGGTGTTGTGTGATCCCCGGCATCGGCATGACGCGCACGCGCCCGCCACGTTCCCGTATGCCGAACACAGGAGTCTTGCGCTCCATGTCGATGGTGCGCGGCGACTTCTCGCCCTTGTACTTGGCCCTGTGGATCGCAGCGGCGCGGTGGAGACGGTGGCCGCGCGGACGCCCGCCGATCCATGTTTCGTTGGCCTCGACGATGCCTGACAGCGGTGTAGTGTCCTGATCGCGCATCGCGTGGCGGACGCGGTGACAGAGAAACCATGCGCTTTCAGGGGTCAAGCCAAACTCGCGCCCGATTTGGCGAGCGGAGACGCCCTTCTTTGACGAGCACATGCGGTACATGACGATCAGCCATGTGCGGAGCGGTACTTTGGAGTCCTCAAAGATCGTGCCCTTGGTGACGCTGAACTGGCGCTTACAGGCTTTGCACTTGTAGAGGGAGCGCGGGCCTTGCATCCGCCCTGACTTCAGCTTCTTGGCCTTCCCCTCGATGCGGTAGGCCCCCGAGCCGCCGCAGTGAGGCAGCGGGCAGACGATGCCATTGGGCCAGCGCCAGCTTTCCAGCAGGGCGCGGGCGTCGGCCTCGGTCAGGGTTCCGTCAACGAGAGATTGGAGATCACCCTTCCTCTTGGGTTCGCTGTGCATGGTATGATCCTTATTGGTAGGAGAGCCGGACGGGGGTCGAACCCGTGCATACAGGGGTGCAGGCCCTGCGCGTTAACCACTTCGCCACCGGCTCTCGAAACACTTGGACGGGACGCTTCTAGTTGGTAGCTGGGGCGTCCCGTCTTTGCCTACTCTCCTACTGCCTGAAACGTATTTGGGCCGACCTTCTCAGCCCTGCCTTCCTTGATCAAGCGCCGTGCTGCTGTAACTACCACGGCGCGAGGGTCTTTCTCGCTCAGCGCCACGTTTTGCGCCTTCAGCGCGTCAACGATGGCCGATGCGTGCATGGGCGCTCCATGCTCCCGCAATAGCTGGTAGACCCGAAGCTTGATACTGGTGCCGTTGCGGCTCGTGCGTGTGCGGAAGCTGGTACCCAGCACGCCGTCAAGCGCCTGAATCGCCAGATCGATGTGTCGAATCTTCTCCGCTAGTTCCCGGCGCTCAGTGACCAGAGCGGTACGTGCTTGCCGGACTTCCTGCGATGCCATTACTCCAACCTCTGGTGGTGGATCATCAGGCATAGATGCTCGTGTGTCAATAGCAGGATGGTCGTTCATGCCACTAATCTCCGTTGGCCTGTGCCATTGTGTAATAGTGTGGTAGTGCTACGCGCACCATCTACGTTAGATGCTTATGGGGAGGGGGTCAGGGTGCGTTTAACCGCACATTCCCAACAATTGGACCGCCGCGCCCCGGGTGCCGCTGCCGAACGGCTCACTTCGGCGGCGACGGAGCCTCTGCTTCGATGATGTGCTCGAGGATCGCGAGCCCCTGCTCCAATTCGTCCTCGCCGATCGTCAGCGGAGGCGCCAGGCGCACGGCGTTCGGACGCACGTTGTTCACGATGAGCCCCGCCGCGAGCGCCGCATTCGTCACTCTTTCGCCGATGTCGGTCGTAAACTGCACGGCCCACATCAATCCCTTGCCCCGCGCCTCGGTGACGTGCGGACAGCGGTCGACGAGCGAGTTGAGGCGACGTGCGACGGTCTCGCCGTCGCGGCGCACCTTCGCGGGGACGTCGTTCTCGATGATGTAGTTCATCACTTCGTAGCCGACGCGCGTGGTCAGCGGTTCGCCGCCGTAGGTGCTGCCATGGTCGCCGGGCGTGAAGACGGCCGCGTGCTCCTTCGCGAGGAACGCCGAGAGCGGCACGCCCCCGCCGATGCCCTTGCCCAGCGTCATGATGTCCGGCTCGACGCCGTACACCTGGTACGCGAACAACTCGCCGAGGCGGCCGCAGCCCGTCTGCACCTCGTCGAAGATCAGCAGGATGCCCTGGTCGTCACACCAGCCACGAAGCTGCCTGAAGTAGTCGTCATCGGGCACGTTGATGCCGCCCTCGCCCTGGATCGGCTCTATGAACACCGCCACGGTCTTCGATGACGTTGCGCGCTTGACGGCCGCAACGTCGTTGAACGGCACGTGCACGAATCCTTCGGGCAGGGGCGCGAATGGCGCCTTGTAGCGCTCGGTGCCGCCGGCTGTGATCATCTGCAGCGTGCGCCCGTGAAACGAGTTTTCGGTGACGATGAACTCGAAGGCGCCGGCCTTCTTCTCCTTGCCCCACTTGCGCGCCAGTTTCAGCGCCCCCTCGTTGGCCTCGGCCCCGCTGTTCATGAAGTACACACGGTCGAAGCACGAATGCTCGATCAGCAGCTCCGCGAGCCTGAGTTGCGGGATGGAGTAGAACTGGTTCGACACGTGGATCAGTTGCTGCGCCTGGTCGATCAGCGCGTTGACGATGACCGGGTGCGAGTGGCCGAGACTGATCGTCGCGGGACCGCCGAAGAAGTCCAAGTATTGCTTGCCGGTCTCATCGTAGAGATAGCTGCCCTCGCCCCGTACGGCGAGCAGGTCCATGCGCTTGCCCGCGCGCATGAAGTACTTCGCTTCCTTGGCTCGCCAATCGTCCATGATTGTCCTCCGTCGCCGCAGGATAACAAACGGCTCGCAGACGTCCTCGGCGGGACGGCGCACGGTATGTCGTGCGGCTATCAAGCGCGTCCGCGCGATGGTTCTGGTATGTCCGGCCGTCATCTCGCGACGGTCGCCGTTCCTCACGAGTCGTACGCTCGCGAGCAAGGAGGTGTTTTGCACCATGAGTTGGAGTTGGAAGAACAGATGGATGTCGCTCGTTACGGCGCTCGCGCTCGCCGGACTGGTCGCGCTTGCCGGCGCGTGTGGCGACGACGATGACGAGAACGCGGACGAGGCACGCGATCTGGCGGGAAGCCTGCAGCAATTCCGCACGGCGCTTCTCGGCACGACCGACATCGTCGGCGCGTCCGATGACGTGCGCGGCACGATCAAGGACAACTGCGACGAGCTTGCGGACGGCACGGACGACGAACAGGTCGATGACTTTTGCGACGAGCTCGACAACGCCATCGACGACGAGGACCAGCAAGCGTACGACCAGGTGAAGACGATCTTCCCCGCCATCGAGCAGGAAGTGACGGCGCAGATCGGCGAGGACATCGCCGACGTTGCGGCGGAGGACGACGATGACGGGCCGCTGCAGGGCGGCGACGACCCGGGCGATGACGACAACGGCGCCGATGACGACGTTGACGGCGACGATGACGACGTTCCGGACGTCGACAACCCGCTCGACGACGAGGACGACACTCCGTAACTTCGCAGCCCCCATGACGAAGAGGCGCGGTCGTCATGATCGCGCCTCTTCCCGTGTTGAGAGCGTCAGCGCCCGGCGATGCGGAGTGTCGTCCGCGAGCACTGCATCTCGCCGACGTGCATGTAGGTGTACTCCACGCCGGTTATCCCCTTCCCAAGCGTCGCTTCATATCGAGCTCGTAGCTTGAAAGTAGCGCCCGATCACCGCCAGGTCGAAGCGCTTCAGGATCGCGTCCTGCGGTTCGTGTTCCAGCAGAAACGCGAATGATGCAACCACCAGTTCTTTCGGCGTGACGGCCCCGCCGGTCAGAAGCTCGTACGTCTCCGGGCGGACTGCGACTCTGTGTTCCGTCGCACGTTCACCATCGCGCACCGTAACGGTCGCGAGCCAGCCGTCGTCCGCCTCTGCGATCGCGACGGATATCTGCGCAGCCATCGCGTTTCAGTCCGCCAGCTCATCGATGTGCGTGCGGATCTTCTCGATCGCGTTGCAGAGGTCGTCGATGTCGGACTCACTGCCGAGGAAGATGTCGTGCGGCAGCCAGATCATCTGCTTGAACGCGGCGCGTTCCGCAATGGGACAACTGGTCTCGCTGTAATCAACGTCTATTGACGCGTCCTTCCATGCGAAGAGCGGAGACTTGTACACCGGCACGTAGAACGCCGCCTCGATGCGCATGCCCTCAGCGTAGAGCGCCCGCGCGAAACGGTTGCGCGATGCGCCGCCCCACGCATCTGCGTCGTAACGGAGCACGACGCCGTAGCCGGAGCGCGCCGTGACGCGATCGTCGTGAGGTAAGGTGCTTACGCCTTCGATCCCGGCGATGCGCCGTTCGAAGTGCTCGATGTTGCGGTTGCGCGTCTCGATCTGGCGCGGGAGCCGCTCGAGCTGTGCGAGCAGCACCGCCGCCTGGAACTCCGTCATGCGATAGTTCCAGCCGAGGATCGTGCCTTCGGCGTTCGTGCGGTCCGCGGTGTCGCCGCGGCCAGAATTCATGTACGCCGCGCATCGCGCTGCCATGTCGTCGTCGTTCGTGATGATGATGCCGCCTTCGCCGCACGTCATCAGCTTCGATGACTGGAAGCTGAATGCGCCGGCATCGCCAAGCGTGCCTGCCCCCTTGCCGCGCCAGAAGCCGCCGTGCATGTGCGCGCAGTCCTCGATCACCTTCAGATCGTGCTTGCGCGCGATCTCGCCGATAGCGTCCATGTCGGCCATGCGCGATCCCAGGTGCACCGGCAAGATCGCGCGCGTGTCCGGCGTGATATGGCGTTCGATCTGCGTGACGTCGATGCACCACGTATCGGACTCGATATCGACGAACACGGGTTTGAAGCCCTGCACCAGCCCCGCGAACGCCGTCGCGTAGAAGGTGAGTGCGGGCACAAGGAACTCGTCGCCGCGCTCGAGACCGGCTGCCCGGAGCGCGATCTCGAGCGCCGTCGTGCCGCCTGTCGTGGTGATGCCGTGCTTCGCGCCGTGAAAGTCCGCGAACTTGCGCGCGAACTCGCCGCCGACGGCGTTCGGCGAAGGAAAGCCGCCCCAGTTGCCGCTCTCGACGACGCGCGTCAGTTCCTCCGTCTCGCGGTGGTCGAACTGCGGCCACGCAGGCCACGGCTTCGTGCGGAGGGGTGTCCCGCCCTTGACGGCAAGGTTTGGCATGGGGCTAGGTTAGCGCGCGAGTCGAGTGTGCGTTAGGAGCCGTCTGCGGACGATTTCCATCTCTGGGCGAGCGCGTCCGCGTATTCGTTCCAGCGCGTGCCCCCGTGCCCCTTCACCCAGGTCACGCTCGCGTGGGGACGGGAGCGCTTGAGCTCGTACAACTCCTGCACGAGGTCAAGGTTCTTGACGGCGCCCGCTCCCTTGCCCCTCTTCCAGCCCTTCTTCGCCCAGCCATCAGCCCCAGATGTTGATCGTGCTCACGCAGTACTGGCTATCGGAGTAGACTGCTATCTCCTCATCCGGGCCGGCCATCTTGAACGCTTCGATGAGCGCGCGAAGCTCCATCTGATTGTTCGTCGTGTTCGGCGCGTGCCCATGTCGTTCGTCCGTGATCTCGCCGTCTATCACCTTAACCGCGCCCCAACCGCCTGGGCCGGGATTCGGATCGCAGCCGCCGTCCGTGAAGATGCCATCCTGCGGCCCGGCGGTGTATGCCGTCAGCGCCGCCTCCGTGGTTCGCGGCGCCGAACGAGGTCCCTTGCGGCAGGACATGCATTGCGCCGGCGTCCAGTTGGGATATCGAGCGGATACACTCGCCGCGAGCGTGAACTGATTCCCGCAATCACGACATGTGAACGTGCTGTTCATCGTTCTCCCGTGGTCATCCGGCTGTTCATTGTTGAATAAGGTCGCCTGGGAAAGCTTCTCCCCTGCCTGATGCTTCAGTCACAACTGACAACTGACAACTGAACACTGACGACTGACGATCAACCTACACCGTCATCGGTTCGCGGCGGACGAAGGTGTAAAGCTGCGCGGGGCGGTGGGCGCCTTCCATGCGGGTGCCGCCGGCGGGCTTGATGATGCCGAGCGACAGCATGCGCCGGCGGAAGTTTCGTTTGTCCAACTCGCGGTCGAGGATCGCCTGGTACACCTGCTGCAGTTCGCTGAGCGTGAATTGCTTCGCCAGCAGGCTATATGCGACGTTCGTGTATTCGAGCTTGGAGCGCAGCCGCCGGATCGCGTAGTCGACGACGATATTGTTGTCGAACGCCAGTCGCGGCAATGCGTGCGCGTTGTGCCACGCCGGTTGCCATGCCTCCGTCTGGCGCAGCCGCACCTGCCCGTGCTGCACGAGCGCGAAGTACGCCACCGCGACGCCGCGCCGGGCGTCATCGCCGCGGGAGAGTTCGCCGAACGTGAAGAGCTGCTCCAGGTAGACATCGCGCACGCCGGTCTCGTCGAAGAGCTTGCGGGCCGCCGCCGCATCGAGCGATTCGCCTTCCGCGAGGAAACCGCCGGGCAGCGCCCAGAATTCGCGGAATGGCTCCCCGCTGCGACGAATGAGCAGCACACACAGGTCATCCTCCACGACGGTGAGGATGACGACGACGACCGCAACGAGCGGCGTGCTGGTATCTTCGGGGCGAACCACCGGGGCTATCGCTGATCCTTGCGTTGCTCGAAGAACCCTTCGGTCAGATTCCAGATCAGACCAACGAGCGCGAAAACGCCGATGCCCGTCAGCAGCGGCAACACGATGATCTCGTATGAAGCGAACATCTGTTAGGCAGTTATTGGCGCGGGGAGCGCTGTTCCCTGCAATGACCAGGCAGTCGCCCGATCGATGCGCACGCGAGCCAGATCGCCGATGTGCGCATCGCCATCGAAGTGTACCAGCTTGCCGAGCCGGTTACGACCGCTCCAACGTCCATCTCGGCGGCTTTCGACGAGCACTTCCTGTTCGCTGTCAAGCAGCGCCGAGTTGATCTCGAACGAGATGCGCGTCTCGAGCTGTTCGATGGCGTGCAGGCGCTGCTGCTTGACGTCGGAAGGGACGTCGTCGGCCATCTTCCGATGCGCGATCGTCCCCGGTCGCGGCGAGTAGGCGGCTACGTGCACCTTGTCGAAGCGCAGCCGTTCGAGCAAATCGTACGTGTTGCGGAACTCCGCATCGGTCTCACCGCAGAAGCCGACGATGACATCGGTGACCATCGCGGCGTACGGGATCTTCGAGCGTACGAGCGCGAACTTCTCAAGATATTCCGCGATCGTGTAGCCTCGGCGCATGCGGTCGAGCACCGCCTCGTCTCCCGCCTGCACCGGGATGTTGAAGTTCTCGCAGACCTTCGGCAACTCCGCCACCGCATCGATGATGCGCTGGGTCATGTCCTTCGGGTACGACGTCAGGAAGCGAATCCGCTCCAGACCGGGGATGTCGTGGATGGCGCGCATCAGGTCGCCGAGATCCGGCTGCTCGACGAGGTCGTGGCCGTACGCCTCGACGGTCTGGCCGAGCAGCGTCACTTCCTTGACGCCGCGCGCGCAGTAGTGCTCGACTTCGTTGCGAATGTCGGCGATCGTACGGCTCTTCTCGCGTCCTCGCCGGTAGGGGACGATGCAGTACGTGCAGAACTTGTCGCAGCCGTGGATGACCGGCACGAACGCCGTGACGGCATCCGGCTGCGCGAACGTCGACGGCCAGAACTCGCCGCCCGTGTCGGCGACGCCGGCGGCGGCCATGATCGGCGCAAACTCCTGCGGGCGCGCGAACACATCGACGTACGGAAAGCGCTTGCGCAGGTCATCGTGGCGGGGTCCCACCATGCACCCCATGACGGCGATCTTGAAGTCTCCGCCGAGCCGTCGGCGCTTCTTCAGTCGCCCGAGCTGGCCGATCGCGCGGTCTTCCGCATGCTCGCGCACGGAACACGTGTTCAGGACGACCAGGTCGGCGTCGTCGATGCCATCGACGGCGACGAAGCCGGCGCGGTCGAACCCCGCGGCGAGCTTGCGCGAATCCGCGACGTTCATCTGACAGCCGACGGTCCAGATGTGGTATTTCATGCGCTGGTCATTCTACCAACAGGGTACCTGGCTGCCCCGTGGCGCCGCCGCCGCCAGCCCTGTGATCTACTGAAAATGCGAGACGGCGGACCGGATTGGTCCGCCGCCTCGCGTGGTTCAGCGAAGCTACATCTTCTTCTTGAACTTGTCGACGGTGTCGCCGGCCTTCTCCTTCGCCTCGCCGAACTTTTCTTTGGCCTTGCCGCCAGTCTGGTCGGCCTGACCCTCTGCCTCTTGCTCTTCATCGCCGGTGGCTTTACCGGCCATTTCCTTGCCCTTGCCGGCGATCTGCTCGCCGCGGCCTTCCCACTTGTCCTTGTCCAACGGAAACACCCCTTTCCTAATGCACATCCACTATGCAATGCGCGGCCTCGCCCGCCCGATACAGCGTTGGCGGCGGGACATCGCAGATGGATTGCGGCCGGTGGCGGCGGTACATTCGTCGCTTCGCATCGCAGCGGTTGCAATGCGCACGAAAGGCGGGACTGTCCGCGTGGCGGTCGCGCGCAACCCCCCGCTGCCACACTTCGAGGGAAGAGAGGCCGATCATGAGACTGACAGCAGACGTTCCACGCCCGCCAACCATCCCGCCCGCGCCGACGGAACCGCCCATGCCCGAACCGCCCGCGCCGGTGCCGCCTCCGCGTCCGCCGACGATCCCGACGCCGCCGGATCCCAACGAGCCCAAGCCGGTGGCTGTCGTGCCGGACGTGCCGCGTGCGCCAATCATCCCCCCGGTGAGTCCACGCAGCCTCAGCCCGTGCCGGCGTCGCCGCCGTCGCAACCGCCCCGCGTACCGGAACCCGATCCGGATCCGCCTCCTCCGGGACCGCCGAAGCCTCCCGCGCCGCCACTCCCCGGTTGACCTGCGCGGTCGCTGAGAGTGTGTGCGGGCGCGATGTTACGCCACTGCGACGTGAGCAGTGCGACGATGGCCAGTGCATCTAGCGAAGGAGTGGTGCGATATGCAACGGACCGACAGCGTACCCCGGTCACGCCCACGCGCCGGCGGCGACGTAATGACGTGGCTCGGCAATAGCCTGGCAACGTTACTTGCAGCGGCCGCCGTCGCAGCAGGCGTCATCGGTGTGCTCGTGGCCTTCGACAGGATTGGCAGTAGCGCCCAACCATTTGAGGACGGAGTTGTCTGGCTTTCAGGCGGCATCATCCTGTCGCTCGCGGCACATGTGTTCCGGCGCGAGCACCACGTCGTCCGCGCAGGGGATGTGCGGTCGTCAGCCGTCGCGCAGTCCGCTGGTCGCGCCGAGGAACGCGACGGTGGCCGCGTACGCCGCGATAGCACGGCTGCGACTCGCGACGTCAAGGACGTGACGGGCATGACCGTCGTGACGACCAATGAGGCCCGAGAGGTCGGCACCGTGAAGGACGTCCTCTTCGACCCGGCACAACTCGCCGTACTTGCGCTCGTCGTGGCGCCCGCTGGCATGAAAGACGGGCGCATGTTCGTGGAACGCGAATACGTGCGCGGCTTCGGAAAGGACGCCGTGACGATCCAGTCCGAGTCGAACATGCAAGCCTTCGCGACGAAGGGGCGCGAACGCGAGTTCGCAGATGCGGGCGTGCATCTTGAGGGCGTGCGCGTGACGACGGATCAGGGCGACGACGTCGGCAAGGTCGGAAAGGTGCTCATCACCAACGACTGCCGCATCGCCGGCGTCGAAGCGCGTGGTGGCGTATTTGGCCGCCGGAGGCGCATCCATGCCGATGACATCGTGTCGATCGGACAAGGCCGGCTGATCGTCTCGCACGTGCGCGAACGCTGAGCGCGCATCGCGAGACTGAGCAAAAGAGGCGGGCGTGTGCCCGCCTCTTCGTTCATGCGGCCAAGCCCCCGGCTATTGGCGCTTGCCTTCCATGATCGCCTGCTGGCGCTGCACCATCGGATACGCCGACGCCGCGCCGATGATAATGGCCGCCAGGAGTACGATGCCCGCCTGCGCATCGCCCGGCTTCGTCGTCATGTTCCACATGATCGCGAGCACGCCCATCGTGAGCGCGTGCGTGCCCCCGAAGAGCACGGGGTCATGGATCTGTGCGGCGAGCACTTGCGGTATCGCGCCGTCGGGGGCATCGCCGGCGGCTGTATCGATGGCGACGAGCTTACGCGTGATCACGAGGAAGCCGAAGACGGTCATCAAGATCAGCCCGATCAACGATACGTTGATCCAGCCGTCACCCCACGACCAGTCGCGGTCCTCCACCAGCCAGATGCCGGCGACGATCAGCACGATGATCGCGAGCGGGAAGATACGGTCGACGATCACCGCCAGGTTCGCCCAGAGTCGCAGTTCTTGCACGTTACGCGACCGCCGCATGAACGCGAGCACGAGCACGCTCGACACAGCAGCACCGGAGATGAGGAACACGCCGAGCAGATGAAAGAATAGAGCCCACTCGTAGCTCTCTGGCATCGGGCCTCCTTTCCCTCATCGATTATAGGCGCGCCGGAGCGAGCAGGGGAGCGCGCGTCAGCCGGAGAGTCGTTCGTAGCGGAACTCTGGCGGCACGCCGTCCCAAGTGCCTTTTACGATGCCCGCCGCGACCCATGAGCCGGTAAGCGGCCCCAGCAGAATGCCGTTGCGATAATGGCCTGTCGCGGCGATCACGTTACTGCCGGGCACAGGCCCGATGATGGGCTGGCCGTCGGCGGTGGCTGGACGCAGGCCAGCCCATTCGAAGTGAACCTTCGCGGCGCTCAGTTGCGGCACGAGGCGAGCGGCCATAGCTCGCATCGCGCGCGCGCCGCCTTTCGTGGTCCGTCGCCGGAAGCCCACGTCCTCTACCGTTGCGCCGGCGAACACGAGTCCGTTCACGCGCGGCACCAGGTAGCCTTCCGGACCCCAGACCGGGCGTCCGATCGGGCATGCCATGCCGCCCAACGCGATCATCTGGCCGCGGATCGGAAATACCGGCAGCGCGATGCCCATCTTGCGGGCGACCTGCCCCGAACGCGCGCCCGCTGCGAGCACAATCGCTTCGGCTCGATACGTCTCGCCGCCCGCATCTAACGCCACGACGCGTTCCTGCGACCGCCTGACGCGTGTAACGGGCGAGTGTTCTCGGACTGCGACGCCACGCTTGCGCGACGCACGCTCGAGCGCGAGCGCGACGAGCTGATTGCTCACGGTGGCCTCGGACGGCGACAGGACGCCATTGATTGACCGCGACGTGATGCGCGGCTCGATCTCGCGGCACGCGTTGCCACCGAGCCACCGCACGTCGAAGCCCATCTCGCGCTGCCACGCAAAGCGATGGCGCAGCTCCGCGGCGTCAGTGTCCTCGAACGCGACTCGCAGGATTCCCTCCTGGCGGTACTCGAGGTCGAAGCCGCACTCCTGTTCCAGTTCGGCGACGAGCGCCGGATACGCGCGCAGCGCCTCCAACCCTGCCCGGAACATCGCGTCAGGTCCGGAGGCATCGCTCAGCGGTGCGAGCATCCCGGCGGCGGCGTTTGTCGCCTGCATGCCGGCCTTACCGTATTCGAGGAGGGTGACCGTCGCGCCGCGCTTCGTCAGCTCGTACGCGCAAGCGCAGCCGACGATGCCACCGCCGATGATGAGGACGTCCGCCTGTTCGCCTTCGGTCATCGAGCGCCGCCGCCGACCATGCGCACGATCTCCAGGGCATCGCCTTCGCGCACGCGGGCGCCGCTGTACTGGTCCCTGGGGATCACATCGCCGTTAATCGCCACTGCGACGAGCCTGGGGTTGACGTCGTACGCACGCAGAAACGACGGCAGATCCATTTCCGCATCGATCTGGCGGGGCTTGCCGTTGACGGTGATGTTCATGCGGCGCCGCTCAGGCCGATCGAGTCGATGGTGCGGCGCAGCGCCGCTGCCGCCTCTCTCGGCTCGTCGGCGTTGAGTATCGCGCCGATGACCGCAACGCCCTGCGCACCGGCGCCCAGCGCCTCGGCGGCGTTCTGTGCGTCGATGCCGCCGATCGCGATGACCGGCAGGTCGACGGCAGCGCACACCTCGCTCAACCCATTCGGTCCGAGGAGCGGCGCGCCTGGTTTGGATTGCGTCGCGAAGAGCGTGCCGGCCTGCAGCACGTCGGCGCCCGCGCGCTCGGCACGCACCGCGGCATCGATGGAGTGCACGGCTCGCGAGATCAGCATGCGTTCACCGACGCGATCGCGAACGGCGCCCGTTGGCAGCGCGCGCTCGGGCAGGTGTACGCCGTCAGCACCGAGCGCGATCGCCGCATCGACGTTCGAGTTGACGAACAGCATCGCCCGCCCCGCGATCGCGTCGCGGATATGCAGCCCGAGCGCGATAAGGTCGCCGCGTTCGAGATGCTTCTCACGCAGTTGCACGATGCTCACGCCGCCGAGCACTGCTTCCCGGACGATGTCATCGAGCCACGCCTCGCCCGTCGTCTCACGTTGCGGTTGGCGGGCGCTGTCGGTCACGAGCACCAGCGCTGGAAACGATAATCGAGCGCGACGCTCGGCGATCCTCACGTCCGGCTCGCCTCTCGCTCGACGGGCATGCCTTCCTGCGGGCTGCTCGCAGAAGCGAATCGCTTCGACTCGATGCGCCCTGCGAGAAATGCGTCACGCCCCGCTTCGACGCCCTTCTTCATGGCGGCGGCCATCAACGGTGGATCGGCGGCCTTCGCGACGGCGGTGTTCACGAGCACGGCGTCGGCGCCGATCTCCATCGCGAGCGCCGCGTCCGAAGGCGCTCCGATCCCGGCGTCGACGACGACGGGCACGCGCGCATTCTCGATGATGATGCGGATCTCTTCGAGCGTCAGGATGCCCTGCCCGGATCCGATTGCCGAACCAAGCGGCATCACCGTGGCGCACCCCGCTTCTTCGAGGTGCTTGGCGAGCACCGGGTCGGCGTGGATGTACGGCAGCACGACGAAACCCTCGGCGACAAGCGTCTCTGCGGCGCGCAGCGTGGCGATCGGATCCGGCAGCAGGTAGCGCTGGTCGGGGATGACCTCGAGCTTCACCCACTTCGAGTTAGTGACTGAGCGCCCGAGACGCGCCGTAAAGAGCGCTTCCTCGACGGTCGCGCAGCCGGCCGTGTTGGGGAGCACGCGGTAGCGCTCCCAATCGATGTAATCGAGTTCGGTCCGCGCGTTCGGATTGTCGAGGTCAAGGCGCCGGATGGCCACCGTGACGAGTTGCGTGCCGGACGCTTCGAGCGCTGCGACGGTCAACTCGGCGCTCGCGTACTTGCCCGTTCCCAAGAACAGCCTCGAGTCGAACTGCTTGCCGGCGATCGTCAGACGATCATCCATCACGTGCCTCCTTTTCCGCATCGAGTGCGCGGCGCGATTCGCGCAGGCCGTCGGCGAGCCGGCGGCTGATGGGCACGGCGGCGAGCGTCACCGCCGCCATCAAGATCGCCAGCGTCAGCACCAGCCAGTCGCTGCGAACGACGCCCCATACCGCAAGCGCTACAAACGCGGCAGCGAGCACCCAGAGAAACCACCGCGAGGCGTAACCAGACCGGGTGTACCGGCGCATCAACAGGTGCATCAGTTCGCCTTCCCTTGCACGCGCACACCGGGGCGGTACTTCGGCCCAACTGGCTGCCAGTATCGATAGAAGTGGTGTACCGGACCCTGCCCCCGTCCGATCGGATACGCGTGCTGGATGGCCAGCGTCACGTACGACTTCGCCATCGCGATCGCGTCGCTCATCGAAGATCCGCGCGCGAGTCCGGCGGCGATGCCCGATGCGAAGGTGCAGCCCGTGCCGTGTGTGTTCTTCGACCGCACGCGGATGGCGTTGTACTCGCGGAAGTTGTGTCCGTCGTAGTAGAGGTCCGTCGATGTCTGCTCATGCTCGAAGTGTCCGCCCTTCACGACGACCGAGCGTGCTCCCATGGCGACGATGCGCGCCGCCGCAGCTCGCGCATCGTCCCAGGAAGCGATCGGCGCCCCGACCAGCACCTCGGCTTCCGGCAGGTTCGGCGTAACGACGGATGCAAGCGGCAACAGCGTCTCGACCATCGCCGCGATCGCATTGTCTTCGAGCAGCTTGTGACCGCCCTTCGCCACCATCACCGGATCGACGACGATCTGCTCGACGCCGAACTCGCGCAGCTTTGCGGCGACGGTCTCGATGATGGCGGCGTTGGCGAGCATCCCCGTCTTCACCGCGCCCGCGCCGATGTCGGACATCACCGAGTCAATCTGCTGTGCGACGAGTTCAGGGGGCATGGCGAGCCAGTCGGTGACCTCGAGCGTGTTCTGCGCCGTCACGGCGGTGATCGCGGAACAGCCGTAGACACCCATGGCGGCGAACGTCTTGAGATCCGCCTGGATGCCGGCGCCGCCGCCCGAATCGCTGCCGGCGATCGTCAACGCCCGCGGGATGTCTGCCTCGTAGTCGTTGGACATGAAAACGCGCCTTCCGGGCGGGAGGCGCATGTCGTGAGTTCGATCCCTGCGCCGGCATTACCCGGGTCAGGTTCGGCGGTCGGCGGCTTCGGCAGCCCTCTCAGCCGGGCGGACCCCAGCTCCCGCGGAACATCTCTATGTGTTTGGCTTCGATCTCAGGCTACGTCAATCTGATGACATCCGGCAAGTGCGCGCTAGTCAGTCGCCGTCTCTTCGTCGGCGAGGCGGCGCTCTTCCGGCGTCAGGTCGGCGTTCGCCAGCAGGTCCGGACGGCGCCGCGCCGTCCGCAGCACCGACTGCAAGCGCCGCCATTTGGCGATCTCGGCATGATGCCCGGAGAGCAGGATCTCCGGGATCGCCATCTCGCGATATACCGCCGGTCGCGTGTATTGCGGGTACTCGAGCAGCCCCTGTGCGTGTGACTCTTCTTCAAGCGAGAGGTCCGAGCCGAGCACACCCGGCTGATGCCGCGAAACCGCATCGACGACGACGATCGCCGCCGGCTCGCCGCCTGACAGCACGTAGTCGCCGATACTGATCTCGTCGTCGACGAGATGCTCGCGCACGCGCTCGTCGACGCCCTCGTAATGGCCGCAGATCAGGATCAGGCGGTCCTCGCGCGCCAACTCTTCGACGACGTCGTGATTCAACAGCCGTCCCTGCGGTGTCAGCAGGACGACGCGCCCGCGCGGTTCCGCCACCGCGCGCACCGCCTCGACGCACTCGAAGATCGGCTCCGGCTTCATCACCATCCCGGGACCGCCGCCATACGCGTAGTCATCGACGACGTGATGCTTGTCGTCCGTGTAATCGCGTGGGTTATGCAGCGCGATCTCAACCACGCCGGCTTCACGCGCGCGGGCGATGATGCTCGCGTCGAAGACTCCAGCGAACATCTCCGGAAACAGCGTCAGAATGTCGATGCGCATGCGGGACAGCCTACCCCGAACCAACGGAGCGCGGGTCGAAACGCGCGACAGAGCCCGGACGGCTGTTTAACACCGTGAGCCCCGTACGCCCGACGCGGCTTCGGAAGAAGTCTTACTACTGGTGCTTCGCGCGCTCGGCGCCCTGCAGGCCGATGATCGTCTCGGCGCTCCGGCCGTAGATGTCGGGGACGTCCCACCCGTTGAGCCCGGCGTACGTGTCGATCTGGCTGCGGTGGTGGATGTCGTGTTCGACCATCATCATCAGCACGCGCCACCCGGACAGGGCGCCGGCGCTGTCGATCATGGCGACCTTGCGCCGCAGCCACGCGTCGGGCGTGCCTTCGAGTGCTGCGTGCAGCTTCGCCGCGCTCTCGTCGACCGCGTCCAGCCAGAGGTCGCGACGGCTGACGTCCGGCGGCTGCGGGCTGATCCAGCCTTCGCCCACGTATGCGCTCGCGAAATACAGCCGCGAGCCGGCCATGTGCCCGATCAACGTATTGATGCTCCAGCCGTTCTCGCCTTCGCCGGATGGCGGCGTCCACCCGTCGGCTTCAGGCGGCAACGCGGCGATATCGCGGCGCGCGCGCCGGTGCACGGCATCGAAGTAGCGCAAGAAATCAGTGATTGAAGAGATCACGACGAGGCCTCGCTTCGCATCCGCACCCAGTCACGCAGCGCCGCTTCGGTCGTGTCGAACGCCAGGTCTGCCCACGGAATCTCGCCGACAGCGTACCAGCGCACTTGCCGTGACTCCGGGTCGGTAACACGTGCGTCGTCCGAGGCGCTCTCTCCGTTGTACACGACAAGGACGATGCCGGCGTCCGCCCGCCCGTACACGCCCTGCAACACCGACGGGATGACGTCCAGCTCGACCTCTTCCAGCGTCTCGCGCCGGGCGCCCTCTTCAGGCAACTCGCCGATCTCCAGGAAGCCACCGGGAAAGGTCCAGAAGCCTGCTCGCGGCTCGTTCGCCCGCTCCTGTAGCAGCACCTTCCCCTGGTGCTCGACGATGATCGAGACCACGACCCGCGGGTTCATGTAGTGGATGAAGCCGCAGTTCTCACACTGGAGCCTGCTGCGCCGCTCGGCCTCCACCCAGCGCTCGACGAGGAAGTGGCCGCACTCCTGGCAGTAGCGGGGCGTGGACAGCCGCTCAGGGGACATAGTTGACATCCTCGCTCGTTTAGCGGATATATCGCGTCCGAACTGCTTGACCGTAACGAGAATGCTCACCTACACTCGCGCCCGTGGCTGAGCACACACCCTGCGCTAAAAGCCCAGCCTGTCTCAAGGAGGAAGCAGAGGTGGCGTTCGAAGACAAGACGCTCGTGTGCCGGGATTGTTCGTCGGACTTCGTGTTCACGGCCGGTGAACAGGGATTCTATCTGGAAAAGGGGCTGCTGAACGACCCTCAGCGCTGCCCTGGTTGCCGCGCCAACCGGCGCAAAGACCGCGCCTCCGGCCGCGAAAGCACGACGGTGAAGTGCGCCGGCTGCGGCGCCGACGCTACGGTGCCGTTCGTGCCCCGTCTCGACCGGCCGGTGTTCTGCAGCAGCTGTTTCGAGCGCGAGCGTGCATCGGTCGTAAGCTAAGGCTCGTCTCTGGCCAACATCGCCCGCTGATCACACCCTGCGGGCGATGTTGCGTTTCGGCGTCTAGCCGCGTGACTCTGACGGCCTGGGCACATCGGGCATGTGGCCTTCAATCCATGCCGAGCCGTCGTCCCACACTTCTTTCTTCCATATCGGCACGATCTGCTTGATCCGGTCGACGGCGAAGTGGCACGCCTCGAATGCCTCCCGTCGGTGGCCTGATGATACGGCGACCAGCAGGCTCGTCTCGCCGATCTCCAGGCGCCCGATCCGGTGCAGTACGCCAACGCCGGTGACGGTGAAGCGCGCCCGGACTTCGTCGGCCACCTCTCGCATCTTCTTGATCGCCATCTCCGGGTAGGCGTCGTATTCCAGATATTGGACCGTGCGGCCGAGGTTTTCGTTCCGTACGACGCCATAGAAGAGCGCCACGGCGCCGCTCTCGTCCCTGCGGACGGCCGCGACGAGCGGTTCGGGGTCGAGCGGCTCCTTCGTGATTCCGAACATCATCGACCTCCGCTGACCGGTGGGATGAGCGCCACCCTGTCGCCCTCCCGCAGCGCCTCGTCGCCGGAAACGTATTCCTCGCCGACGGCGCACACCACCGTCGGCAGCACGGCGCGGGTCATCGGATAGTCTTCGCCGATGCGGTCGCGGAGGGCATCGACGGTCGCGCCCTCGGGCAACGTCACGTCGATCTCTCGCTGACCGACGATCTCGCGCAGGCCGGCGAACAGCATCACGCTCACGGTTGGCATCGACGCTCCATCTGGCTTTATCGCTTTTATCGATTGTAGCGGACTCGTCGGCGATGCCTATCAGCGGGCGCTCGGCGCGCGTATACTCGCCGCCATGCCGGGTGTCCTCAGCCGCGCCACGCGATTCGCCGCCGATCTCCTGTTCCCGCCACGATGCGGGCTCTGCGGACGTGAGGGCACACTGCTCTGCGGCGACTGCATCGAACGGCTCGAGCGCGCCGACGGCCGGCGCTGCGAACGCTGCTGGATGCCTGTACGCTCCGGAGGACTGTGTCATCACTGCGCCGAAACGCCGCCTATGTTTGCATCGTTGCGCGCGGCGTTCGTTATGGATGGCGGGGCGCGCCGGCTGACGCACGAACTGAAATACGGAGGTCTGACGTCGCTCGCCGAGCCCATGGGCCGCCTGATGTGCCAGCATCTCGGTGAATCCGACGCGGATCTCGTCGTGCCGCTGCCGCTGCATCCCTCGCGGGAGCGGACGCGCGGCTACAACCAGGCGGCGCTGCTTGCGCGCGAGATCGCCCGCCATGCCGGGTTACCTTTTGACCCGGCAGCAGTGCGTCGCGTTCGCGCGACTACGCCGCTGGTCAAAACGATGCACCGGGAAGAGCGGTTGGCGATCGTGAGAGGCGCGTTCTCCGCGCGCCGCGATAGCGTCGACGGCCGTGCGATACTACTCGTCGATGACGTGGTGACCACCGGCGCCACGCTCGACGCCTGCAGCGAAGCGCTGCTCGCGGCCGGTGCCGCGGGCGTGCGCTGCCTGACGTGGGCAAGGGCCGACTGAGCGCGAACATGGAAGCATGGAGGCGACAATGCTGGGCGAGCAGGAGATCAAGCGCATCGTCGAGACGGTGCTCTCGGCGAGCCGCGCCGACCAGACCGAAGTTGAAGTCTTCGCGAACGATTCCGCGCTGACGCGCTTCGCCAACAATTACATTCACCAGAACGTCGAACACAGCGACGTCGATGTCCGTGTACGCTCGGTCATCGGCAAGAAGATCGGGATTGCATCGACGAACGAAACGTCGCTCGATGCGCTGGCAGCGGTCGCGGCCAAGGCGTTCGAACTGGCGGAGCACCAGCGCGAGAACGAAGACTTCCGTTCTCTCCCCAGGCCGGCGCCGATAACGCCCGTCGAGGGCTACGTCGAGCGCACCGCGCGGTGTGGCCCGGAGGAACGCGCGGGCGTCGTCGCGCAGATCTGCGATGCGTCGTCGCGCGCGGGACTGACGGCGGCGGGCGCGTTTCACACGACCTCGCAGGAGATCTCGCTTGCCAACTCGCTCAGCGTGTACGGCTATCACCGTGAGACCCAGGCCGACATCAATACGGTCGTGATGTCCGAGACGTCGAGCGGTCACGCGGCGCGGGTGAGCAAGGACGTCGGCGACATCGACGGCGAGTCCGTCGCGCAGGAGGCCGTCGACAAGGCCCTGCGCGGCGTCAATCCGCGTACGATCGAGCCCGGCGAGTACGAGGTGATCCTGGAGCCATACGCGGTGGTCGACCTGCTGGACTTCTTCTCGTACCTGTCGTTCGGCGCACTGGCGTTCATGGAGAAGCGCAGCTTCATGTCCGGCCGCATCGGCGAACGCGTGATGGACGAAGCCGTGACCATCTGGGATGACGGCCTCGCCGCCGAAGGACTTCCGATGCCTTTCGACTACGAGGGCGTGCCGAAGCAACCTGTGAGTCTCATCGAAGCCGGAATCGCGCGGGGCGTGGTCTGGGACAGCTACCTCGCGGGAAAGCAGGGAGGCGACACGCGCTCCACAGGTCATGCGCTGCCCGCGGGGGCGACGATCGGCGCGCTGCCCCTGCACCTCTTCATGGCCAACGGCGATGCGGCCGCCGCCGACATGATCAAAGATGTCAAGCGCGGCATATGGGTCAGCCGCTTCTGGTACACGCGCACTGTGCATCCCCTGAACGTCGTCGTGACGGGCATGACGCGGGACGGCACGTTTCTCATCGAAGACGGCAAGATCGCCGGCCCGGTCAAAAGCATGCGCTTCACCCAGGGCTACGTGGAAGCGCTGAACCACGTCGACGCCGTAGGCCGCGATAGCATGCTCGTCCTCGGCGACATCGGCGGTGGGGTGCGGCGCGTGCCGGCGCTCAAGATCGGAGCGTGGAACTTCACCGGCGTCAGCGAGATGTAAACTCGACGAACGTATCGCGCACGCCGCTGCGGTACGCTCTCGTAGACACGCTGTACTAGCCCGTACACCCGGTGAAGCTTGAAGCTGTTCACCCTCGAAGAAGCGGAAGCGCTCTTGCCGCAGGCACGTGACGAAGTGCTCGCGATGCAATCCTGCAAGCGCGAGATTGACGTGCTGCGCGAGGCGCTGGTCGACGCGGCAGGTCGCGCCACAGGCAACGGCCACGTAAAGGACGAGGAGGCATTAGCCGAGAAGCGCCGCAAGGCGGAAGCGCTCGTCCAGCAACTCAACGAGCGCCTCGCGCGTCTCAATGAATGGGGCGTCGAACTGAAAGGCCTCGACGAGGGACTGCTCGACTTCCCGAGCGAACGCGAAGGCCGCGTCGTTTACCTTTGCTGGCGACTGGGCGAAGAACACATCACCACCTGGCACGAGATCGACGCCGGGTTTGGCGGCCGGCAAGCCCTCTAGACGACGGCGCTTCCTCGCCGGCTCCGAATCAGGTACTCATTGGATTGTGCGATCCTTCACGCGCTGGCAGAGGAGGCCGAGGTTGCAGGGAAGACGTATCGCGGTCGCGTGCCTGCTCATCGCGACGTTCTTCGGGCTGGCGGTCGCGGCGTGCGGCGGCGACGACTCCGATCCCGTAACGACGCCGGGTGCATCAGGCACACCTGCCGAGCGCGGAGCGAAGACGCCCGACGCCGAAGGCACGATCGTCATCGTCGCGCGCAACCTGGAGTTTGACACCGACGAACTCCTCGCACCGGCGGGCGCCGTCACGATCGAGTTCGAGAATGCGGACGGCGGCACACCGCACAACATCCACTTCTTTCGCGGCGCCAACGCGCGCGGCGAAAGTGTCGGCGAAACAGCACTCGGGAACGGGCCCGCGACAGACACGCTGGAGCTGGATCTTGAAACGGGCGACTACTTCTTTCAGTGCGATGTGCACCCGAACATGAAGGGCACGCTGACGGTCGCGTGATCCATGCGTGGACCCGTGATCGACGCGCCCTTTCTGCGCGTATTGGTTACAGGCGCGGACATAATCCGTGCGAGTTTCGGCAGCATCGCAATCGCTCAGGCGCATGACTGTTATGCGGGCTCTGAATTGCGCTTAGGCACCCCGTCCCCGAGAATGACCGCAGATCATCCGGGGCGCGGAACACCAGAGAAGGCGGTGCAATGGAACAAATCGTGGAGGCCAGGAGGGAGACGGTCGCGCGGGCCGATGCCCCGGCAGCGCGGGTGATCTGCGAGGCGCTGGAGTACGAGACGAAGACGGCACCGGAGTTCATCGACATAACGGATGACGTCATCGGCATCGTCGAAGCGGCTGGTATCCAGTTCGGCCAGGTGTCCATCTACTCCCAGCACACTACCGCAGCGATCAAGATCAACGAGAATGAGCCGCTGCTCCTGCGCGACATGGCGCGGACGCTGCGCAACTTCGCTCCCCCTAATGCCTACTACGAGCACAACGATTTCTCCCGCCGCACCGTCAACATGAACGAGGACGAGTGCGCGAACGGCCACGCCCATTGCCAGCACCTGTTCCTGGGCGCCAGCGAGACCGTTCCGGTCATCGACGGGCGAATCGCGCTCGGCACCTGGCAGCGCGTCTTTCTCGTCGAACTCGACCACCCGCGGATGCGCCGGGTGCTCGTGAACGTTGTCGGAGCCGGCTAGTCAGTCCGACCCTGTAACTGCGGGCGATGGCCGCCGGCCTCGCCCCTACGTCGCGATCGCGCACCGGGCCGGCAACAATCTTCACCATCTAGACCTCGCGCTGGAAGCACGCGTCGACGCGATCGAGTGTGATTTCTGGCATGCGCGCGGGCGTCTGGTGCTTCGCCACGAACGCAAGCTGCCCGGCATACCCGTGCTGTTCGACAAGTGGTTCGTGCGCTGGGCGTGGGGCGTCATCTCGCTGCGGCGCCTGTTGCGCGAGATCAACTTTCGCGCCGACCTGTTCCTGGACATCAAGTCGTCTTCGCTCCGCGCCGCGGACGCCGTCCTTGAACTGCACCAGGATCACGACGCAATGATGCCCCGCACGGATGTCTCGTCGAACCAGTGGAAACTGCTCGACCGCTTGGCCACCGCCGGGACAGACATGCGCATGTTCTACTCAGTGGGGCGGCACGACGCGATCAACGCGCTGCTTCGGCGCGCTGAGCGTGACCACCCGCCGGCCGGCACGTCTATCCGGCATACGCTGCTAAGCCCCGCATTGGTCGAGCGCCTCCACGCCGCAAACCTGATCGTCTACGCGTGGACCGTGAACAACGACAATCGCGCCCGCGAGCTGCTCTCGTGGGGGGTCGACGGCATCATTTCCGACGACGCCGGCATCTTCGAGGAGCTCGACAAGGACGCCGAAGCTACTTCGGGATCAGGTGCACAGCCGTCGCCTTGAACGACGCGACGACGCTGGCGCCTTCCGCGAGTCCCAGGTCCTCGACGGAGCGGCGCGTCACGCGGGCAATCACGGGAAAGCCGCAGTCGATCTCGACCCGGGCGTCCGCGCCGAGCATGACGACGCGACGGACGCTCCCCGGCAGGTGATTGCGCGCGCTCCCCGCGACGATCTCACCGCCGGTCGACACGCTGACGTCCTCCGGGCGCACACATACGAGCGCGCGCTTGAACGGGCCCGAGGCGATCGCCTCGATGACGTGGCCGTGTGCGGTCAGTGTCACGAGACCCTCGCTGCGCGAGGTGACGTCGGCGGGGACGATGGTCTCGACGCCAACGAACGCCGCCGTCGCCTCGTCCGCCGGCGCGCCGAAAACGCTGGCCGGCGCGCCGATCTGGCGAATCCGGCCGCCGATCATGACGGCGACACGATCGCCGAGTCGCGCAGCCTCGTCGTGGTCGTGCGTGACGAGCATCGCCGTCACGCTGGTCTCCGCCAACGCTGCCGCAAGATCATCGATGATCGCCGCCCGCGTGGGCGTGTCGAGCGCGCTGAACGGCTCATCGAGCAGCAGCACCTCGGGTTCGAGCGCAAATGCCCTGGCGAGGCTCGTGCGTTGCGCTTCGCCGCCGGACAGCGTGCGCGCCGAACGCTCCGCGAGCTGCGTGATCCCGAACGCGGCAAGCCAGTGGGCGACGCGCCCCTTGCGCTCGTCTCGCGCCACGCCGCGCAGACTCATACCCGTCTCAACGTTCGCTCCGACCGTGCGATCGAGCAGCAGCGGCTCCTGGAACACGACGGCCATGCGCCGGCGCAGCGCAAGCTCGCGGCCACGCGTCGCTGCGCCTTCGAAGAGCACGTTGCCGTGCGTTGCGCGCTCCAGTAGCGCGAGGTGCATGAGCAGCGTAGTCTTCCCCGCCCCGTTCGGTCCGATGAGCGCGGTCACGCGCCCCGCGGGAAGCCCGAACTCGGCGATGTCGAGCACGCGGCGCGCCGCGCGGTCCACGATGAGGCCATGAGCCTCCAACTTAAGCGTGTCTATGTCCTGAACCATGTAGGATTCGGCGTCAGGGCTTCTTCGGCGGTCGCGCCGCCTTCCGCTTGCCAGCGGTCACGCCGAAGCCCGTACTGCACCCATGTGAAGAGTGCGTTCACCGCCACCATCAACGCAAGCAGGATGATGCCGAACGCGAGCGCCGGACCGAAGTCGCCCTGGCTATGTTCGAGGAGGATGGCGCCCGTCAGCACGCGCGTCTCGCCCTCCAGGTTGCCGCCGACCATCACCGACGCGCCGACCTCCGAGATCGCGGCGCCGAAGGCCGTCATGATCGCGGCGAGCAACGGCAGCCGCACCTCGCGCACCAGGAGCCAGAGCATCTGCAGCCGCGACGCACCCAATGCGTAGACCTGCAGCCGCAGCTTCGACGGAAGCGCGGACATCGATGCAGCGGTAAACCCGATGATGATCGGAGTGGCGATGATCGTCTGCGCGATGATCATCCCCTCAGTCGTGTAGACGAGATCGAGCGCACCCAGCGGGCCGCTGCGCCACAGCAATAAGACGACGATGAGCCCCACGACGATAGGTGGCATCCCCATGCCCGTATTCACCAGCGAGAGCGCCACCAGCCGCCCGCGGAATTGGTTGAACGCCAGCAACGCGCCGACCGGTACGCCGATCATCAGCGCGAGGATCGTCGCCGTCCCCGAGACCCGCAGCGACCGCCACGCCACCTCGTACACGTGCTCGTCGTTGTTCGCCAGCAGCCGTATCGCTTCTCGAAGAGCGTCCCACACGAATTCCATGCTGTCTTCCTCCGATCAGCTCAGCCGGTAGGTTCAGGCTTGCCGGCATCCGGGAAAAACAGCGGTTCGCCGTAGTCTTCGACACCGAACTCCCCGATGACCTGCTGCACGTCTTCGCGCACGAGGAACGCCGCGAACGCACGCGCGCCGTCCACGTTGACGTTGCCGTGGACGTCCGGGTCGACGACGATCGTGTGGTAGACGTTGAGCAGCGCCGACTCGCCTTCGAGCAGGATCGCCAGGTCGAGTGTGTCCTGCTGTGACAGGTACGTCGCCCGATCACTGATGGTGTACCCCTGCCGCTGGCCGGCGATCTGGAGCGTGGCGCCCATGCCCTGTCCGCTCTTTTCGTACCAGCCACCCGACGGGTCTATGCCTGCGTCCTCCCAGAGGCTCAGCTCGAGCGCATTGGTGCCGGACTCGTCACCGCGGCTGATGAATTGGGACTCGGTCGACGAGATTGCCGTCATCGCGTCGTTAAGGGTCGCGGCGGCGGCGATCCCTGCCGGATCGGACTCCGGCCCGACGATGATGAAGTCGTTGTGCATGATCAACGTCCGCTCGATGCCATTGCCCTCATCGACCATGCGCTGCTCGGCCGCCGGCGAATGTACCAGCACCAGGTCGGCGTCACCGCGCGATCCCTGTTCGATCGCGGCGCCGGAACCGACGGCGATGATCTGGACGTTGTAGCCGCTCTCGTCTTCGAACATCGGCACAAGGACATCGAGCAGACCGCTGTCTTGCGTGCTCGTCGTGGTGGCGAGGATCACATCGCCGCTGGCCTTGGTCGCCTGGGGCGACGCGCCGGCCGCAGGCATGCTGTCCGCTCCCGACGTTTCTTCGTCATCGTCGCACGCGACAGCGACGGTGAGTATGAGCAACGCGACGGCCGCGAGCAGCCAGTGCTTCCTGAACACAATCCCCTCCTCGTCGAGCAGGGCGACCCTCGCCTTCGTTATGCCGGAGCGAGCATATCGTTGCGGGAGTGTTGCGTCCAGCCGAAGGCGTCAGGCGTCTCTGTCGAAGACGCGTCCAAATTCGCGCGACATGTCCTGCTCGACAGACGCCCGAAAGCGATCGTACAGCTCGACGAGACGGCGGCCCTCGGCGGTCAGGCGCGACCCGCCGCCGCCGGCGCCGCCCGCGGCGCTCTCGACGAGTTTCATGCCGCTGTTCTGTTCGATCTCGCGGACTTTGCCCCAGGCCCGTCTATAGGAGAGATGCATGCGTTCTGCCGCCTCCGCGAGCGACCCTGTCTCGTCGATGTGCCGGAGCAGGCGGACACGGTAGTCACTGAGGACGATGCGGCCGTCCCTTTCGAGCCAGAGCTTCGCCCGCGGTTGCATGCGGGTCATGGTACGCGACCCACCATCACGGCGCGCCGTCCCGATCGATCGAAGCACGATCGACGGGCTGCTGCAGCGTCGGCGCTACGACCGACGGTCCGGGGCCCGGAGAACCATCGACACTGGCGAGCTGCGTGTCTTCTCGCGCGGCCTCATACGTCGTCTCGAGCCGCACTTCACGCAGGAACAGGCTGATGACGACGGAGATCGCCGCAAGCGCGGCGGCAAACAGAAAGACGTCGGTGATCGCCGTCGCGAGGCCGTCCTTCATCGACGCGATGGTCTGGTCGAACAGCGGTAGGGCGTCGGCGCCGAACAGCGCACCGAAGCCGTCGTCGCGCAGTCGCTGAAGCGCCCCATCATCAAGCAGCACGCGCGGATTCTGCAGCGTGCTGAGCAACGGAGGCGGTGCCTCTGCCGCGACGCGCGGCGGCATGCCGGACGCAAGCTCGTCGTTGAGCCGCCGTGTGAGGATCGAACCCATGATCGCGACGCCGATCGTGCCTCCCGTCGAGCGCGCGAACTGGTTCAGGGACGTCGTCAGGCCCATCATGCGATGCGGGACGGCGTTCTGGGTTGCCAGCACCAGTGTGGGGAAACTCAACCCCAGCCCGAACCCCAGCAGCGCCATGTACTGCATGCCCGTGACCTGCGATGAGCCCCTCGTCAGCGTCGACATCAGGAACAAGCCGACGGTGGCGAGCGTCAGGCCGCTGACGGTCAGAACCTTATAGCGCCCCGTCCGGGAGATCACCTGGCCGCCGATCGCGCTGCCGCACACCATCGCGATGGTCATCGGCGTCAGCACGAGGCCAGCATTCGTCGCGCTGAAGTTCAGCACGCCCTGCATGAACAGCGGAATGTACACCGATGCCGAGAACATCGCCGCGCCGGAGACGAACGTTACGGCAGTGCAGACAGCGAAGATCGGGTTGCGGAAGAGCGAGAACGGCACGATCGGCTCGTCTGCCCGCGTCTCGATCATAAAGAACGCGGCGGCCATCAATGCCGAGAACGCGAGCGGCAGCACGACCTGGGGCGATGTCCATGCGTAGTCTACGCCTGCCCACGAGAATGCCAGCAGCATGGGCGCGATCGCCGCCGCCAGGGTCACGGCGCCGGGATAGTCCAGGCGCCGCGTCGCGTCGTGCCGCTCGCTCTTTGGCAGCACCAGCGCCAAGACCACGAGCGCCATCAGCCCGAGCGGGATGTTTACGTAGAAGACCCAGCGCCAGTGAAGGTGGTCAGTGATCCCGCCGCCGATCAGCGGGCCCAGCACGCTCGCCAGCCCGAAGCCGCCGCTCATCAGGCCGACGTACTTGCCACGCTCGGCCGGCGGAAACAGGTCGGCGATGATGGCGAACGCGTTCGCAAAGATGAACCCGCCGCCGATGCCCTGGATGCCGCGAAAGACGATCAGCTGCACCATGTTCTGCGACACACCGCACAGCACCGAACCGATCAGGAAGATGACGATGCCCGTGAGGAAGAAGATCTTGCGACCGTAGATATCGCCGAGCTTGCCAACGATCGGCACAAACGTGGTCGAGGCGAGCATGTACGACGTAAAGACCCACGCGTAGAGCTTCAGCCCTGACAGCTCGGCGATGATCCGCGGCATCGCCGTCCCGACGATCGTCTGATCCATCGCCGAGAGGAACAGCCCGAGCATGACTGCGCCCATGATCGTCCAGCGCTTTGCTGAATCGATCGGCGCCGGCGACGCACTCAATTCGGCGCTCCCGTTTCGATGGCAACATTGGCTGCCGCCGCGACCAGCGCCTGCAGTCCGCGCGTCAGCGTATTCAGCTCGTCATCCGTCAGTGCCGCCAGGATCTCCGTCAGGAGCGTTCGCCCCTCGCGCTGGAGTTCCGTCACGATCTGCTGTCCCCGGGGCGTCAGTTCGTGGCGCACGAACCGGCGGTCCTGCGCATCTTCCGCCCGGCGCACGTAGTCCTGCCGCGTCAACCGGTCGACGAGCCCCGACGCCGTCGGAGCGGCGATATCGAGGTGCGCCGCGAGCGCGCCCAGCGTCGCGCCTGGTTCTGCGTGCAGGAAGAACATCAGCCGCAATTGCCCGGTGGTCAGCTCGGCCTCGCTCCACATGCGAATGCGGATCGGGTCGATGATCGCAATCGCCTGGGCGTACAGGCGCATCGCCTCGGAATGTCGTTGCGCTCGTCGATCTGCCACTTCGCTCCGTCCGAACAGTTAGCGTGACGCTAAGAAGTATCGGAGGCGGAGCGAGCCGCCACAAGAGCGGTGCGCGCCAACGCGCGGGCACCGCGTATCCGGCGGATGGAGTGGGCGGCGATTGAGAAGCGGCATCGCCGTGGTCGGGCGCGCCTAACAGCGGTGCTACAACGGCCCGTACTGGACGCCTGAGCCATTGATTCCGTAAACGGGCGCCCATACGTTGAGGAAGAAGCGGAATCACCCATTGTTCTCAGGAGGAGAAGCAGAGTATGGCTCTAGCCAAACCATTTGGAATTGCGTCCATCATCGGAGGAATCGTACTCCTCATGCTGGCGTTCGCGGTCGGTACGAGCGGCAATACGGCCTTCGCCGGCGATGACACGCCGACGGTCGGCGCCGGTGACACGACCGGTACGCCTGACGGCGACGACGGCACGGCGACGCCGGATGCCGGCGGCGGCGTCACTACGCCGACCACGGCCGCGGGCGGCATCAGCACGCCGACGGTCGCCGGTGACGCCGACGACGACGCGGCGACGCCGGATGCGGGTGGCGGCGCGCTGCCTGACACGGGCACGGGTACGGGCGGCAGCGGTACGGACGCTTCGCTGCTGTGGCTGTTGGGCGCAGGCGCGCTCGTGGCCGGCGCCGGTGCAGTGCTTGTCGGTACGCGCCAGCGCGGCTAATCAGCCAACAGCGACGCAACGGAGAAGGCCCGCACGGACGCGGGCCTTTCTCTGTGTGCTCGAGTAGGAGCAGCAGCCCGCCGAAGGGGGCGGCGGGGAGCGTCCCTGCTTCGGACGCCACCTTCCCTTCGGCGGGCTACTCGTCAAGGAGATACTACTCCGGCAGTAACAGGATGCGGTGGTCGCTTATGTGGAAAATCGAGTTTTAAGCGAGGTTGCTATGCGGCCTTGAGTTCGCCGGCGGCGTCGCGCTCGGGCGCCGATAGATCACCCGTCAGCGCGTCATCGACCTCCAGCCTGTGCGCCCAGAACTGGCGGAGGAGGGAGGCGCTGACAATCGTCACGAGGATCGCGATGACGATGAACGATTCCATGATCAACTCCTCCGTGCGCCCATCCTGGTTGGTTGTGGCAGGCCCCGAAACGGGCGGGGCCCGGAACCACGTGTACACGCCTGTCGGGGGTCGAGGCGTGCGGCGGGTGGCAGCCGGGGACTGCTGCCACCCGTCGTTGCCTACTACTTCTTCTTTGCGGCCGGCCGGCGAGCCGTGGTCTTACGGGCCGTCTTGCGGGTGCGGCTCTTCGCCGCCGCCGCCTTGGCCGGTCGCTTGCGTGCGGTCGTCTTGCGAGCCGTCGTGCGCTTTGCCGTCCGCTTGCGCGCGGTCGTCTTGCGTGCCGGGCTCTTGCGGGCCGCCTTCTTCGCCGTGCTCTTGCGTGCGGTCGTCTTGCGAGCCGTGCTCTTGCGAGCGGTCGACTTGCGGGCTGTGGACTTGCGGGCGGCCTTCTTGGCTGGCGACTTCTTGGTCGCCTTCCGCGCCCTCTTCCTGGTTACAGCCATGCTTTCCCTGCCTCCTGTCTTCCTTGACCGTTGCTCCCTACCCGTTAGGAGCAGCCACTCGTGCTACCGCAGTTCTCACAGCGGTAACACGTCCCCGACCTCATCATGATCCACCCGCAGTTTGCACATGCGGGTGCATCGGCGTGTCCGTTGACGCGCGGCGCGCGGTATACCAACGGCACGTCTGCTGCGGCGCCATCGCTCGGCGCCACGTTCGTCGCCACGTTCGTCGACGCCGCCTCCGGCGCTGAGCCCGCCACCATCGGCAACGGGTACTGGCCGGACGCCAGCGCGGCCTTGATCTCCGGCGTCATCACGCCGATCTCATACGCCTGCTGCGGCGTCATGTAGCGGCTCGCGAGCCAGCGAAACACGTAGTCGATGATCGACTGCGCGATCGGAATGTCACGGTTCTCGGTGCGCCCCATCGGTTCGAAGCGCATGTGGCTGAAGTTGCGCACCAGATCCTCGATCGGTACGCCGTATTGCAGCGCGTACGAAATCGCCCGGCCGAAGGCCTCCGTCAGGCCGCTCACCGTCGAGCCCTGCTTCGCCATGGAGAGGAAGATCTCCCCGGGCGAGCCATCTTCGTAGAGCCCGACCGTGATGTAGCCCTCGTGCCCTTCGATGCAGAACTTGTGCGTGACGGAGGTGCGCGTGTCCTGCATGCGCCGGCGGACCGGCCGGCCCTCGGCTGCGGCCTGGTCCGCCTCTTGAGCTTCCTTCGATGTCGAGAGCGGTTGGACGCGCTTGGAACCGTCCCGGTAGATGGCGATCGCCTTGATCCCGTGCCGCCATGCCTCGAGGTAGGTGTCGGCCACATCCTCGATGGTGGCCTCGTTCGGCAGGTTCACCGTCTTGGAGATGGCGCCCGAAATGAACGGCTGAGCCGCGCCCATCATCTTGATATGCCCCATATGGCCGATGGTGCGCTCCCCGTTCTCCGCCTTGAAGGCGCAGTCGAACACGGGCAGGTGCTCGTCCCTCAGCAATGGGGCGCCTTCGATCGTGTCATTGGCGTCGATGAAGCGGACGATGTCGTCGATCTCCCCGGGGGCGTAACCGAGGCGCTTGAGCGCCCGGGGCACCGTCTGGTTGACGATCTTGATCATGCCCCCGCCGACGAGCTTCTTGTATTTCACCAGCGCGATGTCCGGCTCAACGCCCGTCGTATCGCAGTCCATCATGAACGCGATCGTCCCCGTAGGCGCGAGCACTGTGGCCTGTGCGTTTCGGTAACCGAATGTCTCGCCGAGCTGTAGTGCATCGTCCCATGCTCTCTGCGCCGCATCACTCAAATGTTTTGGCGCGTACGCATTCTCTATTGTACGCGAAACATCACGATGTTTTGCAATCACGCGCAACATTGCAGTCCTGTTCTCATGATATGCGCTGAACGGACCGACGCGCTGCGCGATCGATGCGGACGTCGCGTACGCGTGTCCGGTCATCAGCGCGGTGATCGCGGCGGCATATGCGCGGCCCGCGTCGGAGTCGTAGGGAAGACCGAGCGACATAAGCAACGCACCGAGGTTCGCGTAACCCAGACCGAGCTGGCGCATCGCTTCGGTGTTCTTGCGGATCTTCTCCGTCGGATAACTCGAGTTGCCGACGATGATCTCCTGCGCCCAGATCGTCACCGTCACCGCCCGCCGGAACGCCTCGGTGTCGAACGTCCCTTCCTCATCGATGAACTTCATCAGGTTCAACGAAGCGAGGTTGCAGGCGGAGTTATCGACGTGCATGTACTCCGAGCAGGGGTTGCTGGCGTTGATGCGGGAGGTATTCGCGCACGTATGCCAGTCGTTGATGACCGTGTCGTACTGCATGCCGGGGTCGCCGCACGCCCAGGCCGCCGCCGCGATCTTGTGCAGCAGGTCGCGGGCGTTGACCGTGGCGGTCGTCTCGCCGCCGACGACAGACTTCAGCGACCAGTCGCGCCCCTCGATGGCCGCGGCCATGAAGTCGTCGGTGACGCGGATCGAATTGTTCGCGTTCTGGAACTGGATCGAAGACCAGGCGTCGCCATTGAGGGACATGTCCCAGCCGGCCTCGCCCAGGGCGTAAGCCTTCCGTTCTTCGTTCGCCTTGCACTCGACAAATTCCTCGATGTCCGGGTGGTCGGCGTTCAGGACGACCATCTTGGCGGCCCGGCGCGTCTTCCCCCCGGACTTGATCGAACCGGCGATGCTGTCGGCGCCGCGCATGAACGAGATGGGACCGCTCGCCTGGCCGCCCGCCGATAGCTGCTCCCGGCTCGAGCGAATCGCCGACAAGTTGATGCCGGAGCCGGAGCCGCCCTTGAAGATCATGCCCTCGGTCTTGCACCAGTCCAGGATGGACTCCATCGTGTCGTCGACCGAGAGGATGAAGCAGGCCGAGCACTGCGGCTTCTCTTCGACGCCAACGTTGAACCAGACCGGGCTGTTGAAGGCCACCTTCTGGTTCACGAGCAGATGCGTCAGCTCGATGCGAAACGTCTCTGCCTCGTCGTCGCTCAGGAAGTACCCGTCGCTGCGTCCCCAGCCGGCGATCGTATCCGCGACGCGGCCGATCATCTGCTTCACGCTCTTCTCGCGACGGTCGGTGCCTAGCGGCCCGCGAAAGTACTTCGACACGACGACGTTGGTCGCCGTCTGCGACCAGGACGCCGGGATCTCGACGTCCTTCTGTTCGAAGAAAGCGTTGCCGGACTCGTCGGCAATCGCCGCCGTCCGGTACTCCCACTCGAGTTCATCGAAGGGGTGACTGTCCGCACGCGTGAAGTAGCGCTCGACCGTGAACAATGTGCTGGCGAGATTCTTGCGGACGTCTGGTTCGGCCTGGAGCACCATGACTGCGGGATTCCTTTCGCTTAGCCTGCCTTCACCGTTCGATGCGCGCGGGGACCGACGAAGCGAGCCTGGCCACGGCTCGCCAATTCGTGATGTTCTCGTTCCACGACGGAACCTCGCTGAGGTCGACGCCGGTGCAGCGCGCAAACTCGCGCACGGCGTGCAGGTGTTCATCCGCGGCGGTGCGCACGTCGGGCACGGCGCCTTCATGCACCTGCTGCAAGAACTCCGCTGCCGCCATGCCCAGGGCAGCGATAGCCTGATTGAGTGCCCTGCTCACTGCAACCGTTTTCATGCCACCTCTCGAAGCGCCTGACGGGATCGCTGGTGGGAAACGTCGGACGCTGGCCGGTGATCCGGACAGCGCCGTCCCCGACAACTACCCGTGCGCTGCGATCGCGCCTCCTTGCGTGAATGCTTGCCACCGGCGCGCGAGCTCGGCGCCGATCGCTTCGGGCTTCAGCACCGACAGCCCGACGGGCGAGCGCCCGGCGCGCAGCGTGACGAGCAGCCGTTCGAAGACCGTCTCGTCCATGTTGCTCAGCCGGTAGTCCGTGAGCAGCGCGATGCCGTCTTCGATCGAGCGGCGGTCGCCGTCATCGTCGAGCAGCGCCAGCCGCTTGCGCATATCGCCTACGACTTCTTCCATGAATGCTTCGACGTTCGACATCCTTGTCCTCGTCCGCTCAGCGCTGTTCGATGCGCGCGGCATCGCCGCTCGCCATCTCTGGTGACGCCGGATCTTCGGCCGCTGCGGGCGCCGGCGCCTGCGCGGGTGCGACGTAACCCGTCGTGAGGTGCTCCGGCACACGCTCCACGATACGCAGCCGGTATACCGACACGCGCTGCTCGGAAGGCCCGCGCAGCTTGAACGTCAGGTGCCGGTCGCTGATGTCGAGCGTCGTGCCATCGTCGAGTTCCAGCGTCAGCGCGCCGCGCTCGCGCTCCAGCATGTGCATCTCCCACGATGGCCACATTGTCACTTCATTGCGGTCGCGATCGACCTCGCACGGTCCGCTCGCGATGAACTCGCCTTCGTGATTCAACAGCTTGCCTTCTACGCGCACGCCAGATGCTCTCCTTGCCTGTGCCGTGTGCTGTTCAGCGCGCCCTGCGCCGTCTCTTCGGCTGAACCTCGGATGCCGACTCCTTGCCCGGCATGGGCGTGGGAGTCTGCACCGGCCGCACCGGGCGGCGGGTACGGGTTCGATTATTCGGTGCGGCCGGTCGCAGCCGAAGAGAGGGTGGAGCGAACTCGGGCTCCTGCATGAGCGGCAGTTGTGCGCCCGCGGGCCTGCTGCCGGATGCCAGCGCTTCGAGTTCGTCCTTCAGGGCGTCGAGGTCCGCGAACTGCCTGTAGACACTCGCGAACCGGACGTAGGCGATGGGATCCAAGTGGCTGAGGCGGTCCATGACCAGCTCGCCGATGAATGCTGACGGGATCTCCGGCGTATTCGCCTGGTAGAGCGTCGATTCGATGTCGCCTGCCAGGCTTTCGATGGCGCCGATTTCGAGCGGGCGTTTCTCGCAGGCCTTGTGCAGGCCCGTGAGCAGCTTCTCGCGCGAGAACTCCTCGCGCCGTCCATCCTTCTTGATGACGTACAGCGCCACGGCCTGGACGCGCTCGTAGGTAGTGAACCGGCCACCGCAGTCCGGGTTCAGGCATTCGCGACGGCGCCGCACGCCATCATCGACCTCACGTGAGTCGACGACCTTGGAGTCAAGCCATTCGCAGTGCGGGCAGCGCATCTCTGCTCCCGCCGTCAATTGTTAAAGCGTGTTGATCAGTAGATCATTGACGGCAAGCGCGAGAGTACCACCACATGTTGTGCCTGTCAACGGGCCGGACCGGCTTCACAGGCTATATCTTGTGCCAGATGCCCGATTGTAAGGGTAAATCGTCACCCGGTGCGGGTCATATCTGAGGTCGGCAGATCATAAACCAGGAATTGGCCCAGTTATGGAAAAATCGCGAGCGCTGGTGTAGGATAGTCCGCGAAGTAGCCTACGCTCCCGGTTCTGCGGCATCTGCCCATGTCGCTCCACCGGGTCGGGCTACTTTTTTTGCAGTCGTCAGTTGTCAGTTTTCAGTCGTAAGTGGGGGCCGCTCGCCACTCCACCACGCGCTCCATGTCGATGGCGATCACGGGCCGCGATTCGAGCGCCATCGTCGTGTACTGGGCGTAGCGCTGGCGCAGCAGGGCGATCGCGGCGGCGTGCTCGTCGCCCGCGTCGATGATGCGTGCGCGTCCGCGGAGCTGCACATAACGAAGACGCGACCAGTCGGCGTCGTCGTAAACGTCGAACAGCACCTGGACGTTTGGGTTCGCTTCGATGTTTCGCAGACGTCGCAGGCGCCGGTAGTCGCCGCTCTTGGGCTTCTCGTCGATGGCTGAGTACAGGACCTCGCCGGCGAGCGCGAAGCAGATCGGCACGACGTGCGGCCTTCCGTGCTCGTCGACCGTCGCGAGCCGGGCGACGCGCTGATGCTCAATGAATTCCCGGACGCTTATATCAATCGCCATACGTCGCGATGGTAACAACCCGTCTCCGAGCCCCTGGCATGCTGACATCCGACATCCGACCTCCGATTTCCCAACCGCCATCCCCTATACTGCCGATCCGAAGCCCGGACGGCGCGCCGAACCGCGCAATCCGGAAAAAAGGGTCGGCCGTGAGCAGCGTCATCTCCCAATACGCCGCTCACGGCCTCTGCCTTTCCCTGGTGGGGGAAAGATCCCCGGAGCACCTCGACTCCGGGATGACTTGGCTAGACAGTCACCTCCTTTCCCGGATTGCCCAGGCGTCCCTCAGCGCGCCACCACCGTGCGGCGCAGGAACGTCGGAAGCTCTGTGTCGCGCGGGTCCGGCGCCGCCTCGGCGTGGAGCGCTTGCGGCTCCTCGTATGGCTCAGGCGCGGCCGGCGGCGCATCGTCGTCCGGCGTGTACTTGCGGTACTGCTCCGGTATCGGGTGCACGGCGACAGGGCGCGCGAACCCCGTCGCGATGACGGTGATCTTCACTTCGTCGCCCAGGCGCGGGTCGATCGCGGTACCGAAGATGATCTCCGCATCCGGGTCGACCACGTCGGCGATGATCTGCGCTGCTGCGTTGAGTTCCTGCAATCCCAGGTTCTTGCCGCCCGTGACGTTGAACAGCACGCCGCGCGCGCCGTTGATCTGTACGTCCAGCAGCGGGCTCGCGATGGCCGCCCGCGCGGCGTCTTCCGCGCGGTTTGCGCCCGAAGCGCGGCCGATCGCCATGAGCGCCGGCCCCGCCTCCGACATGATCTTGCGCACGTCGGCGAAGTCGAGGTTGATCTCGCCCGGCAGGGTGATGATCTCGGAGATCCCCTGGATCCCCTGCAGCAGGACGTCGTCGGCGGAACGGAAGGCTTCTTCGACGGTCGCCTTCTCGTCGCAGGTCTGCAGGAGCCGGTCGTTCGGAATGACGATCAGCGTGTCAACCTTGTCCTGCAGCCGCTGGATGCCCTCTTCGGCATTGCCACGCCGCTTTGTGCCCTCAAACCCGAACGGCTTCGTCACGACGCCGATCGTCAGGGCGCCGGCCTCCTTCGCGACCTCCGCCACGATCGGCGATGCTCCGGTGCCGGTGCCGCCGCCCATGCCGGCCGTCACGAACACCATCTCGCAGCCGCGGAGGGCTTCCAACAGTTCGTCGCGGCTCTCTTCGGCCGCCCGCAGGCCGCGTGCCGGGTCGCCGCCGACGCCCAGCCCCTTCGTCAGCTTGTCGCCGATGCGGATCTTGATCTCCGCCGGCGACTGTTGCAGCGCCTGGCCATCGGTATTGACGGCGACAAACTGCACGCCCGCGATCTGTTCGGCGATCATGCGGTTGACGGCATTGCAGCCCCCACCACCCACGCCAATGACCTTGATTGGCGGCAGCCCGTCCGAATACGTCCTTGTCATGGTCGCCTCCCTGATCGCTTCTTCCTGTTTCATCGCTGCGAGCTCATCCTCGAACATCACCGATTGGCGGTCTTGCGGCATTCACCCTCCTTGCTCCACCTCCTCTGGCGCGCGTGGCGCCCTACTCCGGTAGCAACACGCGCGCCCAATTCCCGACGCGCCGCCAGATGCTGTTGATGTCGAGCGATGCCCGCGGCGCCCTGTGCCACGAACTCGCCTCCGCCTCGTTCACGGCCCACTGCAGCAGACCGACGCTCGTCGCGTAGCCCGGGTCGGTGAGCACGTCCGTCAGTCCGTGCAGGTTGCGCGGCATGCCTGTGCGCGCGGGCCAGCCGGTCACCTGCTCGGCCAGCAGGTCGATGCCGGAGAGCTTCGCCGTCCCGCCGGTCAAGACGATCCCGGCCGAGACGATGTCATCGTGGACGGCGCGCTTTACCTCCGCGGTGACCATCTCCAGGATCTCTTCGCAGCGCGCCTGCACGATCTCGCAGAGCCGGCGCCGCAGTTCCGTCTTCTCGCCCTCTGAGCCAAAGGCCTCCATGACGAACGTCTCGTGTGCGTCCACCATGCTCGGGATCGCGTGGCCGAAGTTCTTCTTGGCCTCCTCCGCCGCCTGGTACGGCGCCCGCAACCCCACCACGATGTCGCGTGTCACGTGGTTGCCGCCGACGGGCAGCACGGCTGTGTGATACACGCTGCCTTCGATGAAGAGCGCGATCGCCGTCGTGCCGCCTCCTATGTCCGCCAGCACGACGCCCTGCTCCTTCTCTTCCTGGTCGAGCACCGCTTCGGCGGCGGCGAGCGGCTCGAGGATCAGGCCATCGACCTGCACGCCGCAGTTCTCGACGCACTTCGTCAGGTTCTGGATCGCGCTGTCGATGCCCGTGACGATGTGCGTCTCGACGTCCAGCCGCGTGCCGTACATGCCCACCGGGTCCGAGACGTTGTCCTGGCCGTCGACGACGTAGTAGCGCGGAATAACGTGGACGATCTCGCGGTTCGTCGGGATGCTGACGACGCGGGCACCATCGAGCACCCGCGCGACGTCGTCCGGCATGATCGGCCGCGTCCGGTCGGGGATGGCGATGATGCCGCGGTTGTTCAGGCAGCTGATATGCGATCCGGCAACGCCGACGTGCGCGGAAAGGATGCGCGTGCCGCTCGACCGCTCCGCTTTGTCCACTGATGCGCGGATCGACTCCGTGGCATCGCGGATGTTCTCCACCATGCCCCGCGACAGCCCGTCCGATGGCGCTACGCCCACCCCCAGGATGCGCATCTCGTCGTCATGCGAGACCTCGCCGACGACGGTGCAAATCTTCGTCGTCCCGATGTCGATCGACGCAAACGTCCCAACACGGCTCATGACGGCCCTCCTAGTTGAAGCTCAGGCGATCGCCGAATCGAAGGTCGACCGCGTTGAGCGCCAGGTCCCTCTCCTTCGCCTGCTCCAGCAGCACGTAGAGCGAGGCGATCTTGTAGTCGTAATCACGTGAATCGCCGAACGTCACCCAGACTGGCTTTCCGTTGATGTCCGTCGATGAAAGCGCCACCGTCAGCCCCGACTCCTGGCGATACGCGAGTACGAGCACCCGGCGCCCGAACGCCGTCTCGGCCTCGTCCACGATCCGCGCCGCGAGCTGGATCGCGCCGCGATCGATGCGATCGCCCTTGTTGAGCACGCGCCGAGCATCCACTTCGAGGATCACGGGCGAGCCTTCGGCGGCCGCCGGACCGTCTAGCACGTAGCCGTCGATGTCGATCGGCACGTTCACACCATTGATCTGCCAGCTGCCCCATGGCGTCCGTTCTTCGACGGTGATCGTGACGCTCGTCCACCCGTGCTTTTCGATCGTCGCCTCGTAGACCTTCGGGATCTCTTCGATGCGCTCCTCGGCGGCGGCCAGGTCGAGCGTGAAGATGCTGTCGCCCCTTATCTCCGCAGCGTCGAGAATGTCGTCGGCGGGCACTTCCGCCGCGCCGGCGACCTGCACGTTGCTGACTGTCAGGTACGGCGACCGGTACGCCCACCATGCCGCGGACGCGACCAGCGTGAGCGTGGCGCCGAAGAAGGCGATGCGTGCCTGCAGCGGCGTGATCCGCCACACAGGCTCCGGCTTCTCGCGACGATGCACACCGCGCTCCGGCTCTTTCGTCTTCACGACGCGGTTCGGGCGGCCGGGCTTCGCCGCCTTGTACGGCCACCGCCTGGGAGTGCGAGGGTTAGGCATTGCGCGCCTCCCTCTCTCGAAACCGCCCGAGCGCCAGGTCGACGAGTTTGCTGATCAACTCGCGGTATGTGAGGCCGGTGAGCTGCCACAGTCGCGGAAACATGCTGATCGGCGTGAAGCCCGGGATCGTGTTTATTTCGTTGAACACCAGGTGTCCGTCTCGCTCCAAAAAGAAGTCAACGCGCGCGAATCCGGCACCGCCCTGAATCACGTCGAACACTTCGACGGCCGTTTCCTGGACAGACTCGACCGTCTCGTCATCCAGTTCCGCAGGCGCCACCAGCCGTGCGCTGTCCTCGAGGTACTTCGCGGCGTAGTCATAGAACTCACCGGCCGGCATCACCTCGCCGACCGGCGATGCCGATGCCGGCTGGCCGCCGATGACGCCGCATTCAATCTCGCGCCCGCGGATCGCTGTCTCGACAAGGACCTTGCCATCGATCGCGAAGGCCGCCTTCATGGCGCCTTCCAGATCTTCGCGCGAATGCGCCTTGCTCACGCCGACGCTGCTGCCGCCGTTCGAGGGCTTGATGAACGCCGGGTAGCCGACGGCCTGCTCAATCTGCAACGCGGCGCTCCTCGCGTCGCCTGTCCAGTGCGACTCGCGCAGCTCGATATAGGGCGCGACGTCGATACCGGCTTCGACGAGCAGGTGCTTTTGCAACCCCTTGTCCATGCCGATGGCGCTCGCCGCGACGCCGCAACCGGCGTACGGGAGCGCGAACATCTCGAGCATGCCCTGGAGCGTGCCGTCTTCACCGTTGATGCCGTGCACGAGCGGAAAGAGCACGTCGACGGAGCTGAGTTGGTCAAAGATCTCGTGGCGTTCGAGCAGACGCGGCACCTCCCCCTCGAGCCGCTTCTGGAATGGCGGGTCGTCGCGGCCAAGCTGAAGGTGCGTCTCTTCCGGCGTCAGCCAGCGGCCGTCGCGCGTGACGCCGAACGGCACGACGTCGAAGCGGTCAGAGTCGGCGGCCTTGATCATCTCGATCGCCGAGACGACCGAGACTTCGTGCTCCACCGAGCGTCCCCCGAAGATGACGCCGAGCTGCATCTTCGTCATGCGAAACCCTCGCCCACGAACTCGACCTCGGTGACCAGCCCAATGCCATGATGCTCGTTCACCCGTCGCTGCGCCTCGCGGATCAGCGCCGTCACGTCGGCCGCGCTGGCCGCACCCAGGTTTTCGATGAAGTTGGCGTGCTTGTTCGAAAACATCGCGTCGCCGATACGGTGCCCGCGCAGCCCGACGGCGTCGACCAACTCCCAGGCGTGGCGTCCATCCGGATTCTTGAAGGTGCTGCCGCTGTTGCGCCCGCGCGGCTGCGCCGCCAACCGTTGCGCATCGATCTCGGCGATCCGGCGCACGAGCGCGGTGGCGTCGCCGCGCGTGACGACAAGCTGCGTCGCAAGCACGACGCACCCTTCGCACTCGCCGCGCGTGAAGACGCTGTTGCGGTACGTCAGCTTCAGGTCCGGCGCCTGCACCTCTTTTGTCTGCTCGTCGGCCGTGAGCATCGATACGAACCGCAGCACATCGGCGATGGAGCCGTCGTATGCGCCCGCGTTGTAGACCACGGCGCCGCCGAGCGTGCCCGGTATGCCGCATGCCCACTCGATGCCGCCGAATCCCTGGCGTGCGAGGTTCCGCGCGAGCGCGGCGAACGACGTGCCGGACTCCGCACGGACCGTCCACTCGCCGTCCACTTCATGCGGGGCCGTGACGTGCTTCGCCTGGTTGTCGATGACGACGCCGCGAATGCCGAGGTCGCCGACGAGAATGTTGCTGCCGGAACCGAGGATGAAGTACGGCGCGCCGGCGCGTCGCGTTTCAACGACGGCCAGTGCGAGTTCGCCGGCGTTGCGCACGCTCACGAACACGTCGGCCGGCCCGCCGATGCCGAACGTGGTGTGGCGCGCGAGGGGCTCTTCCCTCCTCACGGGCGCTATCGGCTGCAGGCGATCGGCCAGTTCTTCGTACATCTCGCCCGGGCGCGCCTCCCTGCGCGTCATTGCGTGCATCTACGCACGCTCCCTCAGCTTCTCCAGCACTCGCGGACCGACGCTGTTCACGTCTCCCGCCCCCACGGTGAAGAACACATCACCCGGCCGCAGGTCCGATGCGACGCGCTCGGTCGCCTCGTCGAAGGTCGCGACGTACGTCGCCGGGGGCGCGACGATCGCGCGTGCCAGGCCTTCGCCGGACATGCCGCGCTCCGGTTCTTCGCGCGCCGCGTACGTCGGCCCGATGTACAGCACGTCGATGCCCTGGAATGCAGTCTTCCATTCGTCGAGCAGGTATGCCGTGCGCGAATAGGTGTGCGGCTGGAACAGCACTACAAGCCGCCGGTCGCCGAACCGCTCCCGCGCCGGCTGCACCATGCCGGCGCGCACCTCCGTGGGGTGATGCGCGTAGTCGTCCATCACCGTCACGCCCGCCGCCTCGCCGACGTACTCGAAGCGCCGCTGCGCGCCGCGGTACGACGCGAGCGCTGACTTCATCACCGCCGTGTCGATGCCGATCGTGTTGCCGGCGGCGATGCCAGCGAGCGCGTTGCTGACGTTGTGGCGCCCCGGAAGCCCAATGCGGAATTCGCCAAACGCGGCGCCCCGATTGTCCACGCTGAAGGTCTGGCCGCGTTCGTCGTGCGAGATTTCGTGCACCGTCCACGTCGCCGGTTGCTCCAGCGCATACGTCTGCTTGTCGTTCGCAGCTATGCCGCCCGCAGCGACCGCCTCGCGCACCCGCTCGCTGTCCGCAGATGCGATTACATGACCCGACGCGGGAACGCTCGCCATGAACTGCCGGAACGCACCCACCAGGTCGTCGATGTCGGCATAGATATCGAGATGGTCCGGATCGATATTGGTCACGACAGCCACGTCCGGCGTATAGCTGAGGAACGCGCGGTCGTATTCGTCCGCTTCGACGACGATGTACTTGCCCTCACCGGGCGCGGCGTTCGTGCCGAGGCTCCGCACGTCGCCGCCGATCAGGTACGTCGGATCCAGCTTCGCTTCGACGAGCATGTGCGCGATCAGGCCACTGGTCGTCGTTTTGCCATGCGTGCCCGCGACGGCGATGCTGTAGCGCCCCTCCATCAGCATTGCCACCATCTCCGCGCGCTTGATCGTCGCGATGCCCCGCCGCCGCGCTTCGGCGATCTCGGCGTTGTCCTCGTGTGCGGCAGACGTGAACACGACAAGCTCCGCGTCTCCCACGTGCTCGGCTGCATGCCCGATGTAGACCGTGATGCCTAACGCTTCGAGCTTCTTCGTTGCATCGCTTGCTCGCTGGTCGGAGCCGCGCACGGTGTGGCCCCAAGCGTGCAGGATCTTCGCGATCGCCGACATGTGCGCGCCGCCAATACCGACAAGGTGCACTCGGTCGGGGACGTTGGGCGCCCGTTCGCTCATGCCGCCACCTCGATCAGCGTGCGCGCCAGGTCGCGTGCGGCGTCCGGTCGCGCCAACGTCCGCATCGCCGCGGCCATGCGCTCGCGACGTGCATCGTCTTCGAGCAGTTCGATGACGACTTCGCCGAGGCGCTCGATCTCAGCGTTACGCAGCATGACCGCGCCGCCCTGCGCCTGCAGGTACTCCGCGTTCGGCGCCTGCGACCAGCCCTCGTACTCGCCGGGCACCAGGATCGCCGCTGCGCCCGCCGCCGGCAGCTCGCCGAGCGTCGATGCGCCCGAACGGCTCACGACGAGGTCCGCCGCTATCATCGCGGCGGGCATGTCGTCGGTGTAGCCGCGTACGTGGTAGCGCTCGCGCAGGTTCGCATCGAGCTGTTCGCGCTGTGCGATGGCCCACGCTTCGTCGTCGGCGCCTGTGAGGTGCATGACGTGTGCGCGCGCGAGCAGATCAGGAAGGGCGGCAACGATCGCCCTGTTGATCGCGTGCGCACCGAGGCTCGCGCCGGTGACGAGCACCACCTTCGCGTCGCGCGGCAGGCCCCCGCGGTCACGCGCGGCGTTGCGGTCCAGCGACCAGAAGTCACCGCGCACCGGGTAGCCGACGACCGTCGTTTTGTGCGCCGGTAGGTAGTCGAGCGCGCGCTCCGATGTCGTCGTCATGCGCGTCGCGAGCCGGGAGAGCAGGCGCACCGCCCAACCGGGCGTGACATCGGGCAGATATACGACGAGCGGCTTGCGCAGCACGCGCGCCGCGACGCTGACCGGCACGCTAGCGTAGCCGCCTGTTGCGAACACGACGTCCGGCCGATAGCGTCCCAGCGCCCACAACGACTGCACGATGCCGAGCGCGAGCTTCACGATGTTGCGCGCGAACGTGATCGGCGATGCAACCCGCAGTTGACCCGCCGATATGGCGCGAAACGCGATGCCTTCGCGCGGCACGATCTGCGCATCCACACGGCCCTTCACGCCGATGTACAGCATGTCGAGGGCCTCGGCGCGTCCGCGCATCTCCGCCTCGAGGGCACGTGCGACCGCCAGGCTCGGGTACACGTGTCCGCCAGTGCCGCCTCCTGCGAGCACCACTCTCACCGCGCTCCCTTCCGCTGCGGCCAGCCGCCCTTGCGCACGTCTCTCGTCGTGCGGCGTGTCGGACGGACGATCTTGTCGGAGTCGTCGACGGGCTTCGGCTTCTTGGCGAGCGTGCGCGCGTCGACGCCGTACCGGGAAATGCTGAGCAGAATGCCTATGGCGGCGAGCATGGCCATGAGCGCCGAGCCGCCGTAGCTCAGGAACGGCAGCGGGATCCCGGTCAGCGGCATCATCCGGGTGATACCGCCGACGTTGATGATTGCCTGGTAAGCGACCCACGATACGACCCCGACCGCGAGCAACGACCCGAAGTCGTCGCGCGCTCGGAGGATCACGCGGAAGCCGCGCGCGATGAGCAGCGCGAACAGCGCGATCACGACGAAGCAGCCGATGAATCCGAGTTCCTCGCCGATGATGGCGAAGATGCCATCCGTGTGGGCGCCGGGCACGTAGAAGAACTTCTGGCGGCTCGCGCCCAGACCAAGCCCGTGCCAGCCGCCGCTGCCGAGCGCGATCAGCATTTGCAGTGTGTGGAAGCCGCGTCCGGTCGGGTCGTCTTCGGCCCTGATGAACGCGAAGATGCGGTCGGTGCGGTAATCGCCGCTCAGGATCAGCAACGACGCAACGACGCCGGAGATGCATGTGAACGCGGCGATGTGCGTCAGCGACGCGCCGGCCACGAACACCAGCGTGAGCGTCGTCGCCACGATCACGATCGTCGTGCCGAGGTCCGGCTGCAGCATGATCAATCCCGCGACGAGGCCGACGAGCAGCACGAACGGAAAGAACCCCGTCCAGAACGCCTTCACGTGCTCGCCACGGCCCGCCAGCCATGCGGCGACGTAAATGATCAGCGCGAGTTTGGCGAACTCGCTCGGCTGGATCGGCGGGATCGGCCCGCCCACGGCGATCCAGCGCTGCGCTCCGTTACGGTCGACGCCGACGCCCGGCACCAGCACCGCCACGAGCATCAGCACGGCGCCGAGCATCAACAAGGGGCTGATGACGCGCAGTTGGCGATAGTCCATCTTCATCAGCACGACCATCGCCACCGCGCCGATCATGCCGAAGAACACCTGTCGATAGACGAAATAGTTGGCATCGCCGAATTCGAGCAGCCCGAGCGCGAAGCTCGAGCTGTAGACGACCAGCACGCCGAGCACGACGAGAGCGCCGACGGTGAACATGATCAGGTAGTCGGGTGTGCCGACCTTCATGCGAGCGGGATGCGCCGTGACGGCCATTACCGCGCCTCCGCACCGATCTGTTGCACGAAGCGGCGGAACTGATCTCCGCGCTCCTCGAAATTGCGATACGCGTCGAAACTGGTGCAGGCCGGTGAGAGCAGGACGACCTCGCCGGGTTCTGCCTGCGCGCGCGCGACCTTCATTGCTTCGGCGAGCGTCGTGACCTGGAACATGACGGCGTTGTTCTCCGGGTCGTCGGCCTCCGCCGCGAACGCGTCGTGCAGCCGCTGGCCGTCCTGTCCGAAGAACACGATGGCGTGGCAGCGCTTCATCGCTTCGCGCGCCAGTTCGTCCTTCGGCAAGTCCTTGTCGCGGCCGCCGAGCAGAAGCACGAGCGGCTCGCTGAACGAACGGATGCCCGCGAGCGTGCGCTCGGGTGTGGTGGCGATGCTGTCGTTGACGTAACGCACGCCGTCGACCTCGCCGACGGTCTCGAGCCGGTGCGGAATCGGCGCAAATGAGCGGATCGCGGCGGCGATCGTCTCGCCGCCGATGCCCGCCGCCCGGGCGATCGCCGTCGCCGCAACCGCGTTCGCCACGTTGTGTTGGCCGCGGAGAGGGATCTCGCTCGTCGGCAGCACCATCTCCTCGATGCTCTCGCCACGCACGAAGATCGCGCCGTCGCGTACGAAGGCGCCGTCGCCGGGCACGTCGTCTGAGACGGTGAAATGGGAGAGGCGCGCGGGCGTCAGTTCAGCAGACGCGGCCGCGATCGCGTCGTCGAGGTTCAATACGACGTGATCATCCGGCGACTGGAAGCGGACGATCTTCTGTTTGAGCGCGACATAATCATCCCATCTGAACTGATCGAGGTGGTTCGGCGTGACATTCAATATCGAAGCGATGTGCGGGCTGCGGTCCGTCATTGCCAGTTGCGTGTGGCTCATTTCCATAACGGTCCACGTGTGTTCGTTGAGACCGTCGAGAATGCCGAGCAAGCCCGTGCCGATGTTGCCCCCCACCCGGTACGGGCGTCCGGCGGTCGCCAGCATGTGGGCGACGAGGCTGGCCGTTGTTGTCTTGCCGCTGCTGCCCGTAATGCCGATCGTCGGTCCCGGGCAGTGCTCCATGAACTCGCGCGTCATCGAACTGAGGCGGATGCCGCGTTCCTGCACCGCCACGACCGTCGGGTGGCTCATCGGCACGCCCTGAGAGGCGAAGACGACATCGCTGTCTGCGGGATCTGCGTTGCCGGAGGGTCCGAGTTCGTAGCGGATGGGAAGCTCCCGAAGCTGTTCCAGCCGGTCGGTGAGGGCTTCCGGGAGCTTGGCGTCGATGACCGTGACGCTTGCCGCGCCATGCGTGGCCGCGAACCTGGCCACATCCACGCCTTCGATGCCGAGACCAATAACGGTCACCCGTTTCCCCACCAGGAAGTCTCGTTTACCTGTCATAGCACGTTAGCAAATCCGCTGTCAAGCATCGCCGCCTTTCAATTCAGTCCAACGCCACCAGCGCGATCCCCGCCAGGGCGCCCAGGATCGTGATGACGAGGAACGCCACGGTGATCTGGACCTCGGGGACCCCCAGCTTCTCGAAGTGGTGATGGATCGGCGCCATGCGAAAGACGCGCTTGCCGCCCGTCATACGGAAGTAGCCGATCTGGATGACGTTCGACGCGATCACCACGACGAAGATGACGCCGATCAGCGGTACCAAGAGCCACCAACCCGTCATCAACGCGACGATGGCGAGCGTGCCGCCGAGCGGCAACGATCCGCTGTCGCCCATGAAGATCCGCGCGGGGTACGCGTTCCACCACAGGAAGCCGAGCAGCGCGCCGACGAGCGCAAAGCAAAACGTCGCGAGCGCGTCCTGTTCCTGCATCAACGCGATGACGCCGAACGCCCCGATTGCCACCGCCGACGTGCTTCCGCACAACATGTCGAGGCCGTCGCTGACGCCGACCGCCGACGTCGTCGACACGAAGACGCCGATCGCGATCAGCACGTAGATCGGGCCGATGTCGTAGTGTCCGTAGTGCGGCACCAACAACCGCGGCGCGTCGATACCCTCATAAAGCAGAAGGGAAGCACCGACGCCAATGACCGCGAACGCGACCAGTTTCAAGACCATCGTCGTGCGGTCATGAGCCTCGCGCTGCCCGCGGTCGATCAGCGTGCCCAGATCATCGTAAAAGCCGACGAGCGCGAGCATGCCCGCGACCGCAATCGGCAGGAGCATGTCCGCGTCTTGCGGGACCACCGCAATCAGCGCCACCGGCAGCGATACGCCGAAGATCAGCAGCCCGCCGAACGTCGGCGTGCCGGCCTTGACCATGTGCGACTCTGGTCCATCGGCGCTGATCGCCTTGCCGAGCTTCTTCTCGCGCAGGAACGCGATCAACGGCTTGCCGGCCAGGACGGCGATGGCCGCCGCGATGCAACCGGCAAACAAGGCGGTGGTCATGCGTCCGCCTGCAGTTCGTCGACGAGCGTCTCGAGCGCGAGCGCGCGCGATCCCTTGAGCAGCACCACGTCGCCCGCCGCGACCTGCCGCAGCAACTCGCCCGCGATGCCGTGCTTGTCGATGCTGATCCGCACGTCCGCGTGCCCCGCTTCGATGGCGGCGTCGCCGATCCAGCGGCCCAACTCCCCCACGGCGAAAATCACATCCGCGACCTCAGCCGCGCGCCGTCCCACCTCCCGATGGCCGTCCATCGAAGCGTCGCCGAGTTCGCGCATGTCGCCGAGGACGGCGAACTTGCGCCCCGGCAGTTCGCCCAGCAGGTCAAGCGCTGCCCGCATCGACGCTGGGCTCGCGTTGTAGGTGTCGTCGATGATCGTTGAACCCTTCGGGCCGGGTCGCTGCGCCAAGCGCACCGGGATCTGCGCCTCGGATAGCGCCGCGGCGACGTCGGTCACGTCGATGCCATCGATGATGGCCGCGGCGGCGGCGGCGAGCGCGTTGTGGACGAGCTGCACGCCCGGCAGGCGCGAGTACACGGTCGCGCGCTCATCGCCGTGCACCAGCGTGAACTGCACGCCCGCGAGCCCGTGACTCTCGATGTCCTCCGCGCGCACGTCGGCTTCCGACGCAAGCCCGTAGGTCATGACGTTCGCGGTCGTCCGGCCAGCCATGCCGGCGACGCGCGGATCATCGATGTTGAGAATCGCGGTGCCGTCCTCGTCTAACGACTCGACGAGTTCCGTCTTCGCAGCCGTGATCGCCTCGATCGTACCGAGGCGTTCCATGTGCGCCGGCCCGACGTTCGTCACGATGCCGACATCCGGCATGGCGATCTTGCAGAGCAGCGCGATCTCGCCCGGCGCCCACATTCCCATTTCGAGCACGGCGCGGCGGTGCCTTCGGGTCAGTTCGAGCAAGACGAGCGGCAGGCCGATCTCGCTGTTGAGGTTGCCTTCGTTCTTGAGCAGCGGATAGCGCGTCGCGAGCACGGCGGCTGTCAGTTCCTTGGTCGTTGTCTTGCCGACGCTGCCGGTGACGGCGACGACCTTCACGTTCGAACGAGCCTGGCGGCGCACCCATGCCAGGCTCTGCAGTGCCTTGAGCGGATCTTCGACGACGTACTGCGCGAGGTCAGCATCAACGGCACGCGCGACGATCGCCGCTGACGCGCCGCGCTGCGCTGCGTGCGCCACGAAGTCATGACCGTCGGCGTGCTCGCCAGGAAGCGCGACGAAGATGTCGTTCTTGCCGGCTTTGCGAGAGTCCACCACCGCCTGCCGAAACTTCATCGGCCCGACGGATGGCGCCTGCAGCAATGCCGGGCGGAGAGCGGTGGCCAGTTCCTTAGCACTAATCATGGGCGGAGCCTGCCTGCCTCGGGCGCCGTCCTCGCCGGATCAGCGGCCTGTTGTCACCAGTTGCGGCCCCTCGGGCCGCACGCCGAGGTAGGCGAGGATGCTGGGTGCGAGCGCGGAGAACACCGGCGCGGAGACCGTGCCTCCAAGCTTGTCTTCCTTGAAATCGAGTTTCACCAGCACGATGATCTGCGGGTCTTCGGCCGGTGCGAAGCCGATGAACGACGCGATGTTGCCGTCCTGCACCGTGCCATCCGCGAGCGTGGCACCCGTCGTCGTGCCGGTCTTGCCACCGACGTGGTAGCCCTTCACGGCCGCGAGGTGACCGGGCACGCCCTCGACCACCTGGTTCATCATATCGGCTACCGTGTTAGCCGTTTCCTCTTTGACCACCTGCCTGACGACGACCGGCTCGAAGCGCCGGGGCCCCTGCGGCGTCTCCATCTCTTGCAAGACGTACGGGCGCATCAGCCCGCCGCCGTTGACCAGCGACGACACCGCCGTGATCACCTGCAGTGGCGATGCGGCGATCCCCTGTCCGAAGCTGTTCGTGGCCAAGTCGACTTCCGACCAGTAAAGGTCGTCGTTCGTCCGCACCAGCCCCTCCGGGTCGCCGCCCAGGCCGACGCCGGTCGACTCGCCCATGCCGAAGTCACGCACGTACTTGTAGAAGAGGTCCGCCCCGACGAGCTGGCCGAGCCATACCGCGCCGGTGTTGAGGCTCCGCTGCAGCACCTGCGTCACGGTGGTGATGCCGTTCGCGCTGTAATCCCAGTTTCGAATCGTAGACACGCCGATGTACGCCGCGCCCGTATCGTCATACGTCGTCTCCGGCGTGACGAGCCCCTGGTCGATCGCCATCGCCGCCGTCAGCGTTTTGAAGACAGATCCGGGTTCGTAGACGTCCGTGACCGCGCGATTCCGAAACAGCGCCTCGTTCGGATCGTTCAGATTGAGCTGTGAGAGCCGGAAGCCCGGCTCGCTCGCCATGGCGAGCAGCGCGCCCGTCGCAGGCTCCATCACGATGATCGTGCCGCCAAGCGCGCCTGTCGCTTTGATGCGCGAGTCCAACTCGCCTTCCACGATGCGCTGGATGTAGCGGTCGATTGTCAGCGTGACGTCGCCGCCCGCCTCCGGCTTCTTGCCGATGCGCTCGATCCCCAGCGCAATGCGGTTGCCGATGCTGTCCCGCTCGAAGTAGATCGTACCCGGCGTCCCACCCAATTCCGTATCGAGGTCGGCTTCGAGGCCGGTGAGACCCGTGTGGTCGCGCCCGACGAAGCCAATCAGCGTCGATGCCAGGTCGCCCTCCGGATAGAAGCGCTTCGCTGACAGCACCAGGCGCAGCCCCGGCGCCTCTTCATCCTTCAACGACTGCCCGGCATCGAAGTCGAGGCCGCGGTGCGCAAGATATGTTCCCTCGTCCTCCTTGCGGGCCTCGGTCACCAGGTCCGCCGCCGTGCGTCCGATCAGCGGCGCAATCACCGATGCCGCTGCGTGGGCGACTGAGACATCTCGCCAGTCCGCGCGATTGATGTACACGTCATATGCGTCGACGGTCGTCGCAAGCGGATACCCGTTGCGGTCGAGGATGGCGCCGCGCGGCGCCCGCACTTCCTGCTGTCCAAAATGCTCGGAGCGCGCTTCGGCTTTGTAGTGGGCGCCGTCGAAAATCTGCACCTGCACGACGCGCGCGGTGAGCACCAGGCCCGCGATGGCGAACGCCGCGGCGAGTGCCGTGAGACGCGTGTTCATGCGGCCGCGCTTCCCGAACATCTTCGATCCCTCGACCAGTCCACGCGGCCCGGGCGGGTCCGCGATCTGCTACTACGGAATCAGCCAGTCGATCGCGCGCTTCCAGAACGGTTTGCCGTCTTGTGCGGGCGTTTCGGCTTGTGGTTCATCCGGAAGGAACCGTGTCGGCAGTGTCTGGCGCTCCGGCACGGCCTGATTTACATCGATATAGAGTCGTCGCTGCGCCGGCAGCATCCCCAACTCGATGCGAGCGACGAGGTCCACCCGCGCCAGCGACGACAGGCTTGCGACATCGGCCTCCAGTTTGTGATTCGCCGCGAGCTTCACGTCGCGCTCGCGCTTCAACGATTCGATCTGGTAGCCGGTGCTCGTCAGCCGGCTGAACTGGTTCACCTGCAAGAGCGCCACCGCGACGACGATCGCCGCAACGACGTACAGGACGAGTCTTCCCGAACGCGCTTTGCCGAAGATTCGCGGAGCGGGCATTGCAGGCCGGTGCAGCGCTGCCATCGCCCGTCCCTAAGCCGCGTGATCGGCGAGGCGCCCTGCGGCGCGCAGCCGTGCACTGCGCGCGCGCGGGTTCGCTTCGATCTCCGCGTGCGACGGCTTGAGCGCGCCCTTCGTGACCGGCCGCAGCGTGGCCATGTGACCGCACCGGCACTCCGGGAGGCCCGGCGGACAGATGCAATCCCTCGATTCTCGCCGGATGTACTCCTTGACGATCCGGTCCTCGAGCGAGTGGTAGCTGAGCACGGTGAGCCGTGCCCCAAAGCCGAGCAGGCCGTGGGCCTGAGGAAGTGCGGCGGCTAGATTCTCTAGCTCTTGATTAACCGCGATGCGGAGAGCCTGAAACGTCCTGGTGGCGGGGTGGGTTTTCAGATTGGCTCTCCTACCCACGGCCTGCTCGACGGCTTTGGCTAGTTCAATGCTCGTCCGAACCGGGCGAGCTGCGACGATCCGGCGGGCGATCCTGCGGCTCGCCGGTTCCTCTCCATACTTGAAGATCAGGTCGGCCAGTTCGGCCTCGCTGTACGTGTTGACGATGTCGCCGGCGGTCAGTCCTTCGCCGCCGAAGCGCATGTCCAACGTCGTGTCGCGCTGAAAGCTGAACCCCTCGCCCAGTTCCAGCTGGAATGATGAGAGACCCAGGTCCATCAGCACCCCGTTGACGGGAGCGAACTCGCGCTGCCGGCAGATCTCGCCGACATCGCCAAAGTTGCCCTGTACCAGCTCGAAGCTTCCGGCGAAGCGCGCCAGCCGCTCGTTCCCACGCGCGATCGCCGCCGGATCGGCGTCGATGCCGAGGAGCGTGCCACCGGGCTGCGCACGATCGAGAATCGCCTCCGCATGCCCGGCGCCGCCCAGCGTGCAGTCGACATATCTGCCGCCCGCCTGCACATCCAGCGTCGTGAGGGCTTCTCCGAGCATGACAGGGATGTGTTTCACATCTGCCATCATGGTTCCCACGTCTGTACCGATTCGAGCGTCACTTCGAGTTCCGCGTCGACGCGCGCCATCTCCGCTTCGTACGCGTCGGGCGACCAAATTTCCAGCCACTCGCCTGCGCCGATGATCAGCACTTTGCCCGAGAGCGCTGCGTATTCGCGCATATGCGCTGGAATCAGGATACGGTTCTGCTTGTCCAGCTCCGTTTCGAACGAGCGCGAGAAAAGCGACTTGCGCAGGTCGCGGCCGCTGCGGCGGAGCGATGGCTGCGCGACCGTCTGTGCGGCCTGCGTCTCGAACGCTTCCTGGGTGTAGACGCGCAGGCATTTGTCCGGGGAGCCCTGGCTGAGCACGACCCCGCTGCGGAACGCGTCGCGATAACGCGGAGGGAGGGGCACTCTCCCTCTCTCGTCCATCGCGTAATCGGCGGTTCCGAGAAAGTACACGAGATCGCTCGACGTCCTGTCGATGGCTCAAAGGATCCATCCGTCAGCCAGTATCCCCACGAACCCCCACAGACTACCATTGAACTTCGATGTGTCAAGTGCTTACACATAAACTTTTCCCATCTTCTTCCACCGCATGCCTCAATGGAGCCCGGTGCAACCACGGAACGACACAGCGCTGTACGATGCGCGCGATGAACGTCGGCATTCTCACCGTAAGCGATGCGGGAAGCCGCGGCGAACGCGCCGACACAAGCGGCGACGCGATACGCGAGTTGATCGTGGGAGCCGGTGGGGACATCGGGCGGTACCAGGTTGTTCCCGATGAAGTCGAGACCATCGCATCGACGCTGCGCGAGTGGTGCGACGGCGGCGGCCTCGACCTGATCCTCACGACCGGAGGCACGGGCCTTGCCGCACGCGACATAACACCGGAAGCGACGATGAGCATCGCTGAGCGCTCCGTGCCCGGACTCGCTGAAGCGATGCGCGCTGAAGGAGTGAAGCACACACCGCGTGCGATGTTGAGCCGATCCGTCGCGGTCGTACGGCGGTCCACTCTTATCGTCAACTTACCCGGCAGCGAAAAGGGTGTGCGCGAGTCGCTCAGCGCCATCATCGGTGTACTGCCGCATGCGGTGGACCTGCTCCGCGGCGCGACGGAGCATCCCACGTGGTCATAACGAGATCATCGCGTGATCTGGCGCAGGCTCCTCGTCGCGATGTCCGCGTGCTGCGATGTGCTCGCTGCGGGGGCATGTCGGCGCGCTGCTTCCGCAGCCCGCGATTTCACATCTGTAATCTCGGAGAGGGATCGCACAGCCGAGGATCCTCGGCTATACTCGCTGAGGTTTTCACTCCACCTCAAAATTCGCGCGGACCTGGCGGGGGAGCGCCGCGCGTACAACGTTGATCGATTGCGGCAGAGAGGCTGCAAATGACCGCGCGTACGCTGGCCTGGACAGGCTTCATTGCGGTTGCCGCTTTCATGCTCATGGCGGCGAGCGGCCTCACCGTCCTTGACCCCGTCGAAAATGTCACCCTCAACGTCACCTCACCGGTGCAGGGGGTCATGAGTGACACTACGCGCCCCGTCGCTCGATGGGTGAACAACGTGACGGACGCGGGTGCGCTGTCCGCTGAGAATCGCGAACTGCGCGCCGAAAACGAGCAACTCCGCAACGAACTCACGCGCGCACGCGAAGGCGCCGTGCAGGCAGAACAGCAGGCGGAGTTGGAGGCCGTCCGCGCGGAGTTCCCGGACGACAGTTTCCTGGATGCCGCCGTGATTGCGCGCGACACCACCAACGTCCGATCGATCATTGCGATCGATATCGGCCGGGCAGACGGCGCGCGCGATGGCATGATCGTGGTTTCGGAGGGACGCAGTCTGGTCGGCACGATCTCGAAAACCTTCGACGATTACGCGTGGGTCACGCTGATCACCGACCCGAAGAGCGCCGTAAGCTCGATGGTGCAGGAGTCACGCGCCGAAGGAGTCGTCGCCGGCAACTACGGCGGCGAGTTGATCATGGAGTTCGTCGGACAGGGCGCGATCGTCAAAACCGGCGACTTCGTCATGTCGTCGGGCATCGGCGGCGGATATCCCGAAGGCATCGTCATCGGACGTGTCTCGCGCGTGAAGAAGACCGAGCAGGATCTGTTCCAGGCGGTGTACGTCGACCACCTTGCGAGTCTCACGAGCATGGAGAGCGTGCTCGTGCTGATGAGTTTTGAGCCCATCGAGCTGGAGCAGCCGTGAGATACGTGTTCGGTGCTGCCGCCGCGTTCCTGCTCGCCATGTTCCAGGCGTCGTCGGTCGAACAGGTTCGCGTCATGGGGGTCATTCCGAATCTCATGCTGGTCATGCTCGTGTGCTGGCTCGTCGTCCGCGGACTCGACGACGTACTGCCGATGGTGGCTGTCACGGGTATCACGCTCGGGTTCGTCGGCCTGCAGACACCGGGATTCGTGCTGCTGGCGTTGCTGCTCGCGATCGCGCCCGTGGGTCTGCTGCGGGAGATGCACATCGTGAGCAGCGAACTCGTGCTAACCCTGCTGCTCGTAGGACTGGCGTCGCTGATTTACGAGACGGTGCTCGTGTTCGGCGTCATGGCAACGGGCGGCGTCTTCGACCTGCGGGGCGCCTTCGGCGATGTCGTACTGCCGGCCGCCGCGGTCAATCTGCTCCTGGCGCCTCCGGTATATGTGCTCATGCGGCCGGCGAAGCCACGCGCATCGCGCAACAGGTACGCGTATTGATGACGTTCATCCGCTGAAAAGGAATTCATGGGACTGGCAATAGGGTCAAGGCGGCGGAGATGGCGTTCTGAGAACGTCGAGGAGCCCGACCCCAAAGAACAGGTCAAATTCAAGCTCGCGCTCTTGCGGTTGCTCGTGTTGATCGCGTTTGGCGCGCTCACCCTGCAACTTGCGCGCCTGCAGATCATGCGTGGCGCCGAGTTCGAGCAGCGCGCCGAACTCAACCAGTTGCGCGTCGAGCCCGTGATCCCGTCGCGCGGGCTGATCTATGACCGCAACGGCGTGCCCGTCGTCGAAAACGTCCCGAGTTTTTCGGCCGGCCTCGTCGCGGCCGACGTACCCGACGACCGCACGCTCGAGATCGCCGCGGGGATCGAAGAACTGCTCGGCGTGCCTGCGCTCGAGACCGTGCTGCGCATTCAAGCCGCGCGCAAGTCGAACGATCCGTTCACGCCGGTCATCGTCAAGGACGGACTTGATCGCGCCAGCGCCTTTCGCGTGCGCGAAGAATTGCCAGACCTACCCGGCCTCCAGGTGATCATCGAGCCGGTACGCCGTTACACGCAGGGAGAGATCCTCTCGTCCGTGCTTGGCTACACCGGCCGGGTCGACGAGGATGACTACGCGATACTGAAGGACGAGGGGTATCTCGCGAGTGACCGCCTGGGCAAGGCCGGCGTTGAAGCGGCGTACGAGGACTACCTGCGCGGCGTCCCCGGCTCCAAACAGATCGAGAAGGATGCGTCGGGCCGGGAGATCCAGGTACTCGATGAAGTGCTCGCCGAACCCGGCAATGACCTCATCCTGTCGATCGACCTCGATCTGCAGAAGAAGGCGACGGAACTGACGCAGGCGGCGGCGAATGGCGGTCAGGCCGCCGCCATCATCATGGACGTCAACAGCGGCGAAGTCCTCGCACTGGTATCGCTGCCGATGTACGACAACAACGTCCTATCCGGCAAGATCGACGAAGTTCGGCTCGAGCGATATCTGGACGACCCCAAGAAACCGCTCGTGAACCACGCGCTGGCGGAGCAGTACGCACCGGGTTCGATCTTCAAGCAGATCACCGGCTCGGCGGCGCTGCAGGAAGGCGTCGCGAACCCTTCGACGACGATTACGAGCAACGGCTACATCACCGTCCCCAACCAGTACGACCCGTCGGTCATCTACACGTTCCGCGACTGGGCGAGCCTCGGGACGCTGGATTTTTACGGCGGCGTCGCGATGTCGTCCGACGTGTACTTCTACTTTCTGGCGGGCGGCTACCACGAGTACGGCTTCAACTTCAACGGGCTCGGCATCGACAAGCTCTCCGCGTACACGCGCATGTTCGGGCTGGGCCGCCCGACCGGAATCGACATCGCCGGCGAGGCGCCCGGCAACGTGCCGGATCCGGACTGGAAGATGGAGACGTTCGGCGAGCAATGGACACTCGGCGACACCTACAACATGGGCATTGGCCAGGGATTCCTGGCGGCGACACCGATCCAGATGGTGCGCGCAACGGCCGCAGTCGCTAACGGCGGACTGGTGCTGCACCCGCGCGTCGTCCGCGAGGTGGTCGACGCCGAAGGGCACGTCATCGTCCCGAACCAGCCGCAAGTCGAGTCGCGGATCCCGATCGACGAGCATAACTTCGAGATCATCCGCGAGGCCATGCGACAGGCCGTGAGCTGGGGCACGGCGAAGGACGGCGCGGTGCGCGGCGTCGAAGTCGCCGGAAAGACCGGCACCGCCGAGTTCGGCCAGCGCTTCGCCGATGGCAACTACGAAACGCACGCGTGGTATGCGGGCTTCGCGCCGGCCAACGATCCGCAGATCGCGATCACGGTCTTCCTCGAGCGCGGTGTCGGCGCCATTAAAGCGGCGCCGCTCGCTTCGAAGATCCTCGACTACTACTTCCACCGCCAGGCGCCCGGGCAACAGGCGGTGGCGCCGTGAATTGGCGCAACACGCCGACGCGTGAGTTTGACTTCGTGCTGGTGCTGACTGCCGCCGCGCTTATCACGTACGGCCTGCTGCTCATTTACAGTGGCAGCCTCAATACCTACGGCGACCCCGGCATGGATCTGTCGCATCCGGTGACGCGCCAGGCAGCGTTTGCGATCTTCGGCCTGGGTGTCATGCTCGTCGTGTCGCGCTTCGAATACCGGCTGCTGGGGCCGTTGAGCCTCTCGCTGTACCTGGTATCGCTCGCACTGTTGGTCTTTGTGCTGGTTGCCGGCACCAGCGAGTATGGCGCGCGCCGCTGGATCGATCTGCCCGGCACCCAGGTCCAACCTTCCGAGATCGCAAAGACCTGCACCGTCATCATGCTGGCGAAGTTCTTCGCCGACAACGATGAGAATCTCCGTTCACTGCGCGTCTTTGCGACATCGCTCGCTATCGCCGCGGTGCCCGGCGCCCTCGTCCTCATCGAGCCGGATCTGGGATCAGCGATGGTGTTTGGCGTGCTGTGGCTCGCAATGGCGATCGTGGCAGGCGTCCGTCCGCTGCACCTCGCGGGACTCCTGGCCGCCGCCGCGGCCATCGCGCCGTTGGCCATCTGGCAGCTTGCGCACGGGTACCAGCGAGAGCGCATCTTCATCTGGTGGGATCCGGAGAAGGACCCGACCGGGTCGGGATTCAACATCTTGCAGGCGGAAATCAGCATCGGTTCGGGGCGGACCTGGGGCAAGGGGTTCACGCACGGCACGCAGACGCAGCTCGACTACCTGCGCACGCAGACGACGGACTACGTCTTCAGCGTCGGTGCCGAAGAGCTGGGGTTCGCCGGCGCGATGGTGCTCTTCGGTCTGTTCGTCATCCTGCTCTTCCGCATGATCCAGATAGCGTCCCGCGCCGACGACACGTTCGGCCGCCTGATCGCTATCGGCATCGCGTCATTCGTGCTCTTCCAGGCGTTTGTTAACATCGGCGTGAACATCCGGTTGATCCCGGTGACGGGCGTGCCGCTGCCGTTCGTGAGCCTGGGCGGAAGTTCGCTCGTGACGCTACTGGCATCATTGGGAATTCTGCTGAGCATTCTTGGACACAGACGCCGCCGCCCCAGACGTGCCTGAGCCTCAGACTGGCTTCATGCAGAGCCGCCTGTTCGCCGCGGTCCGCATCGTCGTCACGCTCGCAATTGTCGCCGGGCTGATCGTCAAGCTGTCTCCCGGCGACCTGCGCGATACCGCGCGCGACGCCGATCCCTGGCTGCTCATCGCGTCAGCCGCGTTGATGTTCGCCGTCCAGTTCCTCGTGGCGATCAAGTGGCTCGTGCTGCTGCGCGCGCGCGATGTTCAGCAGCCGTTCCTGCGCGTGGCGCGTATGTACTGCATCGGCAACCTGTTGAGCAACGTATTGCCGACGGCCGTAGGCGGCGACGTCTACCGCGTGTATCGCATGCAGCGCGAGGCGCAGGCGCGCGCCGCCGACGTGACGATGAGCGTGCTGTACGAGCGCGCGACCGGATACGGCGCGATGACCTGCCTGGGCGCGCTCGGCGCGGCGTTCCACTATGGCAACGTCGCGATCGGTTTCCTCGCCCTCGCCGGCGGCGCGAGCGCCGCGCTCGTGCTTGCGTTCGTGCTGCCGCGCATGCCGTTCCCGGCGATTCAGCACGATCATTTCCTGCGCAATCTGCTCGCCCACCGCCGCGAACTGGTCGCCGTGTACCAGATGTCGGTGTTCTCTCTCGCCATCCAGGCGCTCTACATCTCGACGATCGCGCTGGCCGGGCGCGCCCTCGGCATCGAGGTGTCGTGGTGGTACTGGGCCTTCGCGACGTGGGTCGTCGCGATCGCCCTGTTGTTGCCGGTCACGCTCGGCGGCCTGGGCGTTCGCGAATCGAGCTACTCAGCGCTCCTGAATCACGCCGGCGCGACGTCTGCGCAGGGCGCGTCGGTCGGATTTGCACTCGGCGTGCTGCTCATCGTCTCCAACGCGTTCGGACTGCTGCTCGTCGAGGCGGCGGAACGGCTGCAGGTCCGCGACCGGCGAACGGAACCGGCGCCTGTCGGCCCCAACCCGTCCGCCTAAGGAACGAGAGCGCTCGGCAGCAGGCCGCTACGCCTCCCGCGTTGGCTCCCGCTCGAGCAGCCGCGCGATCATCGATGCGGTCGTCGCTTCCTCGAACAACACCGCACGCAGGCTCTGCGTGATTGGCAGGTCGATGCGCAGGCGCTCGCCGAGCACGCACGCCGAAGCCGTCGCATCGATGCCTTCGACGACGCCCTCCGAACGCGCACGCGCCTCCGGCTCCGATGCGCCTTGAGCGATCGCTTCTCCGAAGCTGCGGTTGCGGCTCAGCGGGCTATAGCAAGTCGCCATCACGTCGCCTATGCCTGCGAGCCCGGCGAAGGTCGCCGGCATTCCGCCCGCGGCGACGCCGAGCCGCGTGATCTCGGCCAGCGCGCGCGTGATGATGCCCGCTTTCGCGTTGTCGCCGACGCCGAGGCCATCGGCGATGCCCGCGACGATCGCGACGACATTCTTCAGGGAGCCCGCAAGCTCGACGCCCGCCACGTCGCTCGACGCGTAGACTCGAAACGCCGCGCTGTGAAACAGCGATTGCGCACGCTCAACGTTCGCCGGATTCCGGCCCGCAATGACCGTCGCCGCCGGAAGGCCGCGCGCGATCTCGGACGCAAGATTCGGACCGGAGAGAGCGCAGATGTCGCCCTCATCTTCCTGTGGCAGTTCTTCCAGCAACATTTCCGACACGCGCTTTGCCGATGTGCGCTCGAGCCCCTTGGTCGCATGTACGACGAGGGTGCGAGGCGCGATCGCGTCGCGGATCGCTCTCGCGTTCTCGCGGATCGACTGCGACGGCACAGCGATTACGATCACGTCGGCGCCGTGGATCGCCGTGCGCGTATCGCTCGTCGCGACGAGATGGAATGGCAGTTCGAGCGACGGCATGCGCGGCGCGCGGCGGTTGCCGTTGATCTCGCGCGCCTCTTCGCTTGTGCGCGTGACGATGCGGGCGGCATGGCCGTTGCGCGCCAGCAGCCACGCGAGCGTCATACCCCAGGCCGTCGCGCCGGTGAAGGCTACGACGGCGATGGCGCTCGTTCCTCTTCGACGGGGTGGGCGCGCTTGTCGCCGCCTCGGCCGATCTTCGGCTCAGCGCCCGCGAGCAGTCGCTCGATGTTCGGGCGATGCTTGTATACGATAAGCGCCGCGGCGCCCGTCGCGTACGCCGCGTACGCCCACGGGCTGACATCGATCGTCGCCAGGGCGATGAACACCACGGCGAGTGCAGGCGCCATGCTGATCGACATCACGGACATGATCCGCGTCGCGCCGACCACCAGCGCGGCTACCGGGATCATCGCCAGCGCCGCCAGCGGGTTCATCGCGAGCGCCGCGCCGTAGCCGCTCGCGACGGCGCGCCCGCCGCGGAAATTCGCGAATACCGGCCAGATGTGCCCGCACACGGCGGCGAAGCCGGCGGCGGCCGCGACCCAAGCGCGGTCATCTGTCGTCCCGATATCCGCGAGCCGCGCAAGGCCTTGCCCGAGATACACGGGCACGATGCCCTTCGCGATATCCGCGACGATCACGACGACACCCGCCTTCATGCCGGACGTGCGCATGACGTTCGTCGCGCCGGTGACGCCGCTGCCATAGTCGCGCACGTCGATGCCGCGCGTGACGCGCCCGACGATCAGCCCGACCGGAATCGACCCGATCAGATATCCGACAACGGCGGCGAGTGGAATCGCCCACACCACGGCGCTTGTGCTCCTCGGCAGCGTGCTTCCAGCGCGATCCGTTCTACTCTAGCCCATGCGCCGCCGCGGCGGGATCGCTACTCGGGCACCTCTTCTGTTCGGCCCCGGAACACCAGCTTGATCGCGGTTCCCTGAAAGCCCCACCGGCGGCGGATCACGTTCTCCATGTAACGCCGGTAGCTGAAATGCACGAGTGTAGGATCATTGACGAAGAAGACGAACGTCGGCGGTGCCACTTCCGCCTGCGTGATGTACAGCAGCTTCAGCCGCTTGCCCTTCGAAGGCACCGTCGGCGGCCGCTCCGCGACGGAGCGGCGAATCACCTGGTTGAGTTCGCCCGTATCGACGCGCTTTCGCCGCTCGTTGCCGATGCGCACGGCTTCCTTGAGCACCGCCTCGATGCCATCGCCATCTTTCGCCGACACGAAACGCAGCGAAACCCACGGCGCGAACTTGAGCTTCCAGCGCAGCCGCCGCTCCCAGTCCTCGCGCGCCCATTCCCCGTCTCTTACGAGGTCCCACTTGTTCGCGACGACGATCAAGCCCAAGGCCGCGTCGAGCGCGTAGCCCACGACGTGCGAATCCTGTGCCGTGAACCCCTGCGAGAGGTCGAAGACCGCAAGCGCAATCTCCGCGCGCTCCAGCGCCCGGCGAGCGCGCAGCGTGGAGTGCTTCTCGACGCCCGCCTCGATCGAGCCGCGGCGCCGCAAACCGGCGGTGTCGATGAGGATGAGCCGCCGGGACTCGAACTCAAACGGTGTGTCGATGACATCTCGCGTCGTGCCCGGGACATCGCTGACGATCACCCGCTCTTCGCCGAGCACCGCATTGAGCAACGACGACTTGCCGACGTTTGGCCGTCCCACGATCGCGAGCCGCAGACCTTCTTCGTCCTGCCGCTCCTCCGCCTCTTCCGGCGGCAGCGTATCGACGATCATGTCGAGCACGTCCGCAACGCCGTGACCGTGCAGCGCGCTCACGGGTATCGGATCGCCCAGGCCGAGTTCATAAAACGCGACCGACGCGTCCGTGCGCTCTTCGTTCTCCGCCTTGTTGGCGAGCAGCAGCACCGGTTTGTTCGACCTCCGCAGGATATCTGCGACTTCGATGTCTGCCGCGGTCGAACCGTCGCGCGCATCGACGACGAACAATACGATCGCCGCCTCTTCGAGCGCCTGTTCGATCTGCGCACGCACCAGCGGTGTGTACGTTCCCGGCACGTCTGGCTCGAGCCCGCCCGTATCGACGAGCGTGAACTCGCGGTTGCGCCATTCGACGGCGCCGTAGATGCGGTCGCGCGTCGTGCCTGGCAGGTCTTCGACGAGCGCGGGCCGCCCGCCTACGAGGCGGTTGAACAGCGCCGACTTGCCGACGTTCGGCCGCCCGACGATTGCAACGACGCGGGAAGCGCCGTCCGGGGTCGCGTTCATTGGCGCGTCAGCGCGACCCCGAGTTCCCCCGGCTCGACCCGTATGACGCTGGTGTTTCCGGGCGGGGTTACCTGCAGCGGCAGGACATGCAGTCCCTCGTCCAATCCCTGCGCATCGGCGCTGACGACGATCGATTGTGCCGTGAGCTGCCCCAACACCGATACGTCGCCGGCGAGCGTCACCGCTACCGGCTCCGCCGGCGTCGCGAACAACCCATCGCCGACGTTCGCGATCTGCGGCACGACCAGGAACGTGAACTCGCCACTGCCTGGTTCGATATCGATCGCCACCTCGATCGTCGGGTTGCCCTGCAAGCGCGCCCCCGGCGGCAGTTGCAGCTGCACCGTGCGGCGCACGTCGTCACGGGCATCCGCGATCGATATCTCTTCGGTCAACACACCGCGGACGGCATCGATGGACTGCAGGACTTCGAGCGATCCGCTGATCGTGACGATGGCAGGCTGCACGCTGATGTCCGCCACGTTGAACCCGGCCGCCGGGTTGCCCGCGATCACGGGCGACACGACGAACGGCGAACTGAACTCCCGCTGCTCGAGGTCCACGTCGACGCTCGCCGTCGAAGGGCTCACCGTTACGCGGCTGAGCGCTCCGTCGCGGGCGTCGCGCGGCTCCAGAGCCACGCGGTCCTCCGTCACGTCGACGCGCGCGCCCGTGAGGTTCACCTCCGCTACCACGCTGTCGACGAGCGCCACCAGGCTTTCCGGCCCCGTAACCGTCGCACTGTCTGGTTGGACGTTTGTGTTGGCTGCCGCGAACCCCGTCTGCGGCGATCCGACGATCTCCACGCGCACCGGCACATCGCGGGAGCGTCGCGGCTCCAGGGTCACGTCGACCTGCGCGGGCGTTGTCGAGACCACGTTGACGCGGCCATTCGGCGGCGCAACATCCACCGGCACCCCTGACCGGCCCACCGTCAGGCCGCCGAGATCAACCGTCGCTTCGAAGTCATCGACGTCCAGCCCCTCAAATTCGTTCTCCGGCGCCTCGATGCGGATACTTACGGTCGAAGCGGACGCCTGCGAGACAGCCAGGTCGTTCGGCACGTTGACGTACGTGATGGGGATGGCCTTGTTGAACGTACGCTCCGTCGTCGGGTTCTCCCGCTCGGTCACGTACAGCCACAGGCTCACCGCCAGCGCCAACGCCAGCGCCGCCAGGCTCAGGTTGCCGATCACCGACGTGATCGCACCACGGCCGATAAAGAGCAGAGCGCCCGGCAACCTGCGCAGCGTATTCACACGCTCGCCCCGTTCTGGCCGCCGAGCAACCGCTCGAGCAGTCCGCGCAATCGCGCTTCATCGAGCCGGGTGTACATGCGGCCATCCGCCGCCACCGAGATGCGGCCCGTCTCCTCGGACACGATGAGTGACACCGCGTCCGTGCGCTCGGTGATGCCGAGCCCTGCGCGGTGCCGCGTGCCCAATTCGCCCGGCAGCGAGTTCTCGGACAACGGCAGTGTTACGCCCGCAGCTACGACGCGGTCGCCCCGCACCACCAACGCGCCATCGTGCAGCGGTGACTTGGGAAAGAAAATGTTCTCGATCAGTTCGGGCGAAGGGACCGCGTCGACGGCTATGCCGCGCTCCGAAAACTCCGTAAGCCCCGTCTCTCGTTCGAGCACGATCAGGGCGCCGATCTTTTGTCGCGCCATATCAAGCGCCGCTTCGCTCACGGCGTCGAGCGTCTCGTCGTAGTCGAGCGTGCCGAATGCCCGCGCGCCCGCGCGCCCGACGCGTTCGAGCGCACGCCGGATCTCCTGCTGGAAAATGACGGGCAGAGCGATGAGCAGACCGAGGAATGAGTTGCGCAGCAGGAAGTTGAGCAAGCGCAAGTCGAAGATTCTGCCCAGGATGAAGGCGCCGATCAGCAAGATCGTCGCGCCGCGGACGACGGCCATCGCGGTCGTGCCGCGGAGCAACAGCAGCATGCCGAAAATCAGCGACCAGATCAGAAAGACGTCAAGCGCCGCCGTGGAGTCGAACTGCTCGAAGTTGTCGACGATAAAGTCCCACAGATCCGTCATCGCACGGCGCTACAGGGCATGCTCGCTCGCAACCAGCGCAAGGATCGCTTTCTGCGCATGTAGCCGGTTCTCCGCCTGGTCAAACACCACCGACTGCGGGCCTTCGATCACATCTTCCGTGACTTCTTCGCCGCGGTGCGCCGGCAGGTCGTGCATGAAGATAGCGTCGCGCTTCGCGAGGGCCATCACGTCGGCCGTGACGCTGAACCCGGCGAACGCTTCCTTGCGCTGGGCGTACGTGTCTTCCTGGCCCATGCTCGCCCAGACGTCGGTATACACCACGTCGGCGTCTCGCGCGGCGGCGGCGGCGCTGGCGTGCAGCTCAAAGTGGCCGCCGTTCGCGCGTGCCATGTCTTCGATCGCGCGGATGATCCCCGGCGGCAACTCATAGCCCTCCGGGGAGGCCATCGCGAACTGTATGCCCGTGAGGGCCGAGGCCTCGGCGAGTGACTGCGCCACGTTAAACCCGTCGCCAATGAATGCCAGCCGTACACCACGGAGGGTGCCGCGCCGTTCAAGGATCGTCAGGAGGTCTGCCATCGCCTGGCAGGGGTGCTCCTCATCGGAAAGGGCGTTGATCACAGGTACGTCGGCGTGCCGTGCGAGGTCGATCAGCGTTTGGTGCAGGTACGTGCGCGCGGCGATCACATCGACATAACGGCTCAACACGCGCGCGACGTCGGCGACCGGCTCACGCTGGCCGAGCCCCACTTCCGCCTGGTTCAAATAGACGGCGTGGCCGCCAAGCTGCTGCATCGCGACGTCGAAGCTGACGCGCGTGCGCAGCGACGGCTTCTCGAAGATCAGGCCAAGCGTCTTGCGCGCGAGCAAGTCCGTGCCGCCGCCATCGCGTTTCATGCTCAGGGCGATGTGCAGGATCTTCTCGACCTCGTCGGGGCTGAGGTCGGCGATGGAGAGCAGATCACGTCCGCGCACAGAATCCTCCGTCCCCGCCCGTCACGCGAACGTAGTATAGCCGCGCGGCCCTGCGGAACGCCGCTTGACACGCCAACGCTATGCTATAGTTCCCCGCAGATTGTCAGTCAGGACGGTCGCGACGACTCCTATGGAGCTAACCCCGCAGCGCGAGCGCAAGCTCGCCTTGATCTTCCCCGGTCAGGGATCGCAACACCCGGGCATGGGTAAGCAGGTCGCCGAACGGTCACGCGCCGCGCGGGACGTCTTCGCGCAGGCCGACGACATCCTCAAAATCAACGTCACCAAGATCGTGCTGGAAGGCTCGGAGCGGGATCTTGCCCGCACGGTCAACACCCAGCCGGCGATCCTCGCCGTGAGCTGGGCATATCTCGCCTATCTGCGCGAGCGTGCCGAAAGCGTCGGGAGGCAGATCAAGCCCTCGTTCGGCTCCGGCCATAGCTTCGGCCAGTTCTCCGCCGCCGCGGCCGCCGACGCGCTTTCGTTCTCCGATGCGCTCCGCCTCGTGCGCGAGCGCGGCCGCATTATGACGAAGTGGTCGAAGAAGCGCCCCGGCGGCATGGCCTCGATCATCGGCCCGTCCGATGACGACGTGCGCGACGCTTGCGAGGAGGTCTCGCCCGATGGCGATGTGGGCGTCGCCGCGATCAACGCGCCGGGACAAACCGTCATCTCCGGCACCATCGCCGCCCTGCAGCGCGCCGCGGAACTTGTCAAGGAGCGCGGCGCCCGCGTCGTGCACCTGCCAATATCCGTGCCCGGCCACTTTCCCAAGATGTCAGAGGCGCGCGAAGAACTCCGCAAATTCATCGAGCAGATCGAGTTTCACGACCCGAAGTTCCCGATCGTCTCGAGCCTCACCGGCCGCGCCCTGACGACGGCCGACGAGGCGAAGCAGGAGCTGAGCGACCAGATGACGGGCGCCATCAACTGGATGCGCGCGTTCCTGGAGATGCGCCGCGCCGGCGCATCGACGTTCTTCGAAGTGGGTCCGGGCCACGTGCTGGCGAACCTCGCGAAACGCGTCGACAAGGACGTCACCGTCTTCGACCCGTTCGATGAGACGCAGTGGCAGGAGTTGGTGCTTGCACTACCGCGACTCGACGAAGGCAACGCGACCGCTCCCGAGAAGACATTCGTCTCGTGACCAACGCCTCGTCCAAGGGCCGCCCCGAGTATCTGCCCAACCGTCGCGTCGTCGTGACCGGCATGGGCACCGTGTGCCCGCTTGGCAACAACTGGCGCGATGCCTGGCAGGCGATGGTCGACGGCCGCTCCGGCATCGCCAGGCTCACGCAGTTCGACGTTAGCCAGTTCGAAGTGCAGATCGGCGGCGAGGTCAAGGACTTTCGTCCCGAAGAGGCGATCCCCACCAAAGAGCTGCGGCGCATGGACAAGAACGGCCAGTACGCCGTCGTCTCCGCGCTCGAAGCTGTCGCCGATGCCGGCCTCGTCATCGATGAGTCGAACCGCGACGACGTCGGCGTCATCTTCGGGTCTGCGGGCGGCGGCTATGGCCTGCTGCTGGAACAGTACGAGATCTTCCAGAAGAGCGGCTATCGTCGCGTCAGCCCCTTCCTGATCAGCAACATGCTGCCCGATGCCGCATCCGGGCACGTCTCGATCTTGCTCGGTGCCGCCGGACCGAACATGGCCGTCGCGTCTGCATGCTCCACGGGCTCGGGCGCCATCGGTGAAGCGTGGGAGACGGTCCGTCGCGGCGATGCCGAGGCGATCATTGCCGGCGGCACGGACAACCCGCTGCTGCCCGTGCTGCTCGCCGGATTTCACGCTCTGCGCGCGCTCGCGAACGATCCGGAGCGCCCCGAGCGTGCGTGCAAGCCGTTCGACGCGCGCCGCGACGGGTTCGTCGTCGGGCAGGGCGCAGCGGCGCTCGTGCTGGAGAGCCTCGACAACGCGAAGGCGCGCGGCGCCGAGATCTATGCCGAAGTCATCGGCTACGGCTCCAGCGCCGATGCGTACGACATGGTGGCGTCGCTCGAGGATGGCCGTGGTTCAGCGATGGCGATGACGCGCGCGCTGAAGAAGGCCGGTATCGAGCCGTCGGACGTGGACTACATCAACCCGCATGGCACGGGCACGCCGCTCAACGACCGTGCCGAGACCAATGCCATCAAGGCGGCATTCGGCGACCACGCGAAGAAGCTCGCGATCAGCTCGACGAAGGCGCTTCATGGTCACCTGATGGGCGGCGCCGGCGCACTCGAGTCGATCGCGGCGATCCAGGCGATCCGCACCGGCATCATCCCCCCGACGATCAACTACGAGGTGCCCGACCCCGACTGCGACCTCGACTACGTGCCGAACGAAGCCCGCCAGGCTGATGTGCGCGTCTCGTTGTCGAACAGCGTCGGACTTGGCGGCCACAACGCCTGCGTCATCTTCCAGCGCTACGAAGACTGATCTCGACGTCGACGCCAGGTGAGCTAAAGAGATGCCATCTGCCGTTTTATGAACTGGTCAAGCAGAGGAACTGCTAACGAGTACTTCCCCCACCGATTCTTGTAAACCAGTCCCGCATCGGCGAGAGCGATGAGCATCTGACTTACGTGACTGCCACTGAACGGCTTTGGCAGCATGGCTGACTGCCTCACAATGTCCTGCACAGAGAACTCGCTCTCGGCATTCTCGAGCTGGGCGATAACCCACATCAAGTCACGTTGGCGATCCGTAACGCGTGCCCACCGCCCGGAGAAAAAGTCGGCATCAAGTTTTCGCATGACGCTGTCCCATGGAACGGATCGGAGCTCTTCTCCAGCCTCCGCCTGTTGCGTCCACACGTCATAAAGCTCCCGGCAGACGAACTGAATGAAATAGGGATACCCTCGCGTGACGTTGTAGATCCCCGGCACCGAGCCCTCGGCGATACTCACCCACGCGCCTGAGTCCTTGATGGGTTTCATGATGGCGTCGCGCGTAGCCGCATCATCAAGACGTTCCAGCGTCATCACATGGAACATTCTCTCCGCGAACGTACGCGCATCAACGAGCTTCGGGAATAAAGTTGGAAGTCCCGTGAGGACGAGCATGAAAGGGATGCCCCTTTTTTGGAGCGATTGGAATACGTCCAGCAGGAGCGACAGCGGATACTCGCGCCGTCCCGCATGATCAGCGAGGTTCTGAGCCTCGTCGTAGGCGAAAATCACTCCCTTCTTACTGAGAGGGGCGATTGAAGCCCAAGCAGTCTCCAAAACGGCTTTAAGCTTGTCCGCTGAGAGTCCATTGGTCGCTTGCCAAGTTGCAACCAGCGCGTGGAAGTCCAGCGTACGTGCCGTGGCTCTGTCTCCCGCGGCGAGCCCCGTACCTCGTTCCACGGTCACTCCGGTGATGAGGGATGACGTTACTACCGATAAATCAGTCATGAGTCGGATTGCCAACGTCTCCTCTGTTACGCTGCTCGACTCCGAGACATCAGTACCCACCCAGATCCACCCCTCCCTGATCGCCATCGGCTTGAAGGCGCCTTCAAGGAGGACTGTTTTACCAACCCCGCGGAGGCCGGTCAGAATCACGTTGTCCAAGATCCGGTCTTGCTTTAGAAACTGGGCGAACTCAGCCTTCTCGGTGCCACGTCCCGCCAGATATGGCGGATCGTGTCCGGCGCCTGGCCGAAAGGGATTCTTGACTGCCTTTTCCATAATGAATTAGCTCCTCGGCTAAAATTATGAACTATTCTAATCTTAGACCGAGCGCTAATCGTTCGTCAACTTCTCTTCGATTCCCCAGGGTCCCACGCCTAATTCGGTACCTGCTACGCTGCGCCCGTGGATCCCGAGCCGATCTTCGAAAAGAGCATCGAGATCAAGCCGATCGGCTTCACGCTCTCGTTTCGCGCGCGCCCATCGACGGTGCGCCGTACGGTGGTGAGCCTGCTGCCGTGGGCGCTCTACGCCGCACTGCCGCACGGCCGCGTGTCGAAGGTCGCGCTGCTCGCCGCGCGCCGTCTCTCACCGATGGTGAAACAGAAGATCCGCTGATACGCCGCGTCACACATCGCCACCTTGCGACGACGCGGACCTCAGCCCCGCACGACATGGGCGGTACGCCATTGTTAACGGAAGGTGATGTCCGGCACCGCGTGTCCGACGCCGGCCAACCCCTCCGCTCCGGCGACGACCCGCTGATGCGCCAGCCCGATCGCGGTAACTGATTCGTCGCACACTAACCAGCGGCGACCGAGCTGCTGCGCGGCGACCGCCGTCGTGCCGCTGCCGCCGAAGAAGTCGGCGACGACGTCGCCTTCGTTCGACCACACCCGCACGACGCGATCCAACAGCGCCAGCGGTTTCTGCGTCGGGTAGCCAACGCGCTCGCGAGACGTCGCCGCGATCGCCGGTATGTTCCACACGCTGTCCAACGGCTTGCCGCCCTTCAGGTAGTAGCGCCGCCCGCGCGACATCATGTATCGTCCGCGCTCGTCTTCATGGCAATACTTCGCGAGCATCGCCGATGTCACCTCGCCGCGGATGCGGTTGAACGTCGATCCCGGTGCGCCGTAGACCAACAACGTGTCGTGCTTGCGCAGCACGTGGCGCGTCGCGTTCGACGCGCCGAGCCCGTAATGCCAGACGATCTCGTTGCGAAAGACCTCGCCGCCGAAGATGCGGTCCAATTCGACCTTGACGTAGTGCCCGGCGTGCCAGTCGCAATGCACGCAGAGCACGCCTCGCGACGCGAGCAGACGGCGCATCTCGAGGAACCGCGTACGCAGCCACGTCACGTACTCCTCGATGCCGTCGGTCCACGTATCGGCGAATCCCGCTCCGCCATCCGTGAGTGCGTGGTCGCGCCCCGTGAAGAACGGCGGGTCCGCGTAGATCAGATGGATGCTTGCGTCCGGCAGCGCGCGCATCACGTCCAGGTTGTCGCCCTGGATCAGCCGGTTCGGCGGAAGCCGCGGCGATCCGAAGCTGACGCGCTCCCGAGAACCTTCGTCAGAGCGGGTGCGCTGCGAAGTACTCACGCGTCTCCTGCACGTCCGCCGCAATCGCCTCCGTCAGCGCGTCGATGCTGTCAAACTTGATCTCGCCGCGCAGCCGGTGCAGGGCTTCGATGCGGATCTCGCGCCCGTAGAGGTCGCCCTCAAAGTCCAGGATGTACGCCTCGACCGACGGCCGCTCATCGACAAACGTCGGCTTGATGCCGATGTTGGTTGCCGAAGCATAGGTGCGCCCGCCGACGATCGCGCGGGTAACGTACACGCCGAACGCCGGCATCGCGCGGTCAGGCGTCACGGCGATGTTTGCCGTCGGATAGCCGATCGTCCGGCCCCGCTCGGCGCCCCGCACCACGGGCCCGCGGATCGAGAACGGGCGCCCCAGCAGTTGCTGCACGAGCCCCATGTCGCCCTCGGAGAGTGCGTTGCGAATCGCCGTGGCGCTGACGGCCCCGGACGTGCCTCCAAGCGGCGACGGCAGTACGTCAACGTCGAATCCGAGTTCCTCGCCGATCTCCCCGACGCGGGCCGGCGTACCTTCACGACCACGCCCGAACGCGTGATCGGGCCCCATGAGCAGGTAGTTGATGTCGAGCGTGGCATGAAGCAGTTCCAGGAACTGGAAGGCCGATAACTCGGCGACCTCAGACGTGAACGTCAGCGGCGCCACGGCGTCGACGCCGGTCGCCCGCAAGAGTTCGACGCGCTCTTCCAGGCTCGTGAGGTACGACATGCGGACGTCGGGCCGCAAGACCTGCACCGGGTCCGGATGCAGCGTGACAACGCCACTTGCCAGCCCGCGTTCTCCTGCCCGCTGCCGCAGCGTGTCGATGAGGTGGCGGTGACCCAGGTGCACGCCGTCGAACACACCGATCGTCACCCCAAGCGGACGCCCCGGTGCATGACGGCTGAGTTCTTCGCGCGAAAGCAGCATGCCGGTAGGGTACCCGCCACCCCGTCGGAGCAGGAAGATGATCGCGCCGTGTTAGAATGCTCGCACACCCTTCCGGCCTGCCCGCGGAGCGACTCGAGGCGATGGACAACGAGTACCACCTCGACTACGACCAGATTCTAAACAGCATCCGCAACGCGGAGGTCGTCGCGTTTCGCTTCGTCACCGTGCCCATGCGACTCCTGATCGACAATCGCTCGAACGAGATCGATCCGCCCATGGTGAAGCTCGTGCCGCGCGTCGTCAGCGCTGAAGAGCGCTTCAAGAGCCTGAAGATGCTGCGCCCCCGCTTCAAGCTGCCGAACAAGATCAGCGCCATCTGGTGGCCGCGGTACATCGCCAGCCTGGAAGAGACCGGCGTGTGGGACGCGCTCGTCAAGCGCATCGCCGATGGCGGCTTTACGGACGCCGCCGCGGAATGCGCTTCGATCCTCGCCGAACTCAAACGCATGGAGCGCGATGAGGTCGCGAACGCGATCGCCGGCGAGGGCTACCGCACGCTCTGGCCCGCGACGCGCTGACGTTGGACCGGACGAAGTTCATACGCCTCGTACGACGCGCCCTGCGCGAGATGCCGCAGCCCTTCAAGCACCATCTGAAGGAGATCGACATTATCGTCAAGCGGCGTCCAACCGCGGCCGATCTGGACGCCGCCGGGCTCGTGCCGGGCGAGTCGATGTACGGTTTCTACCAGGGCGTGCCAATGACTGAGCGCACCAGCGGCTATGGCATGACCGTGCCCGACGTCATCTACATCTACCAGGAGCCGCTCGAAGAAGACTTCGCAGACGACGGTGCGCTCGTCGAAGAAATCCGCACGACGGTGCTGCACGAAGTCGGACACTTCTTCGGCATCGACGACGACCGCCTCGACGAGTTGGGCCGCGGCTGAGCGCCGGGTTTAGCCAGACGCGGTAGCCGCCTATCGCTCGTCGCCTGCCTCACGGTGGTGCGCCGCGCCCTCCTCCATCGGATAGTGACTTGTTTGAAGCTAGCATCTGGGACGGTGCGCCCCTGCCGCCCGGCAGAAGGAGCATTGACACGTTTGGTCGGGTTGGGGAGCGACGGCTTGACTTAACATCGCGCTCGTTTGATCGCCTCTGGGCCCTCCGGTACTCTCAAGCCAAGCTTCGACCCGCGGCGCGGTTTTCGTAGAAGGCCAGATGCCCGAACTCGGCAAGACACTGTCACAGGCGAGAGTCACGCGCGGACTGACGCTCGAAGATTGCGAGCGCGACACCCGCATCTCCAAGCGGTACCTGGACGCGCTCGAGCGCGAGGACTGGAAGATCTTTCCCGCGCCCGTCTATAGCCGCGCCTTCCTGCGCACCTATGCCCAATATCTGTCGCTTGACCCGCAGCAACTCATGCGCATGTACCAGGCGCAGGAAGAACCGGAGATCAAGCCTTTGCCGGAGGTGCGCGCCACACCTGCCACTGGTTCGATGAATTGGACGCTCGCCAGCATCGTCGCGGCGTTCCTGGTGATCGCCGGCGCCTTCCTGTATCTCTCGAGTCGCAGCGATGGCGACAACGACGACCCCTCGGTAGCGTCGCCGGGTGACGCGGTGCCGACGTCAGCACCGGAGGGCCAGGGCGGCGGTCCGCAGCCGGGCCTCGGGCGGCCCGTCGGTGAGGTCGAGAAGGACGTCGTGCCCGATCTCGCCGGCGTGCGCATCGATGATGCGATCGCGGCGCTCAAGCAGGCCGAGATCGACTACCTGATCGTCGAGACAGACACCGCCGCCGGCACCCCCGGCGTGATCACGTCGCAAAGCCCGGCCAGCGGCAGCGATGCCGACGGCAGCACGTCCGTCACGCTCGTCGTCCCCCGCGGCTAGCTACGAAAGACTGCCCGTCGCAGCCGATTCGCTAAGATGATCCGTGCGTTATCACATCGTCACCCTGGGTTGCGCGAAAAACGTCGCGGACAGCGAGCGCATCACGCGCGTGCTCGGCGCCGGCGATCACGCCGAAGTCGCCGCGCCGGATGCCGCCGACGTCGTGATCGTCAACACTTGCGGCTTCATCGACGCCGCGAAGGATGAGTCCGTCACGACGATCGTCGAGTTGGCGCAGGCGAAGCGACGCGGCCAAAAGTTGGTCGTCGCCGGCTGTCTGACCGCGATCCACGGCGACGAACTGAAGGCCGAAGTCCCCGAGATCGATGCCGTGTTCGGCGCCGAGGACTGGGCGGGCATCGGCAAGTACGCCGCCATGGTCGAGCCGGTCGTGCTCGACCGCCAGCGCTACGACATCCCCGAGACGACGCGCGTCGCGCGTCCCAGCGCCTACCTGAAGATCTCCGACGGCTGCAACGCTCCCTGCACCTTCTGTATCATCCCGAAGATGAAGGGCAAGCTGCACAGCACGCCCGCCGACGACCTCATCACGGAAGCGCGCCGGATCGCCGGCGAGGGCGTGCGCGAGATCGTGCTCGTCGCGCAGGACAGCACGGACTACGGGCGCGATCTCGGACTCCGCGACGCACTGCCGGAGCTGCTCGAACGGCTGTCGGCCGCCGTGCCGGATGTGCCGTGGATACGCATCATGTACGCGTACCCGGGGCACGTGACGCCGAAGCTCGCGGAGACCATGGCGCGCCTCCCCAACGTCGCACGTTATATCGACATTCCGCTGCAGCACGCCGCTGAGAGCGTGCTGCAGCGCATGAAGCGCCCGAGCAACACGCGCATGGTGCGCGAGATGTTCGGCAGCCTGCGCTCCGCCATGCCGGACATCGCGATCCGCACGACGTTCATCGTCGGGTATCCGGGCGAGACCGACGCGGAGTTCAACGAACTCCTCGCTTTCGTGCGAGAGATGGAGTTCGACCACGTCGGATGCTTCACGTTTTCGCCTCAGTCGGAGTCGCCAGCAGCGCACGAGCCGGATCCGGTGCCCGAGAAGATCAAGAAGCGGCGCCAGCGCCAGCTCATGGAAGTAGCGCAGCAGGTCTCGATCATGCGCAATCGCCTCATGGTCGGCCGCGAGATCGACGTGCTTGTAGAGTCGCTGAGCGAGACCGAGGAGGGCGAGCGCGCGGGGATCGCGGTCGGACGCTCGTACCGGGATGCGCCGGAAGTGGACGGACTGGTGTTGCTCGAAGGCGCTTTCCAACCCGGCGACTTCGTCCGCGCGACGGTCACGTCGGCGCTCGCGTACGACCTCGTCGCACGCCCGATCGCGCAAGCTGTGACGACCTAAAATCGCGAAGCGTGGACGACAGGCGCCCTCGCCGGTCCATCCGCCGCCGCAGGCGAAGTTCTACGCCTTGCGCCCGACCACCAACGTCATCACCAGCGGACGCACGACGTAACCATCGAACTCCGCGTCGATCAGCGCGCACAGATCCGCGATCAGCGCCTCCTTCTCGTCACGAGGCATCATCTGCGTGTTCGAGTATGAGCGCACGAGATCGGCGTACTGATCCGTCGGATAGGTCTGGTCCCAGCGGTAGCGATGGAGGCGGACCGATCCGAACAGGCCGCTCGCCTCGACCTCCTCCAGCACCGAGGGAGTGACGTCCTCGCCAGGCAAGGGCCGGTTCTCCTCATTCGGACGGTAGCGCAGGTAGATGGGAAAGCAGCGCTCGAAGAAGCCACCGTCGACGTCTGAGGCGATCTGCTCCGTACCGATGACCGCCAGGACGCCGCGCGCGCGAAGAAGCCGCGATGACTTCGTGAGGCGCACGTCTTTGTCCACCCACCCGAATGACGTGGCGCTGACGACGGCATCGAACGAGCTATCGGGGAGCGTGGCATCCTCGAACCGTGCGTGTACAACGTCGAGCGGCTTACCCGCGAACTTCTCGCGAAGGAATGCAGCCATGTTCGCTCCCGGTTCGACCGCCGTGACGCGGAAGCCGCGATCGATCAGGGATGCCGTCGCCTTACCTGTGCCGGGCCCGATCTCTATGGCGTCGAACGGCGCGTCGCAGCCCCCGGCCCGCAGATACGCGATCAAGTCTTCGAACAACGCGTCGGGATACGATGGCCGCGCGCGCTCGTACGCTGCGACTTCCTGGTCGAACCAACTCGTCGGGGCGAGGCCGCGCGGATCGGCGTCAGGCGTCAAACGAAATCACTTCCCGCTCGACGTCCGTCACCTCGGCGTCGAGGCGCGACTGCTCGACGAACGCCACGATCTCCGACAAAACGTCGTCACAGTGGCGTGCCGTGTTGGCGACGCAGGCGACGCCCATGGTCGCGATCTGCCACGCATCGTTGTCATCGACCTCGGCGACGGCCACCTGGTACTTGTTGCGGAGGCGCTGCGCGACGCTGCGGACGACCTGCCGCTTGTCCTTCAGCGATCCGCTCTCCGGAATGCGAAGGGTGAAGCGCAGCACGCCGACGTTCAGATCGCCGCCTCTTCGGTCTCTTCCTCGTCCTGCTCCTCGATCTGCGGCAGCGGCGGCAGGTCATCCGGCTTCTCGAGCCCGAAATACTCCAGGAAGCGCACCGTGGTCCCGAAGAGCGTGGGCCGCCCGATCACCGGCGCCCGGCCGACTTCTTCGATCAGCCCGCGCGCTATCAGCGTGCGGATCGGCCCGTCGCAATCCACGCCACGCACCGACTCGATGCCGGCGCGCGTCACCGGCTGCCGGTAGGCGATGATCGCCAGCGTCTCGAGGGATGCATTCGTCAGCGGCGGATGCTCCAGCCCCAGGAACCGCTCGACGTACGCGGCGGTCTGTGGCGCCGATACCAATTGCACCAGATCGCCCGTCTGCTGCAGGCGCACGCCGCGGTCGCGACACGCTTCCGTCAGCTCCTCCAGCCGATCGAGCACTTCCTGCCTCGGCGCGTTCACCGTGCGCGCCAGCGCGGCGATGTCGATCGGCGCGTCCGCGACGAACAGCACCGCCTCCAGGATTGGCAGCAACTCGTCCGGCTCGGGCCGCTCGATGAGCTTAGGCTTGCGCTTCTTCAGGTGCGTCGGCGTTTGCTCGTTCGTCATGTGTCCCCTCGTCGGCGGGTCGTTCCCATCCGGATGGAAGCTGCGTTGTGCGCCCGGGTCGCGCCGGTTCCTCTTTGAGCAGCAGTTCGCGGTAGTGCAGCGTAGCGCGCGGCGGGGCGGACACCCGCACGCCGATCTCTTGCTCCACGATCTCGTGCGCCCGCCGGCACGCTTCGTCGGCGGTCTTCGCCAGGTCGGCCCCGGCATCGACGTGCAGGTCGAGCACGACTTCGACGGCAGTACCCCGCGCCGCGACGATCGAGCGACAATCTGCTACGTGCGCTACCTCCCGGACACCGTCATCGATGCGCCCGGCGATCTCCGTCGTCTTGATCGTCGCGTCGCCCGCTTTGACGTCGCGCACGCGCATCTTCTCCGTCGGCGAAGGCGTCAGTTGCACGATGATTAACGTCAGCATCAGCAGCGATATCACGACCGCGACCAGCGTCACGATGGTCTTCGCCTCGCGCGTTTCGTGGTCGGCCAGGTAACCGGCGAAGTCATCGACCCAACCGATGCCGTCCGAAGGCGCCGCCCATGCGATCAGCACCACGATCGCCAGCGCGAATATGATGAGCATGGCCGCAACGATGATGATGAAGCGGTTGACCTGCTCGAGCGCGCCGTCGCTCACAACGCCTCCCCTTCGAACCCGCCGTCGGCGTTCACCGTCACGAGCCGCGCCACGGTGAGCTGGTTACGCAACTCGCGGTGCGAACGAGCGGTGACGCGGATGTAGTTATCTGTCAGCCCGTCCCACGCCGGCGCTCCATTGGCATCGCCGCGGCTGCGCTCCCAGAGCACCGGCATCACCCGTCCCGCAAACTGATCGAGGAACGCCCGGCGTGACTCCGGCGCGACGGCGAGCATGCGCTGCATGCGTGCGTGTTTCACATCGTGGGGCACCTGGTCCGGCAGGCGCGCGGCGACCGTCCCCGAGCGTTTCGAGTACGGGAAGACGTGCATCTGCGCGAATCCCATCTCAAGGCAGAACGCGATGCTCTCCTCGAACTCAACGTCCGTCTCGCCCGGGAACCCGACGATCACATCCGTCGTGATCGCCACGCCGTCACCGGTGTGCGCGCGGATCCGCTGCGCGGCGTCGCGATACTGCGCCACGTCGTATCGCCGGCGCATGCGGCGCAGCGTCGCGTCGGAGCCGCTCTGCAGCGCCAGGTGGAAGTGGCGGCAGAGGCGCGGGTCGTCCCATAGTCCCAGCAGCGCCGGCGTGATGTCCTGCGGTTGCAGCGAAGAAAACCGGATCCGCGGCACCGACGTCTCGGCCAGCACCGCCGCGATGACATCGGCGGGCGCCGTCCCGGCGTCGCGGCCGTATGCGCCGAGTTGCGTGCCCGTGAGCACTACTTCCTGGACGCCTTCCCGTTCACGCGCCTGCACTTCGCGCACGACGCGCTCGATGGGTTCGCTGACTTCGCGCCCGCGCGTCTTAGGCACGATGCAGAACGCGCAGACGTCGTTGCAGCCTTCCTGCACCTTCACGAATGCGCGCGTGCGCAACGCGGTCGGCTGCTCGACGGCCCGCATACGCCGGACGACGCCGATCCGGTCGGCGATCGACGCTTTGTCGCGTGTGTGGATCGCTATGTCCGCACCGAGTTCGCGCGCGATATCGGCGGGCGCCGTCTGCAGGTAACAGCCGGTCAGCACGATGGGCGCGTTTGGCGACAGCCGCCGCGCGAGGCGCACCATGCGCCGCGCCTTGCGGTCGGCGACGTGGGTGACCGAGCAGGTATTGATGACGTATGCGTCGGCGATAGCAGGCCGATCGATGACCTGGACGCCGCGCTGCGTGAACTGGCGCGCGATCGACTCGGAGTCGGCCTGGTTCAGCTTGCAGCCGAGCGTGATGATGGCGACCCGCCCGATGCGAGGGCTGGTGGAAGGCGGAGCGACATAGCGAGAGGGCCGGTCTGCGACTAGCGGGAGGTCGACCGGGGCCAGTGTCTGCGTCGCGTGCGGGTTGATGCCGGCGCCTCCCTGCAGATTCGCAGGCATCATAACAGCAGCGGCCGTGTCGCGAGTCTAGGTCAACTGCAAGCGCTAAACCCGCACACGGGACACGTAACGCAGCCCTCAGCATGCACCAGGGGACCGCCGCAGTCAGGGCAGTCCCGCGCACGCGGCAGGACGATCGTTCGGACACGGATACGGCGAGTCATGGCGGTCTCCGTTGGTACAAATGTTCTGTTCTGGCGATCATAATAGAACGCCTGTGCGATGTCAAGACCTCAGAGTGGCGGCCAGGCACATCTTCTATCCTCTTTCTGCCGAGCGAGAGGGAAAGCCGCGCCATGCACATCCTCGTCGCGCCGCAAGAATTCAAGGGAAGCCTCACCGCGGTCGAAGCCGCGAGCGCCATCGCCGCCGGCGTGCGCCGGGCGATGGCCGGCGCGACCGTCGACGAAGCGCCGGTGTCTGACGGCGGCCCGGGCCTCGTCGACGCGCTGATCGCCGGCCGCGGCGGTGAGCGCCGTACGATCACCGTGCACGATCCGCTGATGCGCCCGATCGAAGCCACGTGGGCGCTGCTCCCGCACGCTACAGCCGTCGTCGAAATGGCTGCAGCCTCCGGACTGGTGCTGCTCGCGGAAGCCGAGCGCGATCCACTTGCCGCGACGACGTCCGGCGTCGGCGAGTTGATCGTCGCCGCGCTGGACGCCGGTTGCGGCAACATCATCGTCGGCGTCGGTGGCAGCGCGACGGTGGATGCGGGCGCCGGTGCGCTGCAGGCGCTCGGCGCGCGCCTGCTCGATGCGTCGGGCGCCGATCTCGATCGCGGTGGCGCTGCGCTCGCGGATCTCGATCGCATCGATCTGACAACCATCGATGCGCGCGTAGCCCGCGCGGCGATCCGCGTTGCGAGCGACGTGCGCAACCCGCTCTACGGGCCCGAAGGCGCCGCCGTCGTCTTCGGGCCGCAGAAAGGCGCATCTCAGCAGGCGGTCGCGACGCTCGACGCCGCCCTGCGACGCTTCGCCGAGGTCGTGCAACGTGACTTCGCTCTCGACCTCCAGGCGATCGAGGGCAGCGGCGCGGCGGGCGGTCTCGGCGCCGGTCTTCTCGTCGGCACCGGTGCGACGATCGAGCCCGGCTTCCCGATCGTCGCTGATGCGATCGGGTTGCGCGCGCGTGTCGAAGCGGCGGATCTCGTCGTCACGGGAGAGGGCCGGCTCGACAGCCAGACCGCGTACGGCAAGGCCGCCGCCGGCGTCGCCGCGGTGGCGCGCGAGTGTGGGAAGCCGGTGATCGCCGTCGCGGGCACGATCAGCGACTATGATCCGTCCTCGCTCATGTTTGACGCCGTGATGGCATCGACGCCGAGCGGGATGCGCCTCGAAGACGCCATGCGCGCAGGAGCGGCGCTTGTCGCCGAGGCGGCGGCGCGCCTGGTCCGCGACTTCGCGCGGTAACTACGTGCTGCGTCGATACCGGCGTCCTCGCGCGTTTCGCTCCGGGCCGGATTCGGGCTCCTCCTCTTCGTCGAGAAGATCGCCCTCTTCTTCGTCATACTCCGCGTCCTCGTCGATCTCTTCGTCCTCGGAGTCGACGGCGAAGAAGCCGAGCGGATGCGCGCTCGACCGCAGGTAGACGAGCACGCCCAGGAACACGGCCGCCGCGACGAACAGCAGAGCGCCGTCGGTAAACGTGTGGTCGCCCGTGATCAGCGTGTCCCAAACGAACGGCAGCATGATCGAAAGCTGCGCTGCGTACGGGATCCAGCGCAGCAGGCGGTTCTCGTCCGGGCGCCAGACGATCAGCGCGTAGATCGGCACGAGCATGAGCATCTGCGAGCCGATGATCCGCTCCGCCGCATCGTTCGCACCGAGCGATAGCGCGGGCACGCCCTGCGTCACCAGCGCGAGTCCGGCGAAGATAGTCCAGACGCCAAGCAGAATGATCGCGGCGCGGTATACGCCCGATGCAGGGACGACGTCGGGTTCCGAGCGGGTCGCGGCCGGGGGGGCGGGTTCCGCGGATCGGCGCATACTCAGAGCGTATCAGTTTGGCGCGGCAGGTTCGTCATCAGCAGCACGAGCGCGCCGGCGCACACCAGGATCGGCACGACCGCCTCGTCCGCGCCGAGGTCGCCGCGCGCCCAGTGGAACGTCGCCGTGAACAATCCGACGAACTGCTCGAGCGTCGCCAGCCATAGCACGAACCGGTAACGCACGGGATTGCGCGCCGCGTACAGGTACGCCACGCCCAGCACGCCAACAGCGCCGCTGACAGCGCGTGCGCCGAGCACCCCGTCGACATCGCCGACGCGGAGCGGGCCGGCGTTCGTCAGTTCCAGGAGAAAGATCAGCAGGTTCCACGCGCCGAGCGCGACGAGGACGAGTTGGAGACGCGCATGCGACGTCGGGTTCGGGCGGCCGATCTGTCGAGCCTGCATGCCGATGTGTGCGCCTCCGTACGACGCGCGGATTCTAACACGGCACTTGGCGCATGAGCGAGCAATTGTTTAGTCTGGTGAGCGGTAGCAGAAAGGCCGCCAATCGGCGGCCGTTCGTCGTCTTAGTCGCTGGAGCGTCTAGTCGTCGTTCTCGAAGAAGTCCTCGACGATGTCGTCCTCGTCGTCGAAGTCCTCGTCTGATTCGTCCTCCAGCAGGTTGGAAGTGACCTCTGCGACGCCCGGTTTGCCCCAGATCGTCTCGTAGTTTTCGCCCGTGATCGCCCTTGCCGTCTCTTCCCGTTCGAGCTTCGCCAGCTCGGCCAGGCACTTCTCGCACTGGCGCACCATCGCGGCGGAGCCGGTGTCGGCGTATCGCCGCACGATGTGATCCCAGATGCCCAGCGCGACGACACTCTGCACGTACTTGGGCCAGGGGATGATCGTGATCGTGTCCGGTTTGCCGAAGCGCGGACGCATCTTGATCAGCGACTGAAAGCGCTCCTCCGGCGTGTTCGCCATCGGCACGACGCGGATCATCGGGCCGTCCACCTCGCTCGTGCGCAGGTCCATCAGCAGCGTCTTGCGAAGCAACGGAAAGTACATCGCAATGACATCGACGAGGTCGATGTTGCGATTCACTTCGGAGACGTCGATGCGGTAATCGGAGTCCAGAGATGCCTCCTCGCGGCGAATATCTTCACGATCATGATAGCACGATATTTCCGAGCGCAAGCCACTAGGCGCGCAATCCGTCGACTGCGGCCGTCGAAATTGACGAACGCCACGCTGGCGCGCTGTGCCATCGTTTGTATGCGCATCGCGGCGGTGCAGGCTGTTCCGAGTGCGGCCTTGAGCGGCAGCGAGGCCGCGCACGCGGTCGAGCGGCTTGCGCCGAGGCCGTTCGCTACAATCGACATCATCTGTCAACGAAAGGGAACGCGTGAAGCGCCGCACTCCGTCTCGATTCGGGCGCCTGTTCCGCTGGCGCAACGTCGAACCGATACCCGGCGCGCTCGAAGCGGCCGCGCCACCCTCGCCGGGCGGTACGCTCGATGCCACATTTCGCGCGCTTCGTAATCGCAACTACCGGCTCTTCTATACGGGCCAGGCGATCTCGCTCAGCGGCACCTGGATGCAGACCATCGCCCAGGCGATCCTCGTCATCGAGCTCACTGACTCGAAGATCGCCCTCGGCACCGTGACGATGCTCCAGTTCTTGCCGATCACCATATTCGTGCTGTTCGCTGGCGTCATCGCCGACCGCGTGCCGAAGCGCAACTTCATCTTCGCCACGCGCACGCTCGCAATGGCCCAGGCGCTCGTGCTGGCGGCGCTCGTCTACTCCGGCCGCGTCGAGTTGTGGCACGTCTACTCGCTGGCCTTCGTGCTCGGGCTCTCGAACGCGTTCGAACAGCCCGCACGCCAGGCGTTCATCGTCGACATGGTCGGCAAGGACGACCTGATGAACGCCATCGCGCTCAACTCGGGCTTGTTCAATGGCGCGCGGCTCGTCGGTCCTGCGTTCGGCGGCGTGATCATCGACCTGTTCGGCGTCGACACGGCGTTTCTGATCAACGGACTGAGCTTCATCCCGATCCTGCTCAGCCTCGCTCTGATGGACACATCGCAACTCCACGGCACGGAAAGTCGCAGGAGCGACCGCATGAACCCGATCGGCGAGTTGCGCGAGGGGCTGTCGTACGCATTCCGGACGCCGTCGGTCTTACTCGTCGTCATCCTCGTCGCGATCGTCGGGACGTTCGGCTACAACTTTACGGTGATGCTGCCGCTCCTCTCGGAGTACGTGCTCGACCGCGGACCGCGAGGCCTCGGCTTCATGACGGCAGCGGTCGGACTCGGCGCGCTGATCTCGGCGCTCGTGCTGGCGAGCCGCTCGCGCGCCGCCGTTTCGACGCTCTTCATCGGTGGCTTCGCGTTTACGGCGCTGCTCGCCGGCGTCGCGTTCAGCCAGTGGTACCTGCTGACGCTCGCGCTGCTCCTGTTCCTGGGCGTCGCCAACACGACGTTCGCATCGACGGCGAACACCTCGCTGCAACTCGCCACGCCAGACCACCTCCGCGGCCGCGTGATGGCGCTCTACATGCTGCTCTTCGCCGGCTCGACGCCGATCGGCGGCTTCCTCACGGGCTTCCTCGCGGAGACCATGGGCGTTTCGACGGCGATCGCCGTCAACGCCGCCGCGTGCCTCCTTGGCGTCCTGATTGCGCTCGCCTACTACGTGTCGCATCGCGAGTCGATCGCACCTCGCGAACTGCATACGAGCCCCGCATGACGCCGCGACGACGGGCTCAGGGGATCGCCCCGGCTTCCTTCATGGCGATGATCTTCTCCCAGTCGAAGCCCATCTCCAGCAAGACCTCTTCGGTGTGTTGTCCCAGTTCCGGTGAGAGCCCCTTCGGCGCGTTCGGCGTCGCGTAGAAGTCGACCGGCGTGTTCACGATGGGCACCGCGCCATCCGGCCCCGCAACCTGCACGACGGAGTTCGACGCCTGCACGACGGGATCTTGCAGCGCCTGGGTGATCGTGTTCACCGGCGCCCACCAGACGTTCTCCCGGTCGAAAATAGGCGCCCATTCGTCGAGCGTGCGCTTCGCGAATTCGCCATCCAGTTCGCCGACGATGCCTTCCGAATTCTGCCGTCGCAGGCTGATGTCGCTCCAGCGTTCGTCCGTCGCCAGATCCTCGCGCCCCAGCGCGCGCAGCAGATCCGGCCAGTGTCGGTCTCCTTGCAACAGGAGGAGCCAGAACCAGCGATCGTCCTTCGTCTTGAAGCAGTTGATGATCGGATTCGGCGCGTGATACCTGTCGTAGGGCTTCGTCTGCACGCCCAGCCGCATCTCCAGCGCGTAGTCCCAGCCCATCATGTAGACGCCCGTGCGCACGAGCGACACGGCGACGCGCTGCCCCTCCCCCGTGCGCTCGCGATGATAGAGCGCTGCCGAGATCGCGGCGGCGCCGCTCAAGCCCGTCATGTGATCGCCCATACCGCCGCGCTGCTGCGGGATCGGCTGCCCGTCGGCCGTCAATGATGCGCCGACCCCCGCCCTCGCCCAGAACGCGCCGATGTCGTAGGCGGCACGGTCGCGGTCGGGGTTCTCCGGCCCGTGCCCCGTGACCTGGCAATAGATGATCTTCGCGTTCGTCCGGCGCAGCTCGTCGTACGAGAAGCCGAACTGCTCGAGCACGCGCGGCCGCATGTTGCTGATGAACACGTCTGCTTCATCGAGCAAACGCCGCCCGATCGTGCGCGCCTCTTCGTTCTCGAAGTTCAGGCAGACGCTGCGCTTGCCGCGATTGTCGATCTCGAACGGCGGGTTGACGGGAATCGACGCGCCGAGCGCGCTTGCGAAGAGCCCGCGAAACGGATCGCCCGCCGGCGGCTCGATCTTGATGACGTCCGCGCCCCAGTCGCAGAGGATCGCCGCGCACGACGGCCCCGCCACCCACACACCCATCTCGACGACCTTGATGCCGTCCATCGGACCCGGCATACCGCCCCTCCTTCACAGTTTGGAATGCGGTGATTATATGGGCAGGGTGGCGCTGCTTGGCGTCTAAGCGGTAGCTTGTTTTTTACTAGAAGCAGTCCGCCACGTGCAGGGATCGATGTACATGGCGTCGGATCGGAGATGAGATGCTGGCCAGGATCGATCACAAGTACATCGTCGCCATCGTCGGCGTGTTCTCCATCTTCATGGAACTCATCGATACGACGATCGTGAACGTCGCCATCCCCACGCTCGCCAGCGAGTTCGAAGTCGACTCGGCGTCGGTCATCCAGTGGGTGATCACGGGCTACCTGCTCAGCCTCGCAGTCTTCATTCCGGTCAGCGGGTGGGCCGGCGACCGCTTCGGCACCAAGCGCGTTTTCATGTTCGCCGTCGCGACGTTCACGTTGGCGTCGCTGCTCTGCGCCTTCGCGTGGAACGTCGAGACGATCATCGCCTTCCGTGTGCTGCAGGGCGTCGGCGGCGGCATGCTTTCGCCCGTCGCGTTCGCGATGGTCTGGCGCGCCTTTCCGCCGGAGGAGCGCTCGAAGGCGGCCGGCATCATGGTCGTGCCCGCGGCAGCGGCGCCGGCCAGCGGTCCCGTCGTTGGCGGGCTCCTGATCGACTACGTCTCGTGGGAGTGGATCTTCCTCGTCAACGTGCCCATCGGGGTCGTCGCGCTGCTGATCACCGCGCTGTACATCAGGGAGCACCGCGAGCCGAACCCCGGCCGCTTCGACCCGCTCGGCTTTATCCTCTCCGCCGCCGGACTCGCGCTCGTCGTCTTTGCGCTGGCGGAGGCCGGGGAACGCGGCTTCGACGACCAGCGCGTCATCGCCGGCGGCCTCGCCGGGATCGCGCTGCTCGCGGCGTTCGCGCTCGTCGAGTTTCGCGTGCGCGAGCCCATGCTCGACCTGCGCATCTATCGCGACTCGTTGTTTCGTGCCTGCAACCTCGCCTGGCTCGTGACGATGTTCGGCGGGGCGTCCATGATCTTCCTCGTCACGCTCGAGCTGCAGGCCGTCCGCGGCCTGTCGGCGCTCGAGTCGGGACTCACGACGTTTCCGATGGCGATCGGCGTCATGATGATCGCGCAGCCCGCCAGCCGCATCTATCGCGTCGTCGGGCCGCGTCGCATGATCGGCGCCGGGCTCGTCGCCATGGCGCTGACGACGCTGGCGCTGATGTATGTGGAGCTAGACACCAATCTGTGGACGATCCGGGCGCTGATGCTCGTGCGCGGACTTGGCTTCGGGTTCGTGCTCGTGCCGTTGCAAGCCGCCACCTATGCCACCGTCTCTGCGTCCGACACCGGCCGCGCGACGGCGCTGTACAACGCGGCGAGCCAGGTAGCATCGAGCTTTGGCGTCGCGATCGGAGCGACGGCGCTTACGAGCCGGCTCTCCGATCACGGTGCCGTACTTGGGCCTGCGACTCCGGCCCCAGCGATCTCGGCATTCCACGACGTATTCCTGCTCATCGGCCTGCTCTCGCTCGTTGGCGTTTTCGTCGCACTGCTGATCAACGACCGCGCCGCCGCACCGACGATGGCGCCAACGAAGGTCACCGAAGTCCCGGAGGCTGAACAACGCGACGTCGCTCCGGCGCCGCGACCCTGAACCAACGCGTCGCCGAAGGATCTTGACGCGATGCTAACAGCGAGGTCGCAGGGCGATCCGCGCACACGGCGCGATTGACCTCGCCCGCCCGACCGACGCCCATCGTCTTTGCACTCCAACAGCCAGCGCGGCTCGTCTAGAATCTGTGCCAACTACCCGGCGACTTTTTCACCGTGAAGGAACGCTCATGGCCGAAGTCGAAGTCGAGCAGCAGCCCCCCGAGGCCCCCGGCAACCCACCCCCCGGAAAGGCCTACCCCGAAGAGGTCCGCTTTCTCGCCGGCCCGCAGAGCCGCCTCGCCGAACTTCTGCGCGTACTGCGCATCGCCTGGGAGTTCGTTCGCGGCTTTCGCACGCTGCACTTCGTGGGCCCCTGCGTCACGGTGTTCGGCTCCGCGCGCTTCGCTGACGACCACCGCTACTACGCGCTCGCGCGCCAGACAGCAGCCGAACTGGCGCGGTCGGGATTCACGATCATCACCGGCGGCGGGCCCGGCGTCATGGAAGGCGCGAACCGCGGCGCCAGGGAAGCCGGCGGACGTTCCGTCGGCGTCAATATCGTCCTCCCGCATGAACAGGCATCGAACAGGTTCGTAGATATCGTGCTTACGTTCCGCTACTTCTTCGTGCGTAAGGTCATGCTCGTGAAGTACTCGTACGCCTTCATCGCCTTGCCCGGCGGCTACGGCACCTTCGACGAGATCTTCGAGGCCGCGACGCTCATCCAGACCGGCAAGATCAAGGACTTCCCGCTCATCCTGATGGGCGTCGATTTCTGGACGCCGCTTCTCGATTACATGCGCGCGCACCTGCTGGCCGCCGGCACGATCGGTGGGGGCGATCTCGCGATGTTCCATCTCACGGATTCGCCGCAGGAAGCTGCGACCATCATCCGCGATGCCGCGATCCGGAAATTCGGCTTGAAGTACGCCGAGCCGATCCGCCGCCGCAAGGCGCTCGGAGAATGAAGGCGCCGCTCCATCCGGAGCGGCGCCTTCCTGCGACCATCTGCTGTGCTTACACGCTCGCTCTCGCGATGCGTAGTGCGGGTGCCGCCCCGACGATCGCCACGCCGGACAGCGCCAGCAACCCGATCGTCATAGGCAACGCGGGACTTTCGCCGCCGGTGCCTGCGTTCGGGAGTTGCACGGCAGGCGCCGGTGCCGCCGTATCGATGACCGCCGCGGGCACGGCCGGAGCTTCGACGTGCGCGGCGGGCGGTGCGACCGGCGCCGATTCGATGGGCGCTTCGGCGGGCGCGGCATCCGGCGATGTGGCCGGCGCCCTCGTCTCGTTCGCGGCGATCGCTTCCAGGTAATCCATCACCGCGGTCCATTCCTCGGGTTGCGGGAAGCGCGTCCGTTCGCCTGCGCGAACAACGCCTCCCGCCGCCGGCCCGCCAACGACCATCAGGGCAGCGGCCGCGATGGCAATGCCCAGCTTCAGCTGGATCTTCGTCATTGTTCCTCCGTGCTAGTCCCCCAGGTGGAGCTCCCCCGGATAGCATCGGCCGCAACGCGCGAACCTTATGACGCGTACAAGTGTTCGACTTGGCGACGCGTTGCTGTTAGAGTCGAACGCATGGTGCTCTCCGCGACGCAAGAGACACGCGCCGACGAATCACCGTCGCGACGGCGTCGGTGGCGCGGGCGCCCTCGTCCCGAAGCGATCCCGCAAGGTGAATTTCCCGATCTCATCGGCCGCCTGCTGGCGATGCGCGGGATCGTGACCGATGCGTCCGCGCGCGCTTTTCTCGCCTCCCCTGAAGGTCAGCCGGATCCGTACGCACTGCCCGCGCTTGATATCGCGATCGAGCGCATGCTGCGCGCCGTCCGCGAGCGCGAGACGGTAGCGATCTTCGGCGACTTCGACGTTGACGGCGTGACCTCCGCCGCGCAACTTTCGCAAGCGATCGCCGCGCTCGGCGGCGTGCCCGTGCCCTACGTCCCGGATCGCTTCAGCGAGGGCTACGGCCTCAACGTCCCGGCGATCGAACGGCTGCGCCGCGATGGCGCCACGCTGCTCGTCACCGCCGACTGTGGCACGAGTTCTGTGCATGAAGTGGCGCGCGCTCGCGAAATCGGCATGGACGTGATCGTGCTCGACCACCACACGGTGCCGCCGGCGCTCCCGGACGCGAACGCGCTCGTCAATCCCAGGCTGCCCGGTGCAACGCCCGGCGGCATGCTCGAACTTGCGACCGCGGGCCTCGCGTTCCACGTCGCGTCCGCGCTCCACGACGCTGCCGGTCGCCCCTTCGACGCCGAGGCGTACCTCGATGTCGCAGCGCTCGGCACCGTCTGCGACATGGCGCCCCTGGTCGATGAGAACCGGCGCCTCATGCGCACAGGCATCGGCGCGCTCGCGCGCACACGCCGCCCCGGCCTGCGCGCGCTGATGGACGTCGCACGCATCGACCGCCCGAACGTCACCGCCGAGGACATCGGCTACAAGCTTGGTCCCCGGCTCAACGCCGCTGGACGCATCGCACACGCGAAATTAGCCCTCGAGTTGCTCATGACGGACGACGAGGAGCGCGGCATGGCGCTCGCGCTCCAACTCGATGCCCTCAACCGCGAACGTCAGCGCAAGACGAGTGATGCCGTGCAGATGGCGACCCAGATGATGGGCGATCGGGAGCACCCGGCGCTGATTATGATCGGCCACGAAGAGTTCTCGTCCGGCATCGTCGGGTTGATCGCAGCGAAGCTCGTCACGCTCTACGGACGGCCGTCCGTCGTCTACGAGATCGGCGACACGACCAGCCGCGCGTCATGCCGCAGCATCGACGAGTTTCACATCACCGACGCCTTGCGCGCGCAGCCGGACCTGTTCGTGCGTTTCGGCGGTCATCGTGCTGCGGCCGGCTTCACGGCGGAGAACGCGCGTATCGAAGAGGTACGCGCTCACCTGGTGGCCGAAGCGGAGCGCGAACTGGCCGGCCGCGAACTGGCACCCGTGCTCGAGATCGACTGCAATCTCCCGCTCAGCCAGCTCCGTGGCGAAGAGCTGCGCTGGCTGACTCGCCTGGGACCGTTTGGCATCGGCAACCCCGCGCCTGCGTTCCTCGCGCGCAACGTCGTCGTCACCGAGACGAAGTGGCTGGGCGATGGCGACAAGCACCGTCGCCTCAAGCTGCGCGATGGCGCCACCGTGTGGCCAGCCGTTGCGTTCGACATGGCCGAGATCGCCCTCGCCGCAGGCGACAACGTCGACGTGGTCTACACCATCGAAGTCTCGCCCGCCGGCATGGTCGGACTGCGCGTCGAGGACTTGCGCCCTGCGGGAGCTACGTCCCCTCCGGCGTAACGATCGCGTCCGTGAGTCCCTGCGCCTCGGCGAGCGTCGCTGGATCCTCGCCGCAGCCGAAGTCCACGCCCGTCACGCCGTCGTCGTCCATCATCAGTTCGAGGGCCAGCGTCGTCCCGGGAATCTCCGGCCGCACGTACGAGAACAGTACGGCGTAGTCACCCGCCGGATAGATGCCGGCAGAAGTCGCGTCGTACACAGCGTAGAGTTCCATCTGCTGGTCGCGCAGCCGCTCCGCTAAGAACACTTCGTCCGCGCGCAGGAACGCGCCTTCGCACTGCGCGACGGGGAATACTTCGACCTCGGTGCCGTCAGCTTCGTCCGCCTCGCACTGCGGCGGTCCGCCTGCGCCCATCACGTCGATCTCGCACGCCACCATCTGGAATTGGAACATCGCCTCGACGGCCTGGAAGTCACCGGCGACCATCGATGCGATCGCGTCGTCGACGGCGGCGATGCCTGAAACGCCGTCACTCCCCGGCGTCGGCGAAACGGCAGGTGTCGGCGAGGCTGCAGCCGTCGCTTCGGCAGTAGGTGTGCGTTCCGGCGTCGGATCGGCGTTGTCGTCATCATCGCCGCACGCCACAGACGCGAGCAGCGACGCAGCCGCGGCGAGCGAAAGTACGAACAATGGGAACTTCATGGCGGGGGACCCCTCTAGTGTGCGATTTACTGTCTTCTCATCGTTGTCTGTTTTGCTATCGACTGGAAGACGCCGGCATCCGCCGATTTGTTCCGCCTATCGCGGCGGCTTTCGCATCGCCAGCGACGACTGTACTTTCTGGAGCATCTTCGTCTCTTCGAGCACTTCGCCCGTGCCCTTCACAACGCAAAACAGCGGATCCTCCGCCACGTACACCGGGAACCGTGTCTCCTGCGCCAGTCGCCGATCAAGTCCCCGCAGCATCGCTCCGCCGCCCGCAAGAGCGATGCCCCGGTACATCAGGTCCGCGACGAGTTCCGGCGGCGTGATCTCGATCGTCGAGCGCACCGCGTCGATGACGGCGTTGATGCTGCCCGACAGCGCGTCACGGATCTCGACCGTGCTCACTTCGACGCTTTTCGGCAGTCCCGTCGCAAGGTCGCGCCCGCGGATCTCGACGATACCTTCCTCTTCGAGCGGATACGCCGACCCCGCCTCGATCTTGATCTCTTCCGCCGTGCGCTCGCCGATCAGCATGTTGTGCACCTGGCGCGCGTACGCCATGATCTCCTGGTCCATCTCATCGCCGGCCGTGCGGATCGATGTGCTGACAACGACGCCGCCGAGCGCGATCACGGCGACCTCCGTCGTGCCGCCGCCGATGTCGACGATCATGCAGCCGTTCGGTTCCATGATCGGCAATCCGGCGCCGATCGCCGCCGCCATCGGCTCTTCCACGAGGAACGCCAGCCGCGCACCGGCGTTGAGCGCTGCATCGTGCACGGCGCGCTTTTCGACCTCCGTCACGCCGGATGGTATGCCGATGACGACGCGCGGCCGCGGAATGCCGAAGCCAAACCGCTCGTGCACGGATCGAATGAAGTACTGGAGCATCCGCTCGGTCACTTCGAAGTCCGAAATGACGCCGTCCTTGAGCGGACGTACGGCGATGATGTTCGACGGCGTCCGCCCCACCATGCGCTTGGCCTCCTCGCCGATCGCCAGGATCTTCTTCGTGTGGCGGTCGATGGCGACGACGGAAGGCTCGTCGATGACGATGCCGCGCCCCTTGACCATCACCAGCGTGTTCGCCGTACCCAGGTCAATGCCGACGTCATGCGAAAAGAAGCCCAGCAGGGCCGTTAGCGGATTAATCACCCGATCCCTCGGCGCGAAGCTATCTGCGAGCGCGCCGAAGCACCGGCGCAGCGACGGGCATTATAGGCGCGAACGAGCGACGATAGAAGCGCGGCAATTGAGGCTTTGAAAAGGTGCCGGACCCTAACCGTAGCATCTGCCACGCGGCTGCCCCTGTTCTGCTATCCAGCTACCGGTCGCCCCGCCCCGCGAACGTCACGACGTCCTGGATCGCGGGCCCGAACGAGGCGATGAAGTCGTGGCTCGCGAGCACCTCGGAGTTGATCGTGTACCGCTTGACCAGCGCCGCGTTCTCGATGAACTGCGTCTCGCTGTCGTCCGCCAGCGCGATGCCCGTGCAGGCGACCGTGTTGTACAGGCAGTCTCGCGTGTTGCCGATCGTCGCCAGTCGCACGCCATCGGCCGCCATCACCCCCGCCTGGTAGCGCCGGATGTCCCTGATCTGCGCATTCGCGCCGTCGGCGACGAGTTCGGCGCCCGCCTGGAACGTCTTGTCGCACGGGATCAGGTCGATCACGAACTTCTTGTCGGCGCTGACCCCGTTGAGCGGGGAGTCCAGCGCGACGACGGCGCTGATCTCGAGCCGCTCGCCGGGCGGCCGCGTCGCGTCGCGCGCTCCCGCAAGGAAGCTCAGGTAGCCGCCAAGGCTGTGCCCGACGAGGATGAAATGCGACTTGGGATGCTGCTCGCGATAGTTGCGCAGCATCTGCTCCAGCAAGGCGACGCTCTGCGCCGCAGGCCGGTCCGTCGCGGTACACGGATAAGGCTCCGGCTGCCACGTGCCGTCAGCGGTCAGCGAACCGCCGTTATAGCTGAAGTCGAGCAGCCGGTCAGCGCCATAGCCGTTCGCGACGAACGCCGCCTTCATCGCGTCGAACCGGTGGTCCTCCAACACCGTGCTCTGCGTGCCGTCTTCATCGAGATACGTGTAGAGACCCTGCACGAACACGACGACACCGGTGCCCGGCGGATAGCAGCGCGCCGCGCTCATCGATACGGCGAGCAGCACCATGGCGCACAGCGTTACGAGCCGTGCGCGCCTCATCGACGTGCCACCGTCGCTGCGTGCGAACCAACGAAAGACCTCTGCGTTTCTTTGCGGTTCACTGTGCTCCCCCCGGGCGTGTCAGCCAAGGAACTCGTAGCCGCCGGCGACGCCGTCCGGCTTCTGGTCGATGATAACGTTTACGCAGGCCGGCTTGCCGCTCGCGAACGCGCGCTCGATCGCGGGGAAGATGTCGTCCGCTTCCGTCACGAATTCGCCGTGGCCGCCGAGCGCCTCGACGACCTTGTCGTAGCGGGCGTTGTCGCCCAGACGCGTCGCCACGACGCGCTCCTCGCCGTACATCTTCGCCTGCCCGACGAGGATCTGGCCCCACTGGCGGTCATTGCCCACGACGGCCACCACCGGCATGTCAAACCGCACCAACGTGTCGAAGTCGAAGCCGTTGAGCCCGAACGACCCGTCGCCGTTCACCATCAGCACGCGCTTCTTGGGATGCACGCTCTTCGCCGCGATGCAGAAGCCCGTGCCGACACCGAGCGTGCCGAGCGGGCCCGGCCCCATGAACTGTCCCGGTTGATTGACCGGCAGCACCTGCGACGCCGTCGCGACGATATCGCCGCCGTCGCCCACGACGATCGTATTCTCGTCGACGAACTTCGCCATCTCGTTGCACAGGCGCAGCGGATGGATCGGCGAGTTGTCGGAGTGCAGCCACTTCTGCCGCAGCTCGAGGACCTTTGTCTCGCCATCGCGCAGTTTCGAGATCCACTCGTCGTGACGCACCGTGCGCGCGCCGATCTCCGCCGTAATCTGCATCAGCGCGCTCTTCGGGTCGCCTTCGATGCCGACGTCGATGCCGCGGTTGCGCCCGAGTTCGTTCGGGTCGATATCGATCGAGATGATCTGCGCCTGCGGCCCGATGCTGCCGCCGTATCGCAGCCGGAAGTCGAACATCGTGCCGGCGAAGAGCACGACGTCGGCCTCGCCGAGCGCCGTGCGCCGCGTACGGCTCATGAACTGCGGGTGCTCCTGGCTGACCGTGCCGCGTCCCATGTCGTTGAGGTAGATCGGCGCCTGGACCTTCTCCGCAAGTTCCCGCAACGCCCCTCCGGCGTCCGACCAGTAGACGCCCGTGCCGCCCATCACGACGGGCCGTTCGGCGTTCGCCAGCATCTGCGCGGCGCGCTTGATCAACGCCGCGTCGCCCTGCGTCTTGCCCTCGGTGCGGTATCCCTCGGGCAGCTTCGTCTGTTCTTCTTCGACGCGGCCGAAGAGGATGTCCGAAGGGATCTCCAGGAACACCGGCCCGTATCGCCCCGTGAGCGCGATGCGGAACGCCTGCGCCAGGTAGTCGGGGATGCGGTGGGTGAACGGGATCGTCGCCGACCACTTCGTGATCGGGCGCATCATCTCGACGGTGCCGGGGATCTCCTGCAGCGCTCCCATCAGCGACGTGCGCAGCGGCGCCGCGCCGCCGATCACCAGCAGCGGGCTCGCGTTCTGGTAGGCCGTCGCCACGGCGGTCACGGTATCGGTGACGCCCGGCCCCGCCGTCACGACCGCGACGCCGCATTTGCGCGTCAGGCGGCTGTACCCCTCCGCCGCATGCCCCGCAGACTGCTCGTGCCGCGTATCGATGATGCGGATCCCTTCGTCGATGCAGCCGTCGTAGATGTTCTGGATGTGCCCGCCGGAGAGCGTGAAGATCGTGTCGATGCCCTCGCGCTTGAGCATCCGCGCGACGAGGTCGCCGCCGTCAATCTGTGCCATCGGCTCGGTCTCCTCGCTTTTCGTGATGCGGCGGGCTACGGGGAGTGTAGGAGCGATACGCCGCTGGCGGTACGGAGCCGGTAGCGCAGAAGGGGCCAACTCGATTGTTTGAGATTTTCGTGTTCCCGCAGGGCGCCTGTAGGTTCAAACTTGATTGTCCGGTTTGATTGAGTGGGCAACTTGCGCGCGCCCGCGGCCCAGGCGACTCGTTTAGCGGAGCAACGATAGCCAGCCAATCAGTGCGCATGTCATGCGCCTCCCGCGACGATCCTAGCCCGTTCGCACGAGATGTCGAAGCGGGTGAGGGCACTGGCCGGCGTGGCCTGACGGAGACGTTGACGGCGGCGCTCATCGGGGCGCGGGCCTACGGCACGGGCGTCCCGCCCTCAGCCGGCGCAATCGTGATCTCGTCGCCGATGAAGTTATCTTCGTCCTTCTCCGTCAGGCATTCGACGATGTACTCTCCCGGCGCATCGACCGAGAAGTCGAACGCGATCGCCCCGGGGAACGGCGTCTTATCGGGAGCGCCGTTCTCAAGCGGGATGACGGCGTGCTCCCCCAGCCGCTTGATGATCTCCTTCTTGCGGCGCAACTCGCAATGGAACGTCACGTCGACGGGGTAGAACTGCTCGTACTGCACGAGCACCGTCAGCGGCGCGCCCGCGCGCATCTCGCCGCTGATCTCGATCTCCGTGAAGAACTCCGTGCCGGGCGTCGCATCGGCGAACCGTACGCCGCAGGCCGCAATCAGCACGCTCGAAAGCACGAGAAGGATGAGGGGACTTCGTTTCACGTCGGGCATCCTAGTCGCCGCCGCGGGCGCGGACAAGCTGGCGTCTTTGCGGCCCGTGCGAGTGATCCTGTCGGCGGGTGCCGGCGGCGAGCGTTCATCGTCCGTCGATCACTCCGGATACGCCGCGTGGCGCCCGGCCAACTCCGACCGCTTCAAGAGATGCCTGATCTGCCACCCGAAGTCATGCGCCGGTTTCCGTCCGGAAGTGATCGCTTTGATTTCGTCCTTGACGCCCATGAAGAGCCACGACCAGTACGCAGGGAGGAGAAGCTCCCAGTCGAGATCGGTGAGCCTGCGCACTTCCTCGTATCCCTCGATTACGTCGTCCTGGTAACCGCGCCAGGACAGCGCGAAGTCAGCGACGCGGTAGTTCAGGTGCGCGAACTCGAAATCGAGCACGCCCGTCAGGTTGTTGCCCTCGAACAGAAGATTCCATGGGCTGAAGTCGCCGTGCAACACGATCGTCTCGGCATGTATCGGTCCGATGCGGTCGAAGCACGCGAGCGCGTGTTCAAGATATCGCAGAAGGATGCGCCCCTCGACGGGACGGATGAGTTCGTAGTCGCGCAGCAACGGAGGCAGTTCCGGATCGCGGATCAGTTCGTCGGACAGGGCGTAGCCGTCGCGTTGTCGCAAGCTGCCTAGTTGAGCGGTGGCGTCATGCAACTCGGCGAGCAGGCGTCCGCGCGCGCGTCTCTCCTCACGGTCAGGATGCGGCCATCTGGCGGCACCGGGAAGCCACGTGAACAGACACCAGGTGCGGCCCTCAACTCGCGCAGGCTCGTCGACAGCCTCCGGCACCGGCCATCGCAGTTCCCGCAGACGCGCGAGCAGACGCAGCTGGTAGTCGATGTCGTGAAACCGATCCGCGTACCTGGTGAGCACCATGCTCCGCCCACCCGACTCTACGCGCCAGTGCTGATTAGCATGGCCACCCAGGTATTCGACCGGGGTGAGGCTCCATTTGCGCACGAGCTGTTCGTCCGGCGATGGTGCGTTAGGGTGAGGTTGCATGCGTGAGCATCCTATCGAAAACGCACGGTTGCGCGATCAGCACCTGGCAGCGGGCGCGATCCGCCGAAGAGGTGATGGTATGCGCGTCCGCCAGCTCCATCCGTGGGACCTCTCGCCGAAAGACGCCATGCGCCTGCAGTCGGAGCTTGCGTCGCAGGTGATCCGCGAAGCCGATCTCGATCCGGCGCGCGTGCGCTTCGTTGCCGGCGCGGACGTGGCATTCGACAAGCTGCATGGTCGCGCGGTAGGCGTCGCCGTCGCGCTCGCGTATCCGTCACTCGAGATCGTCGAACAGGTCTGCGTCGAAACGCCGGTGACGTTTCCGTACGTGCCCGGGCTGCTGTCGTTTCGCGAGACACCGGTGCTGATCGGCGCGTTCGAGCAACTCCGCACGACGCCTGACCTGCTGATGGTCGATGGGCACGGGTACGCGCACCCGCGTCGCTTCGGGTTCGCATGTCACATCGGGCTGCTGCTCGACGTGCCGACGATCGGCGTCGCCAAGTCGCTGCTGATCGGCGAGCACGCGGGTGTGGCGACGGAGCGCGGGGCGCGCGCCAACCTCACGCACCACGGCGAGACGATCGGCGCCGCGTTGCGCACGCGCGATGGCGTACGCCTGGTCTACGTCTCGATCGGCCACCGCATATCGCTCGCCGGGGCGGAGCGGTGGGCGCTGGCGTGCACGCGCACGTACCGCGTGCCGGAACCGACGCGCATCGCCGACCGGCTCGCTGGCGAGATGAAGCGCCGCCTGCTCGAGATGACGCTGGAGATGGTGATCGAGCAGCGCGAGGGCGAGCACGGGCGCTGGGAGTGGGTCGCCGAGGACGACGCGGTGGTCTTTCGTCACGACTACCCGCCGATGCTCACGCACTACGGTTGCTCGACGCGGCTGATCAGCCCAGGCGACGACGAGTGGCTCGACATCATGCTCATCGACGACCGGCCGCGGGACCGCGGCGAGCGCATCGACGTGCGCGTCATCGACGTGCTCGAACGGAGCGACGGCGACCACAAGCTCCTCGCGATCCCCACCGACGTCGACCGGCGAGCGATCGCGCCGCGGCTGCCGCGGTTGCGCGACGACATCTTCGCGTTTTACGTCGCGAACCAGCGCCCCGTCACGCACTGGGGCGGCGAAGATCGCGCGCTGGCGGTGATCCGCGAGTCACGTGAGCCGTAGCCCCGGTACCGCCCGTCGGGTAGGCTGCCCCTCGGCGCGTCGATCACAGGGGGCATGACCGCACATGGGGCTGCTGGACGGGATCACCGAATGGGTGCGCGACGTCGTCGAGGCGGCGCACTATCCCGGCGTCGCCGCCATGATTGCCCTCGAAAACATCTTCCCGCCGATCCCGTCGGAACTCGTGCTGCCGCTAGGCGGCTTCCTCGCCGCGCAGGGTGACTTTCCCGGCCCGCCTGTGATCGCGATCCCGCTGACGATCGTTGCCGCGACGATCGGCTCGCTGATCGGCGCCGTCGTGCTCTACGCGTTCGGCGCGATCGTCAGCGAGGCGCGCGTGCGGGCGTTCATGCGCGACTACGGCAAGTACTTCCTGGTCTCGGAGGACGACTACAACCGCGCCGAGAGCTGGTTCACGGACCACGGCACGCAGGCCGTCTTCATCGGCCGCTGCATCCCCGGCATTCGCAGCATCATCTCGATCCCGGCGGGCGTCGAGCGCATGCCGATGCCGCAGTTCCTGCTCTTCACGGCCGCGGGCAGCGCGATCTGGAACACGGCCTTGATTGGCGCCGGCGCCGCCCTCGGCGACCAGTGGGAGCGCGCGTCGGACTACGTCGGCGTCGCGACCTACGTCGTGGTGGCGCTCGTTGTCGCTGCCGTGGCGTGGTTCGTCATCAAGCGGCTACGCGAGCGAAACGCGTCTCCGGGGCCATCCGCGGCCACCACAGCAGAAACGCGAAGCAGCCGAGAAGATACAACCCCACGAGATTGACGCGAAGGTGCTCGTTCGGAAACGTGCCGAGCGCGAGCAGCATCCATCCAAGCACCATGACCAGCACGATTCGCCTGCGCTGGTCTCGCTCGACGGCGTTGAGGAACGCGAACGCCGGCAGCGCGAGCATGATCGTGTCTTGCAGGTAGAAATGCGGGTCGACGAGGATCGTCGCGATCGTTAGGGTCAACCATTGCAGTTCGAAGCGTCCGGACCGCGCGTCGAAGCCGCCGCGCCATGCGCGCGCCGCCAGCACGACCGTCGCGATCGACAGCACGGCCACGAGCGCCAGCCGCAGCCGTGACGCGGGCGCGTCCCACGCCATCGCAACGATGCCGTTCCAGTCGAACATCAGCCGGCTCGTGACGCCGGCGCCGTGCCACTGCGTGCTGTCCATCAGGTACGCCGGATAGTCGATCGCCGAGGCGAGCCCCGCGACCCACAGCGAGACCAGCACCGCAGCGACGGTGATGGGAGCGAGCGTCGCGAAGACGGCCCATCGCCGCTTCCAGGCGACGTAGATCGCGACGACGATCAGCAGTTCCGGCTTGATGAGCAGGGGCGCAAGCGCGGCGCCCGCCCACGCATCGTGGTTGCGGCGCAGCAGCAGATATGCGCCGGACCATGACGTGAGCAGGATCAGCGAGAACTGCCCGTGCGCCAGGCCGTAGGTGATCGGCACGAGCGTCACGAACGCGAGGATCAGCGTCCAGCGCGCCTTGCGGGACAACTCCGGCGTCAGGGCGCGCAGCATCAGCACGCTTGCGGCGAGCAGCGCGAGATTGAACAGGGTCCAGAGCTGGAACGCGCGATCGATCGACACGAGGGAGAGGGGCGCGAGCAGCAGGGCGAAGAACGGCGGGTTGAAGTACGCGAGCACGCCGGTGCCGCCGACCGGCGCGCCGACGATCTCTAACTCTCGGCGTCCGACCGCTTCGACGTCGTAGATGAGATGGCCGGAGCCATCGGCGACCATGTGGGCGGCGGCGTAGAACGCTGGAAAGTCGTAGCCGTAGAAGATCAGGCTGCGGTCGCCGAAGAACGCGAACGCGAGTTGCACGGCTTCGACGATTCCGACCGTACTGAGCAGCGCGCAGAGCCACCAACGTGCGCTCCGTGTGCGCACCCACGCCGCCGCGCGCGCAATCGAGACACGACGCGCGTCGAGCGGGCGGCCGTGCTCGATCGTGCCTCGCGTCGCAGCGCGTGCGGCCTGCCTCAACATGCCGGAAGCATCGTCCTGCGCGCGATGACGCGGCACGGTGCAAATGCACCATTTCGGCGGCGTCAACCGGGGGATGTTACGCTCGTGCGATGGATCGCGACGAAGCCCTCGAACACCTCCGCCCCTACATCGAGAAGGCGCGCGGATTCTCCGGCTGGATGCATAACGTCCGCGTGCGGCCGCCCGACCTGCCGCTGCCATGGGACTACGCGCAGATCGTTGCCGAGGCCGCGGAAGGGGCGACGGCGGCGCTCGATCTCGGCACCGGCGGCGGCGAGCGCGTCGCGGCCATGCGGCAGTCGCTGCCGGACCGCATGTACGCGACCGAAGAGTGGCACGTCAACGCGCCGGTCGCGTATCGGAGGCTGGCGCCGCTTGGCATTCCCGTCGTGCGATGCTCCAGCCTGGACATCCCGTTCGCCGACGCGACGTTCGACCTGGTGCTGAGCCGCCACGAAGACTTCTCGACATCCGACGTCGCGCGCATCCTGCGGCCGGGCGGCCGCTTCGTGACGCAGCAGGTCGGCCACGATGACTGGCGCGAGGTCCGCGCGTGGTTCCCGGAGGCCGTCGACTTTGGCGACCACTTCCATCGCTACCAGGACGAGTTTGCGGCGATCGGCATCCCCGTCGAGCGGGCGGAGCGCCACGAGTACACCGCCGTCTACGAGACGTTCGGCGACTTCGTGTACCTGCTGCTCACGGCGCCGTGGATGCTGCCGGACCTCGACGTCGAGCGCGACATCGACCGCCTGCTCGCCATGTACGACGCGCTGCGGACGCCGGACGGTGGGATCGCGGTGAGGGAAGTGCGGGAGGTGATCGTGGTGATGAAGCGGTTTCTTTAGAAATTGACTGTCAGAGGTCTAGAATACGACGAACAGACTCCCTGATGCCCCGCAGATCGCGATCGCTGAGTCTACCGATTTGTCTCGCGATAGCGGCGCGCTCGATCGTTTCGATGACACCTTTGGCCCTGGATCTCTGTAATAGACCAGCGGCGGCCCAATCAAGAAGGTCGTACCAAAGTAGTCAAAAGCCATTTGTGTCGTGAGCGGTATGACTACAGCGTCGGCCTTTGAAGCGTGGTAGTCAGCGCACGAGAGGATGACGGCGGGACGACGTTTCGCCCCGACGCCGCTGGTGTACCGGTAGAGCACCGCCACGACCGAGCCTGCATCATAGGTCGGCAAATGCCGCGTCGTCCTCGTCGTTCTCCCAGACCGCAGCGAGGCTTGGGTACCGAGCGCCATCCACCATTGAGCCAGCGTCATAGTAGGAAATTTCTGGCGATTGCCCCGCGGCGACGGAATGAGCGGTGAAAACGACGAGCGACATCTCAAGCTTCGTATGGGAGTCGCCGACGGTGATCTTGGCGGTCTGCGATTCAAGTACGGTGGTAGCTGGTGGTGTCATCGCCCTTCCTCCTGGGACGGCAGCAGATTCACACGGATGGGGATTGTGTGAGGATCGGGACGTCCAGCCACCGATATGACAAACTCGTACATCCCCGGTCGTTGGAACGGTAGGCCTGCTAACGCATGAACCTGATTCACTGTACCTCGTGTTCCGGGATGATCAGGCCTTGGGACATGGATCGGCTGCTGAATCTTAAGGAGGATCTCGCCATCCTGATTCTGCAGTGCGATCTCGATCGTCTTCTCGGTATCGAACTCCGTCGCTCCGGTACTGTACGACACGACAACGTAAAAGATAGGCAACGCGCCAGGGAAAGCCTCGACGTTGATCTCGTCGAAGATGCCCGATGTTGAGCTTGCCCTCACGGGAGATGCTGGCGAAGTCCGCCAGGACGCCGAGCTTTATATCCATGGTGCGTCATTCTCGGTGCCGGATACTGGTTGGTCAAGTTTACGGCGGCAATCTGGCTGACCCTCCATAGCGCCATCAATCCGCTACGATGAACAGCACAACGAATCACGAAAGGACGGACGTCACGACATGCAGGAGCTACGCGAGCGGCTGATCGGGCTCAAAGAGCGCATTGCGCATGTCATGGCGCGTCTTTGACATCGCCTCACTAGCCTCCGAAGCTGAAACCCTCGGACAGCAGTCCGCCGAACCCGGGTTCTGGGACGATCCCGAGTCCGCGCAGACCACCATGAAGCGCATCGCGCAGTTGCGGGCGCGCGTCGATACGTGGCGCGGACTCGAGACGCGCGTCAACGACGGACTCGAACTGCTCGAACTGGCCGCCGCCGATGGCGACGAAGCCACCGCCGCAGACGTCGCGCGCGACGCCGACGGCATCGAATCGCAGCTCGACGACCTGGAGTTCGAGCTGACTTTCTCGGGCGAGTACGACGACCGCAACGCCATCTTCGCGGTACACGCGGGCGCCGGCGGCACCGAGTCGCAGGACTGGGCGGAGATGCTGCTGCGCATGTTCCTCCGCTGGGCCGAGAAGCGCGGCTTTACGACCGACATCGTCGACCTGATGCCCGGCGAAGAGGCCGGCATCAAGAGCGCGACCGTCGAGGTCACCGGGCCGCACGCGTTCGGCTACATGAAGGGCGAGCGCGGCGTCCACCGGCTCGTGCGGCTGTCGCCGTTCGACTCCGAGCACAAGCGCCATACGTCGTTCGCGCTCGTCGAAGTGATGCCCGAGGCAGGCAGCCACGCCGAGGTGACGATCAACCCCGACGACCTGCGCGTCGACGTCTTTCGCGCGGGCGGGCACGGCGGTCAGAACGTGCAGAAGAACTCGACGGCGATCCGCATCACGCACCTGCCGACGGGGCTCGTCGTCACGTGCCAGAACGAGCGCTCGCAGGGGCGCAACCGTGAGTCGGCTATGCGCGTCCTCGAAGCGCGGCTGCTCGCGCTCGAACTGCAGAAGCACGCCGATGAGCAGGCGAAGATCAAGGGCGATCACGTGAGCGCCGGCTGGTCGAACCAGATCCGCAGCTACGTGCTGCACCCGTACAAGATGGTGAAGGACCACCGCACCGGCCAGGAGACCAGCGACGCACAGAAGGTCCTCGACGGCGACCTCGACGAGTTCATCAAGGCATATCTCAAGTCGACGGTGGGGGCGAACAGTGCGGCGTAGCGTCCTAGCGCTTCTCGCGATCCTCGTCGCGCTCTCGATGCAGGCGCCGTTTGCGACGCAGACGCGCGCGCAGGAGGGCGTGAACATCATCTCCGACGCGGCGCGCAACGACTTCCCGACCGGCGTCACGTTCACGCTGTCGTTCACCGCGGCGTCGCAACCCGAAGAGGTGCGCCTGAGCTATGAGCTGGCGCCCGACGGCACCGGCGCCACGGCGATCGCGAACTGCGACGGCACATCGACGATCAACTGCTCGTTCACGCTGACGAGCGGGCGCGGCATCTACGTCATCCCCGGCGCGCAGATCACGTATCACTGGGAGATCACCGACGCGGCCGGCGACCGCACGTCGACGGACGAGCGGCTCTACGCGCACGAGGACACGCGCTTCAACTTCTTCGAGCTGACGGAGGGCAACGTCACCGTCTTCTACCATCTGGCCACGGAGGACGAAGCGGCGGCTGTGCTGCGCGCCGCGATCGAGGGCATCGAACGCACCGGCAGCCTCGAACAGGCGACGGTGCCGTTTCCGGTGAAGATCTTCCTGTACGAGACCGCGGCGGAGATGCAGCCCGCGATCGTCTCGGGCGGCGGGCAGGGCGTGACGGTGCTCGGCGAAGTGCTGTACTCCGACACCGCCATGGTCTCCGCCGACACCGCGACGCTCGACATCACCCGCCACGAGATCGCGCACATCGTGACGCGCGAAGCGACGCGTGGCCCGTTCGACATTCCCGGCTGGCTCAACGAGGGCATCTCGGTGTTCGTGCAAAACGCGCCACTGCCGGGCCACCAGAGCGCGCTCGACACGGCGATCGCGAACGACCGGACGCTCACGATGCCGCAGCTCAATTCGTCGGCGACGGGCGGCAGCGCGGGCACCGTCGGCGTGTACTACGGGCAGTCGGGCTCGATGGTGCGCTATCTCGTCGAGACGTATGGCGAGGAGCAGTTCGCCGAATTGCTGCGCACATTCAAGGCGGGGTCGCGCATCGACAACGCGTTCGAGACCGTGTACGGCTTCGACCAGGCCGGACTCGAAAACGAATGGCGCGGGTTCGTCGGCCTGCCGCCACGCGTCGCCGCGCCGACCGTCACGCCGGCGCCAGACGACGAAGAGGCACGGGGCGAAGCTACGTCATCGCCGGGTGACAGCGACGGCTCCGCATCATCGGGCGGTAGTGACGGCGACGGCGGCGGCACGATGATCGCGTACGCGATCATCGGCGTGCTCGCGCTCGCAACGCTCGGCACCATCGTGTATTCGGCGAGTGTGATCCGCAGCCGGTGGTAACCGCCAACCCAACAGCACGCGCGGGCTGAAAGCCCGCGCTCAAAATAAAAACAACTCCGCGCCCAATATGAGCGCGGGCTTTCAGCCCGCGCGGCGCAACGCGACGAACTGTCTGTATGACGACACCCGACGCCTCAGACGTCGGCAACGAAGCAGCGCGCCAATACGAGCGCGGGCTGAAAGCCCGCGCGGCGCGATGCAATGCACCGTCTGAATGACCACACCCGACGCCTCACACATCCGCCACGAAACAGGCGGCATCTTTCGGCGTGCGAAGCTCGCCCTCGCGCGCGACGATCTCCTCGATCAACGCCTGCATGCGCTGCATCAGCGGCTCGCGATGCGATCCGTCGGCCGCACGCTCCTCGATCTCGTCGATCTGGCAGCTCGCGTAGTAGCGCAGCGCCGGTTCGGCGTCGGGGAACGCGAAGGCGTTCGTCTTGCGGTGCATCACGGCGTCCGCGAAGACGGACTGCACGAGCGGCAGATCATCGAGCGTGAAGCGCGCCGAAGCGATCTCCGTCGGCGTGAAACCGCAGTCACGCGCCGCCCGCTCGTGCAGCTCGAACAGACGTCCTCTGCCGGCGTCGTTCGTCGCCAGCACCACGCGCCCGCCCGGTCGCAAGACGCGGCGGATCTCCCGCAGCGCCAGCGGAATGTCGGGCACGTGGTACAGCATGTGATTCGCCATCGCCCGGTCGAAGGATGCCTCGGCGAACGGCAGCGCCTCCGCCGAAGCCTGCGCCAGTCCGGCGCGGTAACGATTCGTCCGGCTGTTCGCCAGCGCTTCGACGACCATGCCGCGCGAGAAGTCGCACCCCGTCACGCGCGCGGCGAGCGCGATCAGCGCCGTGTGGTACGTGCCCGGCCCGCAACCGACGTCGAGGACGTGCATGCCGGATCGCACGCCGCACTGCTCGATCACCCAGCCGCGGAAGTTATCGGGCACGACGCTGTACAGGCGGTGCGTTTCGCAGCGGACCCGCAGCCGTTCGGCGTCGCCGTACTGGTACGCGAGGTACGCGAGGTACGTGGCGCCTGTCGCGGCGTCGTCCGCCATCAGCGGTCCGTCCTCGCCGCGCCGGCGCCGCCCGATGGCCCGCGCCCGAGGTCAATCGCCCGCGAACCGAGGAGCGCCGGACGATAGTCATAGAGCCCGGCCGTGCTGCGTCCTGCATCCAGCGTGTGGGCGAACGCGAAGCCCTGGCTGCTAAACCCCTGAAATTGATCCCAGTCGAGCAGCCAGACGTACACGATGTTGCGCTCTACGGCGACTGCCTTACCGGCGTCGGAAAGTTGGCTGATCGAGTCTTCGTCCTTCTCCAAAATGTCCAGGCGCAACCGATCACGGTTGAGCACCGCGAATTGCGGATAGATGAATCCGAGCGACACGACCGTGTCATTCGCGACGTCCAGCGCCTCGATGTCCTCGACGTAATCGATCTGGTTGAGCATCGTCTCGCGGTTCGATAGCACGAGTCCTTTGCCGATGCTCGCGTTCGTGAACGCCTCGCTGTTGATCTCCTCGCCGGGCGACGTCAGGTCCACCCATCCGGCGAGCAACACGACGCCGATCGCGCCGGTAAGGACCCACTTCTGAACGTACTTCGCCATCAGCAAAAACGCGAACGGGTACACCGGGATCAGGTACGCCGCCTCGTGCGGCAGCCGCGCGAAGGCGACGATGGTCACCGCAATCGCCAGCACCCATACCATGACGTGCTTGTCGCGCACGACGTCTGCCGGCAGGCGCGCGAGCCGTGGCAACGAGACGACGAGCGCGGCGATCACGGCCATCGACCCGAAGAGCCCGAGCGTATCCTTGCCGAGCAGCCGCAAGACGTTGAGGTAGCCGACCTTCGCGTCGTAGAAGGTGAGCATGCCCGGGCCGTAGCGCCAGTAGCCCGGCGTCCACGCCAGCAACGACACCGCCACCATGGCGACGATGAACGGCCGTATCTCGTGCTTCAGATCGTCGCGCCACATGTATGCCAACAGCGGCACAAGCATCAGCGCCGACGTCGAGCGCGACCCGATCGCCAGTCCCAGCATGATGCCCGCGAGCACGCTGCTGCGCCGGATCAGGAAGTAATACGACGCCAGGCTGAACGTCAGCGCCCACATGTAGTCCATCGTCGTCATGCTGTTGATCCACAGCAACGGCGTGAACGCGAACGCGATGACGATGGCGCCGCGGTGCGGCAACTCCAGCTTCGAGGCGATCTGCGCGAAAAACCACAGCCCGGCGAGCGAGATCAACACGGTCAGCGAGTTCGTCGCGAGCCACCCGCCGTTGATCACGAGGGCGTTGGCGAACTCCGGCACCGGGTACCCCGGCATGCGCGACGGATAGTACTCGTGATTCTCCCAGAGCCAGTGCCCCGTCAGCGCCATGCGCCACGCATCGGGGTCGGTGCCGTAGCCGATGTTGATGAACGGCGCGCGGCTCAAGACGAACAGCACAGCCAGTGCCGCGAACGCCATCGGCTGCGCGAAGTCGAAGTTCAACGCGCGGCTGACCGCATCCGCTTCGGTGTCGGTGCGGACGACGTTGCCCTGCGTCCGTTCGGCGGCCGTTGCCGTCGTCATCGGGCAGGCGCCTCGTCGCGCAGCTTCTGCCATACGGCGAAGACGCGCTGCGCCGCCGTAAGGTGCGCCAGCAACGCCAGCACCCAGAGTGCAATGCGGAGCACCTGTCCGCCGAACAGCAGCGCGCCGCCGAGCAGGATCACGCGCTCCGCGCGCGTGAACAGCCCCTCGCGCAGCTCCAGCCCGATCCCTTCCGCGCGCGCCCGCACGTAGCTCACCATGATCGAGCCGACGATGGCCGCGTAGATCAGCGCGATCTCCTCCGTGTGGCCGCCACGCTGCGAATAGTGGAAGAGCAGACCGGCGAGCACCGCCGCCTCGGACAGGCGGTCGAGCACCGAGTCAAAGACGGCGCCGAATTTCGTCACCGTGCCGGTCTTCCGTGCCAGCGCGCCATCGAGCAAGTCGAGCGCGCTGAAGAAGAGCATCACGGCGCCGGCGGCGAACAGGTGTCCGCCCGCCGCGAGGCATCCCGCCGCGACGTTCCCGGCGAAACCGAACACGGAGATCATGTTCGGCGTCACGCCCAGCGCGGCCAGCGGCGTCACGATGGGGTCAGTGAAGCGCGTCGAGACCTTGTGCGGGACGAGCGTGAACGACGGCAAGTCTTCCCTCGCGTGACCGGCGTGCGGCGTCTCCGGAATCTACAGGCAGCAGCGCGCGCGCGGCAAGAGCGGTCTGAGGGCCAGCGTATCGAAGCGTGGGAGTGACGCGGGCTGAAAGCCCGCGCTCAACGATACAAAGCCTCGGCGGTTCTGCGCGCCGGCGGTAGAACCCGCACCACTGACGACCTAACACCTACGAATACCGCTCTTCTCGCCACGGGTCGCCGTGGATGTGATACCCGTACATCTCCCAGAATCCGGGCTTCTCTTCGTCCATGAAGACCATGCCGCGCGCCCACTTGGCGCTCTTCCAGAAGTACAACTTCGGCACGACGAGTCGCAGCGGCCAGCCGTGCTCTTTCGTCAGCGGCTCGCCGTTGTGACTGTGCGCAAACAGCACGTCGTTATCGAGCAACTCATCGATCGAGATATTCGTCGTGTAGCCGCCGTAGCTGTGCAGCATGACGTGCTTCGCTTCGGGCTTGAGGCGCACCTGCTTCATCAGGTCCTGGATCGCGACGCCCGTCCAGTCGTTGTCGAACTTGCTCCAGTGCGTGACGCAGTGGACGTCGGACCGCAGCGTCGTCTGCGGCAGCGCCATGAACTCGTCCCACGTGAAACTGACCTCATCGTCGACGAGCCCGATCATCGAGAACTTCCACGTCGCCAGGTCGATGCTCGGGATGCCGCCGTAGTGCAGCACCGGCCAGCCGTCGGTCAGCTTCTGACCGGGAGGCAGCCGTTCGCCGAAGCGCTCGTGGTCTTCGCGGGAGCGCTTGTTGAACAGATCGAGTGCCATGGAGCGCGATCCTCCTGCTCTCGGAACGTGCGATCAGCTTAGCAAAGTGTCTCGGCGACGCCGGAGACGTGACGCCCGCCAACGCCGTCGCTCTACGTCGTCAATTCGTCCCTGCGATCAGCGTTGCACCGAGCATTGGGACCTGAGGGCCATGGACATCCCGCATCCGGCTTCCCACTTCCACGGTTCTACGGCCCCTCGATGCAGACGAGGCTCTGCTTCACGCGCAGGTCGACGTTGTCCGTCGGGCAGCGCTCCGAGTCGCTGATCTCGAGTTCCAGTGCCGCGTAGATCTTCACGGTTTCGCCGTCGGACTGGTACCAGTAGCCGTTCTTGATCGGATCGCCCGCAGGATCTTCCGGCAGCGCGCCGTCGTACGTCTCCGCCAGGTCGCAACCGACGTCGTCGTCCTTGTACACGCACAGCGTCTGCAGGTTGCCGCCGGTGCTCGGATACTCGCCGTTTTCGTCGCGATATTCGTCCGCCGCGACCAGCAGCAGCACCAGGGCGCCGCGCCGCGCCGCATCGCGCTCCAGCGGCGTGCCTTCGGCGTCGCCGCCGACCGTCGGTCGCGGCCGTGGCGTAGCTTCCGCGCCCGGCGGCGTTGACGTCGGCGCGACGAACGTCCCGCGCACCGGCGTCCCGATGGTGCCGAGGAACGGGTCCGGCTTCGCCTCGCCGCCCGTCGCCAGGTCGAGCCACAGGATCGCCAGCAGCGCCAGCGCGAGCAGGCCCACCGGCGCGATGACGGCCCAGTTCAGTCGCTTGATCTCGTTCAACCCGCTCTCCCGCGTCCCCGATGACGGCGCCCACTATAGCAATCCGGATAGGACGTCTGCGGGACGTCGCCGCGCACGAAGAGCGCGCGCTCGCGGGATCCCGGCGGGGCGCCTGAACGGGTGCAACGTTCGATGCGCGCCTAATCCGGCTCCAGCACCTGGTCGACGCCGCTCGCCAGGTGGTACGGCACCTCGACGATCACGGTGTTCGGCCGCTCCAGCAGCGCGTTCTTCAACCGCCGCGCCGACTGGTTGTGCAACCAGCGCTGCCACGGCCGCCGCGTGCGAAACTCCGGCAGCACTACCGTGACGTACTGCCCCGGATCCGCGCGGTCAAGCAAGTCGACGTAATGCATCAGCGGCGCCACAAACGACCGGTAAGGCGAGTGGATAATCCGGAAGGGGATGTCGAGCACGGTCGACTCCCACTGCTTGCGCAGCTCCTGGCCGCGTTCGATGTCGTCGGTCACGTGCAAGGCCGTCACGTTGGCGGAAATGCTGCGCGCGTAATCCACCGTCCGCAGCGTCGCGAGGCTGATGTCTTCGACCGGCACGATGACGGCCTGTCGCTGCTTGCGTCCCGTTTCGAGGATCGTGTTCTCCGGCACCGCCGTCTCGCGCTCGACGCCCATGTAGTGCGAGTAGATCGCCCCTAACGTTGCCGCGAGGAAAGCGATCGCGACCATCGAGATCCACGCGCCCGCGGCGAAGTTCGTCGTGCCGACGATGATGGCGACGATGCCGGTCGTGACGCCGCCGATGCCGCTGATTGCCGCGCTGTGCAGCCAGCCCTCTTCCTTGAGCCGGAGCCAGTGGCGCACCATGCCCGTCTGCGAAAGCGTGAACGACAGGAACACGCCGAACGCATAGAGCGGGATCAGGCGGTTGACGTCGGCCTGGAAGATCAAGAGCAGACCAGCGGCGGCGGCGCCGAGCACGGTGATACCGTTCGAGAACGCGAGGCGGTCGCCGCGAAACAGGAACTGGTGCGGCAAAAAGCGGTCGCGCGCCAGGATCGATGCGAGGCGCGGGAAGTCCTGATACGCGGTGTTCGCCGCCAGGAACAGGATCAACGCCGTGAACGCCTGGATCAGGTAGAAGATCGGCGACTCGCCGAACACGGTGCGGCCGATCTGCGCCGGCGCCGACATTTCGTTGCCGTGCTGGATGTCGAACTGGTTGGCGAGGAACGTGATGCCGAGGAACAGTGATCCCAGGATGATGGCCATCATCAGCAGCGTCGTGGAGGCATTCTGCGACTCCGGCTTTTTGAACGCGGGGATGCCGTTAGAGATCGCCTCGACACCGGTCAGCGCCGCCGAACCCATGGAGAACGCGCGCAGGATGATGAAGATGGAGAGCGCGCTCGTGCCCGGCTCGTGCCAGCCGCCCGGCGGCTCGGTGGCGCGCAGGTCCGGGTCGATGATCGACCGGACGAGTCCGACGGCGATCATGAACGCGAATGCGGCGATAAAGCCGTACGTCGGGATCGCGAAGATCGTGCCGCTTTCGCGCAGTCCGCGCAGGTTGAGCAGCGTCACCAGTCCGACCGCCCCGAGCGCCATCGGCACCTTGTAGTCGACGAGTTCCGGGACTGCCGATACCACGGCGAACACGCCCGCGGCGATCGAGACCGCAACGGTCAGAATGTACCCGACGGCGAGCCCCGCCGCAGCCGTAATGCCGGCGAGGTTCCCGAAGTTGTCGCGCGCGACGATGTACGCGCCGCCGCCGCTCGGGTACGCCTTGATCGTCTGCCGATACGAAAACGTCACGACGGCCAGCAGCGCCACGATCGCCAGCGCGATCGGCAGCGATTGCGTCAGCACAGCGGTGCCCGCGCCGGCGAGTACGAGCAAGATCTCGTCCGTGGCGTATGCGCTCGACGAGAGGGCGTCCGAAGAAAAGACGGCGAGCGCCTTCGACTTCGGCAGTCGTTGATCTTCGAGATGCTCGGACGAGATCGGCGACCCGACGAAGACGCGTCGAAAGTTGCGCAGGACGCGCCCGAACGACGTCGCCGGCGCCGTCGCGCGCGCCGTCGCCCTGTACGTGCCTTCGACGTCGCCACGCTCGAACCGCCGCTCGCCGGCGCGGATCCGGCGCGCGAACCGGCTCCCGGGCTTCGCGCCCCTGACGATCTCCGTCTGCTCTACGTCGTCTTGTTGCCCGCGCGGGATGCGGACGTGCGTCGGCTCAGGCCGTTGCTCGCGGCCATCGTCCTCCGGATGGCGCTGCGTACGCTCGTCCGGGGGTTCGCTTCCGCGCTCAGACATCGGCGCGGCGCCTGGCGGTGAGCGAAGAGCGCACGGGACTCCCGTGAGAATTCAGTGTGGGGGTGCGGAGGGCGTCGGCGTGCAGCGTATCGCGACCTGTCAGTCTCTCAGTACTCGATCAAGCTATCGTAACGCCGCCAGATCGGCCGGTAAAGCAGACGGCGCAGATGACGGCCGCCGGCGGCGACGGATGGCCCGCAGCAAATCTGCTAGGCTGCCCCCACGATGGCTACGAATTCCACTCCTGAGAGGCGCCAAACCCGCGGTCAATCGCCGCGGGGCGTCATTGGCTGTCCGTCGTTTCACCGATAGGCAGGCCGATCCGCCAGTCCTATACTGGCGGCGATTCAGGAGACGTAATCTCACCCATGAACGTCGAACTCTACGACACCACGCTGCGTGATGGCGCCCAGATGGAGGGCATGTCCCTTTCCGTCGAGGACAAGCTCAAGATCGCCCGCAAGCTCGATGAACTGGGCGTCCACTACATCGAGGGCGGCTGGCCCGGCAGCAATCCCAAGGACGCCGAGTTCTTCGTGCGCGCGCAGTCACTCAATCTTCAGCACGCGCGCCTCGCCGCCTTCGGTTCGACGCGCAAAGCGGGCGGCGACGCCGCGACCGACGCCAACCTGCGCGCCCTGCTCGACGCCCGCACGCCGGTCGTCACGCTCGTCGGCAAGACGCATGAACTGCACGTCCGTGAAGTGATCGAGACGTCGCTCGAGGAGAACCTGGCGATGATCGCGGACTCCGTGCGGCTGATGAAGGAAAACGGCCGCACCGTCTTCTTCGACGCGGAGCACTTCTTCGACGGCTTCGTCTCCGACGCGAAGTACGCGGTGCAATGCTTGAAGGCCGCCGCATCCGCCGGGGCGGACTGCCTCGTGCTCTGCGACACCAACGGCGGTATGACGACGCAGCAACTGGTCGACGCAATTCGGGCCGTGCAGGCGCAGATCGATGCGCCGCTCGGCATCCACACCCACAACGACGCCGAGCTTGCCGTCGCCAACAGCCTCGCCGCGGTCGCGCTGGGCGTGCGCCAGGTGCAGGCCTGCGTCAACGGCTACGGCGAACGCTGCGGCAACGCCAACCTCATGAGCATCATCGCCAATCTCAAGCTCAAGCTCGGCTACGACGTCGTCACTGACGAGCAGCTCGCGCTGTTGACCGAGACGAGCCACTACGTCAGCGAGATCGTCAACATGGTGCCCAGCGCGTACCAGCCGTACGTCGGCACGAGCGCCTTTGCGCACAAGGGCGGGCTGCACGTCGCGGCGGTGCTCAAGACCGACGTGAGCTACCAGCACGTCCCGCCGGAAGCCGTCGGCAACACGCGGCGCCTGCTCGTCTCGGAGCTCGGCGGCAGCAGCGGCATCGTCCAGAAGATCAAGGAGCGCGGCTTCGAGTTCGAACTGTCGCGCGATGAGGGTCGCAAGCTCCAGCAGGTGGTGAACGAGCAGGAATCGAAGGGTTACCAGTACGAAGGCGCCGAAGCCTCGTTCGACATGCTGGTGCGCCGGCTCCAGCCCGACTACGCGCCTGCGTTCGAACTCGACGACTTCTGGATCGTCGAGCGCAGCGCGGCGACGCAGGAGCACGGCCGCGAAATGCAGGCCGAGGCGATGGCGAAGGTCCGCATCGACACGCAGTTGCGCCAGACGGCCGCCGAGGGCAACGGCCCCGTCAACGCGCTCGACGCTGCCGTGCGCAAGGCGCTCGTAGAGTTCTTCCCGACGATCTACGCCGTAAAGCTGGTTGACTTCAAGGTGCGCATCATCGACAGCGCGGCGGGGACGAGCGCCGCGGTGCGCGTGCTGATCGAATCGACGGATGGCGAGCACTTCTGGACGACCGTCGGCGCGAGCACCGACATCATCGAAGCGTCGTGGCTCGCACTCGCCGACTCGCTGGAGTACTTCCTGGTGAAACGCGCGGGGTGGATCCCGGGGTAGGAGTTCCGTCGCGCCGCGAAGCGCACCGGAGAGATCGCGCGTGCGGCGATCATGCGGGCAGGTCATACCCACTTGTTACTTCTTACTTCCGCTTGACAATATATCCGTTACGGATATATTTTGGCGGCATGTCTAAGAAAGACACAACCAATGCGCCCCTCACTCCAGCGGTGCTTCATATCCTTCTCGCGCTCTCCACGCAGGAGCGGCACGGTTACGGGATCATGAAGCAGGTCCACGTTGATTCGCAGGGAAGGGTAAACATGGGACCGGGCACACTTTATGGCTCAATTGGTCGCATGATCGAGGCCGGATTGATACGCGAGAGCGACAAAAAGATAGACCCGGAAATGGACGACGAGCGGCGGGTCTACTACAACACCACAAGCCTCGGCCAAAAAGCGCTAGCGGCGGAATTGCAGCGATATCGTCGAGTCGTGGCGGTCGCCAAACAAAAACTGGTCTCGTCGAGTACGTTTGCGTGTCGCACGTGAACGACTCAATACGACGATATCGGCACTGGTATGCAAAACTGCTTCGCCTCCATTCGAAGCCGTACTATGCGCGCTTCGGCGAGGGAATGGAGCAGACCTTCAACGATCTTCTCCGAGAGCGCGCAGAGAAAGAACGTGGAGTATTCGGTTGCGCTCTCTGGATGTTCGTCGAAACATCCGCGGGGATTATGAGAGAGCACATGGCAGCCATCATTACGCAGAACATCATCGGAAAGTGGGTCACCGTCGCGGCGATCATACTGTTGTTGCCCTTGTTGGCGATGCTGATCACCGATGAAGTGGTCTGGGGCCCGGTCGACTTCGCTGTCGCCGGCGCCCTCATCGTCGGCACTGGTTCCATGTATGAGCTGGCTGCCAGGAAGGCGGGCGATATGACGTACCGAGCCGCCGCCGGCGTTGCGCTCGCGACAGCGCTCGTCCTGGTCTGGGCAAACCTTGCCGTTGGCATCATCGGGAGCGAGGACAACCCCGGCAACTTGATGTATGTAGGGGTGCTCGCCGTCGGAATCATCGGCGCCCTCATCGCGCGCTTCCAGCCGCATGGAATGGCACGCGTGTTGTTTGCGACGGCGATCGCTCAGGCGTTGGTCGCCGCGATCGCACTGATGGCCGGGATGCACCAGGATCCTGGTAGCTCCGTGTCCGAGATCTTGAACGTGAATGGATTCTTTGTCGCGCTGTGGGTCGGATCGGCTTTGCTGTTTCTACGCGCAAGCGCCACGGACTCGAAGTGGAACCGACCGGCTTGAGTAACCCCGCCCGGATCGGATGCTGGCGCACGGCGATACAACGAGCTTACGCCGGCGCGTCCGACGTCATCGCGCCCATGATCTCCTTCGTCGAGGGCATCCCGCGCTTGTAGAACGCGATCTTGCCGTCGCGATCGATGCCGACGACCGTGCGGTTCACGATCGAGAGAATCGGGATCGGCATCAACGCGTCGTACGCGCGCGACACCTTCGCGCCGTCATCGACGAGCAGCGGCGTCCGCAGTTCGTGCTTCGCGACGAACTTCTGGTGGCGCTCGGCGTTCGCCGGATTGACGCCGAATACTGCGACACCCGCCGCCTGGTAGGTGTCGTAGTCGTCGCGCGCGGCGCACATCTGCCTGGTGCACCCCGGCGTCTCGTCCGCGGGATAGAACATCAATACGACCGCGGACTTCCCGCGAAAGTCGCCGAGTCGCACCGTCTTCCCGCTCTCGTCCTGCATCTCGAATTCCGGTGCGTCCCGTCCGATCTTCAACATCCCCGCTGCTCCTTCGCGTTGCTGCCATCGTGGCGCCCTGCAAGAGCCTACGACGGAATCGTGGCTCACGGTTCGCGCCGACGTGGCATCGGCGTATAAACTAAGTAATACCTGCCTAAACCTGCTTCACTTAAGGCCCGGTCGTATCTAGAATGCCGCCGTACGTGGAGGAATTCACAGGAGCGAACGCCCATGACTTACACAATCACCGACCCCTGCATCGGCACCAAGGATCGCTCGTGCGTGGACGTCTGCCCCGTGGACTGCATCCACGACGACGGTGACGAGGACCAGATCCTGTACATCGACCCCGACGAGTGCATCGACTGCGGCGCCTGCGAGCCGGCCTGCCCGGTCAACGCCATCTTCGCCGAGGACGACGTCCCGGACGCGCAGAAACCGTACACGGAGATCAACGCGCTCTGGTTCAAGGACAAAGACGCCGCCCGCGCGAAGGTCGCGGAAATCGCACCGGCCTGACCGCTACCGGCCACAAGGCATCGATCGAAAGCCCGGCGTTGTGCCGGGCTTTCTCTTGTCATGCTGATCCGCGCGAGAAAATCTCGTCTTCGCGCACCGGATGTCAATCGCAGTGCCCTGGATCGAACGTAGGCGCCGTCACGGCTCCGCCTGCGAAGACGCTTGTCATCGCGGGATCGATCGTGCCGCTGAGCGTGCGGTTACGCAGCAATCAGCCTCTCACCATAAAGCACGGTGAGAATCTCGTCAGACGGACGCGCATAGCATGCGCCGAGCAGAGGTCGCGCGGCAGATTCTTGCCCTCGCTGTCGCGTGCCTTCTGATCGGTGGCGGGGTGGCGCGTCACTGAGGAGTAGGCGCGCTCCCCTCCGCCCTTTGCACGCGCGAGGGCGCCCCTTCGCGTGTGCCGCGCAAGCCACGCTGCCACCGCCACGAAGCTTCGCCGGCCAGCAAGACCAGCCCGCACCAGACGACGATGTCGCCCGGGCTCGCGGCGAACCCGCTTCCGCCGACCCGCACGATGATGCTGTCCCCGAGCGCCGTCAGTTGGCCCTCAGCGTCGGCGACGAGCACGTCCTTCGATCCTGCGATCCACTGCCCGGACGCGTGCGTCGCCGCCCGTTCGGCGCCCACCGCTTCGACGACGGTCGACCGTTCGATCGGCATGAGGCCGCCATTCGCCAGGATCGTCGCGAAGTTGGCCGTCAACCCCACGAACACCACCCACACGCCCAGGTGTTGCCGCAGCGGCCACAGCGCCAGCGGCGCCAGGGCGATCGTCGCCGGCAGCACGATGCGCACCGCCAGGCCGCCGGGCGATGCGCTGATCACGCCGAACTGCAGCAGCATCAGCGAAAGCGCCAGGGATGCACCGAGCGCCATTCGGTTGCGCGAGACGTAGTCGCTCACCTTTGGGTCCAACCCGTCACTCCCTCGCAGGAATATCGACGTGGGCGGCCGGCACATGCAGGCTGCCCCTGACACGCAAGAAACCCCCCGCGATCCGCGGAGGGCTCCCCCGGTCTCGAAGCGGGTCAGGGCTTAACTGCCCCAGCTCCACGGAGCGACGGTGATCGCCATCGTGGCGACGACGTTGAGGGCGATGAGCGCGGCAGGGATGTAACGGGTCATTGCGATACCTCCTCCAAAGCGGACTTAATCCTTCTGCTACAGGAGCTATCGGCAGGGATTTCCCTGACTTGAGGCTTCTGAGCCGCTTAGGTGGAATTCCTGCGGCACCCGGCGCCGCGACCCTTACGGCGAATCTGGCTCGTGTTGTTCGTGCATGGGGGCTGTGATAAGATTCGCAGCCTGATAGCGTAGAAATTCACAATCTCATCCATCGGAGACCCGGCATTGATCGAGCAATTTGGCCGAGCCGGATTCCTGCTCATTTTCGCCGTCATCTTCCCGCTCATCCCCATCGTCGCCTCGGTCGCGCTGGGGGTGTTCAAGATCCGCCCCTCTCGTCCGGACCCTATCAAGGAGTCGGTCTACGAATGCGGCATGGTCCCGGTCGGCGATGCGCAGGTGCGCTACAACGTCCGCTACTACGTCCTCGGACTGCTCTTCGTGATCTTCGACGTTGAGGCGGTGTTCCTCTATCCCTGGGCCGTCGCGTACCGACAACTCGGTCTGTTTGCCTTCGTCGAGGCGCTGATCTTCATCGCGATCCTGCTCGTCGGATACGTCTACGCCTGGCGCAAGCGCGCCATGGAGTGGATCTAGTGCCGCACCCCGCCACCGTGACGCTACGCGGGCAGGACGTCGCCGATCGGATCTCAAGCGCGCTTCCGGGCGCCGTCCGCGAGGCGCAGGAGGCGTTCGTCGTCCTCGATCCGGCGCGCATGTTTGAAGCCATGCAGTTCCTGCGCGACGACGAAACGCTCGATGGCAAGTATCTCGTGCAGATGTGCAGCGTCGATGTCATCACCCGCATCGATGTCGTGTATCACTTCGCGTCGCTCGCGCAGAACCACATCTTCGAAGTGAAGGTGCCCACCGATCACGAGCGCCCGGAGGTGCCATCGATCACGCCGCTGTGGATCGGCGCAAACCTGCAGGAGCGCGAGGTCTACGACCTGATGGGCGTCGCGTTTCCCGGTCACCCGCAGCTCACCAGGCTGTTTCTGTGGGATAAGTTCCCCGGCCATCCGTTGCGCAAGGACTTCATGGCGCTGCCGGGCGGCCAAAAGCCCGGCCTCAGCCAGTTTCCGAAGCAGGTGCAGGGTCAAACGGGCGGCGAGTTCCGGCCGCGGGAACCGGGCACCGGCGAGTAAAAAGGTACGACGTGCCGATCAAGTCCGACCTCGTCGAAGTCAACATCGGGCCGCAGCATCCCAGCACGCATGGCGTCTTCCGCATGGTCGCCGTGATCGATGGCGAGCGCATCGTCGATGTGAAGATGGTGGTCGGCTACCTCCATCGCAGCATGGAGAAGCTCGCCGAAGAGCGCACCTACACGCAGAACATCCCGTTCACGGACCGCATGGACTACCTGGCGGCGATGACCGGCAATCTCGGCTACTGCCTCTCCGTCGAAAAGCTCTCCGGCATCGAGGTGCCGGAGCGCGGCCAGTACCTGCGCACGATCTTTGCCGAGTTGCAGCGCGTGGCGAGCCACGAGATGGCAACGGGCGCGTTCATCAACGACTGCGGCGCCTGGCAGACGCCCGTCATGTGGTGCTTCCGCGACCGCGAGAAGGTCCTGGATCTCTTCGAAATGGTGTGCGGCGCCCGCATCACCACCAACTACATGCGCATCGGCGGCGTCGCATTCGATATTCCGGAGGAGTTCCTCCCCGCCGTCGACCGGCTCGTCAACGACGACCTGCCGGCGCGCTTCGAGGAGCTCGAGTCGCTCATCGTCGGCAACGAGATCATCCAGATGCGCGCCCGCGACGTCGGCGTCGTGACGCCCGCGCAGGCGATCAACGCGGCGCTCAGCGGGCCCATGCTGCGCAGCGCCGGCATCGCCTGGGACATCCGCAAGGCCGATCCCTATTGCGTCTACGACCGCCTCAATTTCGAGATCCCGGTCGGCTACAACGGCGACTCGTACGACCGCATGGTGATCCGCATCGAAGAGATGAAGCAGAGCCTGCGCATCATCCGCCAGTGCATGCATGATCTGCCGGGTGGCCCCCACAAGAACGAAGTGCCGCTCGCGATTCGGCCGCCGGTCGGCGAGGCGTACTCGCGCGTCGAATCTCCGAAGGGCGAACTCGGCTTCTACGTCGTCAGCGATGGCAGCTCAGCGCCCTATCGCTGGCACGTGCGCGCGCCTTCGCTGATCAACCTGAGCGTTTTGCGCGAGATGACGGTCGGTCAGACGATCGCCGATGCGATCGTCACGCTCGGCAGCATCGACATCAATGTCGGTGAGGTGGACCGATGATGCTGACGCTGTTGTCGCTGATCACCGACAGCTGGTGGGATATCCGCGACCTGTCGAATCTCACCGACGCCGTGTACGACCTCCTGCGCGATGACCTCAACGTGCCCGACTGGGGCATCTACGTCATCTCCGGCGTCGTCGGGACGCTGGGCATCATCAGCTTCATCGGCGGCGTCGCGATCATCAATATCTGGGTGGAGCGAAGGGTCGTCGGGCGCATGCAGTCGCGTCTCGGCCCCAACCGCCTCGGTCCGTTCGGACTGCTGCAACCCGTCGCCGATGCGATCAAGCTGATGCAAAAGGAAGTGTTGCAGCCGAAGGTCGCCGACGGCCTCGTCTTTACGCTTGCGCCGATCGCGTTCACCGTGCCGGGCATCGCGCTGTTCGCCGTGATCCCGTGGGGCCGCAACATGGTGCTCGCCGACCTCGATGTCGGCATCGTCTACCTGTTCGCGATGTCATCGCTGGCAGCGCTCGCCGTCTTCATCGGCGGCTACGGCTCGAACAACAAGTACGCGCTCTTCGGCTCGATGCGGGTGATCGCGATGCTCGTGACGTACGAGATCCCGATCGTCCTGTCGCTGCTCGGCGTCGTCATGTTCGCCGGGACGATGAACCTGCAGGGCATCGTGCTGTTCCAGGCGGACAACTGGCTGCTCCTGGTCATGCTGCAGCCGCTCGCCTTCCTGATCTACTTCCTGTCGTCAACGGCGGAGTTGAACCGCACGCCGGCGGACCTCGCCGAAGCGGAGTCCGAGATCGCCGGCGGTTACCACGTCGAGTACTCCGGCATGAAGTTCGGGCTGTACTACGCCGCCGAACTGATCAACGCCGTCGCCGTCTCCGCGATCATCGCTACGGTATTCCTGGGCGGGTGGTGGATGTACGAACTCGACCAGATCGTGCCCGGCTGGATGATCCTCATCGGCAAGATCTACGCCGTCTACTTCATCTTCGTCTGGACGCGCGGCACGCTCCCACGCTTCCGCATCGACCAGCTCCTCGCGTTCGCGTGGAAGTGGATGACGCCCATGGCGATTATCAACATCCTGGCGGTCGCCACGGAAGTGATGATCTGGGAGGAGACGGGCTGGAGCGCCGCGGTCATCCTGCCGGCGAGCATCGCGATCAACGGCGCGCTCGCAGGATTGCTGATCGTCGGCTGGGTGCGCACCATGGCGCCGAAGTTCCAGCGCTTCCCGGACCGCCCGCGCATGTACACGACGATCGACGTGCCGTCTCTTCCGGCTCCCGCCGCGAGCGAACTCAGGGAGACGCCCGTTTGATCGAGGACAACGCCATCGTCATCGCGTTCTGGAGCCTCTCCGCCACGACGATCGTCTGCGCGCTGATGGTCGCCGCCGTGCGCAATCTGGTGCACTCGGTGCTCTTCCTGGCGCTGACGTTCGTCGGTGTGGCGGGAATCTACATCGTGCTCTCGGCTGACTTCGTCGCCGTCGTGCAGGTGCTGATCTACGCCGGCGCCGTCGGCGTGCTGATGACGTTCGCCATCATGCTCACGCCCGGCGCCGACCGCCTCAATTCATCGACGGTCTTCCAGGCGCCGGCGCTCGTCCTCGGCTTGCTGGTCTTCGGCGTGATCTGTTTCGTCGCGATCGATACCGAGTGGCGCACCTCCGACCGCGAGGCGTTCGCGACAACAGCGGCATCGCTCGGGGAAGCGTTCCTCAAGCCCTACATCGTCCCGTTCGAGGTCGCGTCGGTGCTGCTTGCGACCGCGATGATCGGCGCGATCATCCTCTCGCGCCAGGAGACGGACGATCGTGGTTGAGATCATGCTCACGTTGACCTTGCACCTCGAGGAAGTGCTGATCGTCGGCGCCGCACTCTTCTCGATCGGCCTTTACCTCGCGCTGTCGAAGCGCAACGCCATCGGCATCCTGATGGGCGTCGAGTTGATGCTGAACGCCGTCAACGTCACGCTACTCGCGTTCGCGCGCTTCATCGAGTCGCCGCGCCCGCTCGATGGGCAGGTGTTCGCGACGTTCGTCATAACCATCGCCGCGGCGGAGGCCGCCGTCGCGCTCGCGCTCGCCGTCGCCGTCTACCGCCACCGCGAGACCGTGAACATCGACGAGATCGACGTGCTGCGATGGTGATCCTCATGCTCACCGCAAGCGTCGCAGGCCGAATCGCGGTCTCACGCGAACGTCGCGGCGACGGCGAACCAGCCTCCAGCCTCCAGCCTCCAGCCTCCAGAAGACCGGAGGTCTGACAGATGTGGTCCAAGTTCATGGAAGTGAAGAACGCCTACGCCGCGGAGGTGTGGAAGGAACTCTTCGACGCGGAGGGCATATCGAATCGCATCGTGCCGCCGATAGCCAGCGACGCGCCGATGTCGCAGCCGCGCGAGATCTGGGTGCCCGACAGCAAGACGCACGTCGCGGCCGAGATCATGCGCAAGATTTGAGGGGTTAGGAAACAGGTGCTGCTTCCCACGATCCCCGAAGGCATCGTCTGGGCGATCCTGCTGCTGCCGATAGCGTCGCTGATGACCATCGGCTTCATCACGAAGCCCTACCCGAAGCTTTCGGGCTACGTCACGATCGCCGCGATCGGCACGGCGTTCGCGTTCTCGCTCTGGACGCTCGACAGCGTCATCGACAACGACGGCCACCGCCTGGCGTTGGGCACGTACGAGTGGCTGACGATCAGCACCGACAACACGGTCCTCGAACGCGCCGGCGGCCAGTCGCTGACCATCGACCTCGCACTGAACATCGATGGCCTCAGCGCGATCATGCTCGTCGTCGTGACGGCCGTATCGCTGCTCGTGCAGATCTATTCGCAGGGCTACATGGCAGGCGACGGCGGTTACGCCCGCTACTTCGCGTGGATGTCGCTCTTCACCGCCGCCATGCTCGGCCTGGTGATGTTCGACAGCATCCTCATGGTCTACGTCTTCTGGGAACTCGTCGGTCTCGGGTCGTATCTGCTGATCGGCTTCTGGTTTCACAAGAAGTCCGCCGCGGACGCCGCGAAGAAAGCGTTCCTGACGACGCGTCTCGGCGATATCGGCTTTCTCCTCGGCATCCTGCTGATCTGGACGAAGGCGGACACCTTCAACATCCCGGTGATCCAGGAGATGGCGCTCTCCGGCGAACTGTCGGACACCGTGATCACGCTATTTGCGCTTGGCGTCTTCGCGGGCGCGGCCGGCAAGTCGGCGCAGTTCCCGCTGCACAACTGGCTCCCCGATGCCATGGAGGGCCCGACCCCCGTCTCCGCCCTGATCCACGCCGCCACCATGGTCGCCGCCGGCGTCTATCTCGTCGCGCGCATGTTCCCAGTGTTCCAGGCGTCCGACGATGCGATGACGACCGTCGCCTACATCGGCGGCTTTACGGCGATCTTCGCCGCGTCGATGGGCATCGTCATGACCGACATCAAGCGCGTGCTCGCCTACTCGACGATCAGCCAGCTCGGCTACATGATGCTCGCGCTCGGCGTCGGCGGCTATGTCGCGGCGATCTTCCACCTGTTCACGCACGCGTTCTTCAAGGCGCTGCTCTTCCTCGGATCTGGCTCCGTGAACCACGCGACGGGCACGTTCGACATGCGCAAGATGGGCGGCCTGCGGAACTACATGCCGATCACGTATTTCACGTTCCTGATCGGGTCGCTGAGCCTCGCCGGCGTGTTTCCGCTCGCCGGCTTCTGGTCGAAGGATGAGATCCTCGGCTCGGCGTGGGACGACAACCAGTTGCTCTTCTGGGTCGCGATGATCGTCGTGTTCATGACGGCGTTCTACACGTTCCGCGCTGTCTTCCTGACGTTCCACGGCGAGTACAAGGGCGGCGAACCGTCCGAGCACGGCGCCCACGATGCGCACGGCGGTGAACCGCACGAATCGCCGTCGGTGATGGCGCTGCCGTTGCTGATTCTCGCGGTGCCGGCGGTGCTCGCCGGGCTGCTCAACGCGCCGTTCAACCAGGACATCGCCCACCTGCTGGAAGGCGCGTTGCCGCTGGAGTCCGAAGAACTGCTGCACCATGCGGAGTTCAGCTGGCCGATCGCGATCGGCTCGACGGCGCTGGCGCTCGCCGGCATCGCGTCCGCATGGCTGGTGTACGAAGCGAAGACCGTCCGCTCCGAGGAACTGCAACGCGTCTTCGGCCCCGCCCACACCGTCGTCGCCGAGAAGTACTACGTCGATGAGCTGTACGAAGACGTCGTCGTCCGCAACGGACTGATGGGCGTCGTCGTCGCTGTTACGCAGTGGTTCGACACGAACATCGTCGATGGCGCCGTCAACGGCAGCGCGAATGTCACCCGCCGCGCCGGCGACGGGTTGCGCTGGCTGCAGTCCGGCTCCGTGCAGGCGTACGGAAGCCTCGGCTTCGCCGGACTGATCGTCGCGGCGGTGCTGATGCTCGTGCTGATCGAGGCATAGATGAACGGACTGCTCGTCTTCGCCGTCTTCTTCCCCGCCGTCGCCGCCGGCGTGGTCATGCTCACCGTCCCGCGCGAGAGCGAGAACCAGGCGAAGTGGCTCGCCCTCATCGCGACGATGACGGCGTTCGTCGCATCGATCGTGCTGCTCGGTGCGTTCGACCGCAGCCCCGGCACGCCGTCCGCTGACCAGTTCCAGTTCGATTCCCAGGCGACATGGATAGACGCCGCCACGGCCGGCTTCGACGTGCAATTCCACATGGGCGTCGATGGCCTCGGCATGGCGATGGTCGTGCTCACCACGTTCCTCTTCGTCGTCGCGACGCTCGTGTCGTTCGGCATCAAGCTCCGCACCAAGGAGTACTTCATCTGGCTGCTCGCGCTCGAGACGGGCGTGCTCGGCGTGTTCACGTCGCTCGACCTGATCCAGTTCTTCCTGTTCTGGGAAGTCGAGTTGCTGCCCATGTACATGCTGATCTCGATCTGGGGTACCGGCCGCAAAGAGTACTCCGCGATGAAGTTCCTGCTGTACACGATCGCCGGATCGGCGTTCATGCTGGTTGGCTTCCTGGTGATGGGCTTCAGCGCCGAGCCGACGCCCACCTTCGACATGGTGCGACTGCAGCAGAGCGAGATCACCGACACGCTGCTGCCGCTCTGGGTGATCTTCGGCTTTATCTTCATTGCCTTCGCGGTGAAGCTGCCGATGTTCCCGTTCCACACGTGGCTGCCCGACGCCCACACCGATGCGCCGACCGCGGTTTCCGTGATCCTGGCGGGTGTGCTGCTGAAGATGGGCGGCTACGGCATCCTCCGCATCAACGTCTCGCTGCTGCCCGATGCGGCGCGCGACTACGGCGTATGGCTGGCGACGTTCGCCGCCATCTCGGTGATCTACGGCGCGTTTTGCACGCTCCGCCAGAAGGACCTTAAACGCTTGATCGCGTATTCGAGCGTGAGTCACATGGGCTACGTGCTGCTCGGCATCGCAGCGCTCGGGCACGTCAGCATGAACGGCGCCGCGCTGCAGATGGTCACGCATGGCACGATCACGGGCCTGCTGTTCGTGATGGTCGGCATCATCTACGACCGGGCGCACACCCGCGACCTAGATCAGCTTTCGGGGCTCGCCCACACCATGCCGCTGACCGCCGTCGTGATGATCACCGCCGGCCTCGCGGCGCTTGGCCTGCCGGCGATGTCAGGCTTCGTCGCCGAGTTGCTCGTCTTCCTGGGCAGCTTCGACAAGTACACCGTCCCTACGATCGTCGCCGTCATCGGCATCTTGCTGTCCGCGGGCTACATCTTGTGGACAATCCAACGTCTCTTCTACGGACCGAAGACGGATCGCTGGGCATCGCTGCCCGATGCGGATACGTGGTGGGAGCGCGTCCCGATGGCGGCGCTCATCGTGTCGATTGTCGGCATTGGCGTGTACCCGGCGATCGTGACCGACGTGATCGACACCGGCATCATCAACATCGTGACGGCGCTGGCGTAGCGCGAGGGGAGTAGCGACCGGACGTGCTGGAAGATCTCGACAGACTGGGCCCCATACTCGCCGTGATGGTCGCCGCCGCGTTGATCATCATCGCCGGCCTGGTCCTTCCCCGCGAACGCGTGAAGTTGGTGGCGGGACTGGCGCTCGCCGGCCTGGCCGCTTCGGCGATCTGGCTCGTCACGCTCATCGTCCGCGAGCGCGAGGCGTCGTACTTCACTGATTCGATGGCGCTCGACAACTTCAGCATCTTCTTCATGTTCCTGTTCATCGGCGTCGCCGGTGCCGTCGTGGTCGCGTCGCTCGACTACAGCGATCGCTTCGGCGAGCACCAGAGCGAGTTCTTCGCGCTGATCCTCGTCGCCACCTCCGGAATGATGCTGCTCGCCGGCGCCCGCGACCTCGTGACGATCTTCGTCGCGCTGGAACTGACGTCGATCACGCAGTTCATCCTCGCCGGCTTACTGCGCGACGATAAGGGCAGCGAGGCGGCGATCAAGTATTTGCTGCTCGGCGCCGTGTCGTCCGCCGTCGTCTTGTACGGCATGGCGTTTCTCTTCGGTCTCGCCGGCACGACGCGTCTCATCTCCACCGACGGCGGTCCGAGCATCGCGGAGACGATCGCGAGCGGCGACTCCGGTATGCAGTCGGCGCTGATCGTCAGCATGGTGTTCATCGCCGCCGGCTTCGGCTTCAAGATGGTGATCGTGCCGTTTCAGATGTGGGCGCCCGATGTCTACCAGGGCGCGCCGGCGCCCGTCGCCGCGTTTCTTTCGGTCGGCAGCAAGGCGGCGGCCTTCGCAGTCGTCCTGCGCATCTTCTTCGAGGGCTTCGGGACGGACACGTTCGTCGGCGACGACTGGAAGATGATGTTCGCCGTGCTCGCCGCCGTGTCGATGACGGTCGGCAACGTCATGGCGCTGCGCCAGACGAACGTACGCCGGCTGCTGGGGTACAGCTCCATCGCGCAGGCCGGGAACTTCCTCGTCGGAATGGCCGCGATCTCCGCCACCACCGACGGCGACAGCCAACTCGGCGCCAGCGCCGTCGTCTTCTTCCTCGCGACGTATGCGTTCACGAACCTGGGCGCCTTCTTCGCCGTCATGGCGATCGAGCATCGCACGAACAGCGCCGAGATCGAAGACTACGCCGGCATGGGCCGCCGCGCGCCGATCGCCGCCATCGTGCTGACGTTCTGCCTGCTGTCGCTGACCGGCCTGCCGCCGACCGCCGGCTTCATCGCCAAGATCTACATCTTCAACGCGGCGGTGCAGGCCGACCTCGTGTGGCTCGTGATGGTCGCCGTGCTGAATACGGTGCTGTCGGCGTTCTACTACCTGGGCGTCGTGCGGCAGATGTACGCCGGTGAGGCTGAAGATCTGCCCGCGTTGCGCATTGAGCCGGCCATGCAGGGCATGTTGCTGGTCGCCGCCGCCGGCGTCTTCGCGTTCGGCGTCTACCCCATGCCGCTCATCGACGCAGCGCAGCGCGCGGTCAACGTCTTCGCCTGACCAGCCGCGGCACCCGTCATGCTGAGCGAAGCCGAAGCATTCCGCCTTGTAACGCACGAATCGTCATTCTTACGCAGCGAAACATCCGCCCTGACGATTCCCGAGGAACTGAAACGTCGAGTCGCGAAAAATCGCGGAAGATCCCCTACGTTCACGCGCTCCGTTAGGCGCCGATGCTTCATGTGAAACCTCCTGGAGGGATCCGGCGGGGATGGAGGCCGGCGAGGGGCTGCATAGCCTGCGCCGGCCTCTCGCTATCGTGTCGCTGGCTCCTCCCGATGCCGTCCCGCAGAATGCACCGCGATGCTCCTCCTCATCGATGGCAACAACATGGCCTGGGCCGGCTACTACAGCCTCGAACGCGCCATGAAGCCCGAGGACGACGAGCGCAAGCTGCGCGTCGCCGAACTCGGCGTGACGGGCGCGGTGCTCGGCGCGATCGCCCGCCGCGGCGAGCCGCCGGAGAGCAAGGCGTCACAAACACTGACGCGCGTCGCGATCTGCTTCGACAAGGGACGCCCGCTCCGCCGCCGCGCGATGTACCCGCCCTACCAGACCGGCCGCGAGGGCGACCCGAAGTTCATCCAGAACGAACCGACCATCCTCGCCGCGATCGATGACTTCGCGGCGGCGATGGCCCACGCGCCCGTCGATGTCTTGCGCGGCGACAACACCGAGGCCGATGACCTGATCGCGGGCATGGTCCACGCGCACCCCGAAGGCACGGCGCGCATCGTCTCGACGGACCGCGACTTCCTGCAGCTCATCGGCCCGAAGCTGTCCGTATATGCGCCCGTAAAGCGCATCATCATCGACGAGTCGAATTTCTTCGAGGCGGCGGCGCCGCGCACATCGAAGGGCGACCCTGTGGTCTTCCCGCGCGAGCGTTTCCTCGATTACCGCGCGCTGATCGGCGACCCCTCGGACAACATCATGGGCGTCCCGGGCATCGGGCCGCTGACGGGCGCGAAACTGCTCGCGGCGGCACCCGTCACCGACTACTTCGGCAACCCGGACGCCGTGCGCGCCGCCTGCGGGCGCAGGAGCGATGGCGTCGAACGGGCCTTCGCGGACGGCGCCGCCGAACAGGTCGTCGAGCGCAATCGCGCCCTCATGGATCTGGGCATACCGGCGCCGCCCTGGGAGCGCCTCGATGAGTTGACTTCGCGCGGAACATGGGACCGTGCGAAGTTCGAGGCGTGGTTCGATGACATCCGCCTCTCCTCCGTTAACAAGGACGAACTGTTCACGGTGTTCGCCGAGCTGTCCGCGAACTGAAGAAGAGGGCGGCGCGCCTCCCTCTCGTACGTTGCAGTTGTTCCCGATGCCTACGGAATCAGCAGCACGCGGCCGAACGCGGCGCGGCTCTCGATGTACGCGTGCGCGTCGGCGGCCTCGGAGAGCGGGAACTTCCGGTCAGTGGCCACCTTCATCTCGCCGTCGGCGATCGCCTTGAGGATGCCGTCCATCATCGGCACCACCCGTGCGGCGCCCAGCACCGTCTCGAGACCGAAGAACACGCCCGTGAGCGATGCGTTGGCGCCGGAAAGCGGCCCGACGTCGATCGCTTTGCCTTCGCGGCTGACGTTGCCGACCGTGATGATGCGGCCGCGATACGCCGCGCAGAGGATGCTGCCCTCGAGCGTCTTGCCGCCCACCGAATCGACGATCAGGTCGCAACCCTTGCCGCCCGTGATCTGGCGCACCTTCGGGACGAAGTCGCCGTCCGCGTAGTTCACGCCGTGGCTCATGCCGTACTCGCGCAGCCGCTCCAGCTTCTCATCCGACGACGACGTCGCGATGACCGTCGCGCCCGCACGGCTGGCGATCTGCACGCAGGCGATGCCCACGCCCGACGTGCCCGCCTGGATCAGCACGGTCTCGCCCTGCTTCACACGCCCGAACTCGTGTACGCAGTCATGCGCCGTCCCGAACGCCACCGGCACGCACGCCGCCTGTTCCAGCGTGACGCCCTCGGGGACGAGCCACGTCGAGGTCGCGGGCACCGACGCCATCGCCGCGTGCGAACCGTTGGCCATCAGCGCCATGACGCGGTCGCCGGGCTTGCGGTCCGTGACCTCCGCGCCCACCTCCCGCACGACGCCGGCGCAGTTGTAGCCGACGATGTGCGGCCGCTGCACCAGCTCGCCGCCCGCACGGTTGAGGACGTCCCCGCCCTCGATGCCGATCGCCTGGACGTCGAATAAGATGCCCTTTGGATGCAGTTGCGGATCGGCCACGTCTTCGTATCGAAAGACGTCGGGCTTGCCGGCTTCGTAATAGACCGCTGCTTTCATGGCTGTTGCTCCATCGTCAAGTACATGTCTGGCCTCGTGATCTCCATCATGGCGTCCGGGTTGGCGATGCGGCTGAACCCCACCTTCTCGTAGAGGCTGTGCGCGTCACGCGTCGCGAGCCGGAAGATGCGCAGGTCCTGTAGGTCAGGATGCGCCATCACGGTCTCCATGAGCCACACCGACAGCTTGTTGCCACGATGCTCGGGCAGCACGAACACGTCCATCAGGTAGGCGAATGTCGCGCGGTCCGTGCACACGCGCGCAAATCCGATCTGCTCATCGCCCCTGTACAGGCCGAAGTTCAGCGATCCCTCGATCGCGCGCTCGATGACCTGGCGGGGCACGCCCGGCGACCAGTACGCCCCCTTGAGAAAACCATGGATGACGTCCAGGTCGAGCAGCTCCGGGTCGGTGCTGATGCGATACGGCTCGCGTGTGCGCTCAAATGCCACCTCAGGAGAGGTGCTTCTTGTAGAAGTCGAGCGTCCGCTGCCACGACAGCTTTGCTGCTTCGGCGTTGTGTGCCTCCGGACGGTCGTCGTTGAAGAAACCGTGGCCCGTATTCGCGTACTGGTAGAACTCGACCTGCTTGCCCGCGTCGCTGATCTGCTTCTTCAACGCCGCCGCCGCCTCCGGCGATGCCCAGCCGTCGTTCTCCGCGTAGTGCCCGAGCACGGATCCCGCGATATTATTGAGGTCCGGCTGCACGCCGGGCAGCGCGCCGTAGTAGATGACGCACGCGTCGACCGGGCGCAGCGTCGCGAGATACAGCGAGAGACCGCCGCCCAGGCAGAAGCCAACGCTGCCGATCTTCCCCGTCGTCGCGTCGTGACCCTTCAGATAGTCGAAGGCGCCGGACATGTCCTGCGCGGCTTCGTCCATCTTCATCGACATCATCAGCTTGCCGGCTTCGTCCGGCTCGGTCGTCGTCTTGCCGTGGTACAGGTCCGGCGCCAGCGCCACGTACCCCGCGTCCGCCAGCCGGTCGGCGACGTCCTTGATGTGCGGCACGAGCCCCCACCACTCCTGGATGACAACCACGCCCGGGCCGCTTCCCGATGCCGGCATGGCGAGATGGCCCTCGCCGGTGTGACCGTTGCTCGGAAACGATGCCATCTGTCCGGCCATGCTCGAACTCCTCCGTGCCCATCGTCAATGGTGGCGCGATCGATCAAAGCACGTCGGCGGGGCAGGGGGAAGTGCCGTTGTTGGACGCGGGATGCTGGAAGCGGGATGCGGGATGCCCAGGGTGCGTGCGGCAGGTGTGCAGGACGGAAGCGCGGCCAACATGCCATTCGACAGCGCGACATCGTTTGCGCAGGTGGAATGCACGGAGCGACGCGAGAATGCAGCTAGACCGTGGGGTTGGCGTGCTTTCCCTGGATGCCGTCGACGGCCTTCTGTTTCGGCGAGCCAAGTACCGTGCGGAGCACCGACGGGAACCGCCCGCGCGGCGGTCCCAGGACGGCGGCGTCCTCGCGGGCGGCGCGTGCTCGCAGCAGGCGCTTCGCTTCGGCTTCCCGGCTGGCGGTAATGGCGCGGAGGGCGAAGTCGGTGTCCATGGCAGCTGGTGACTCCTCGCTAGCGGCGTGGCGCAGGTCGCGCGTCACTAGCAATTCTGTAGTAAGTCACTAGCAAAAGTCAAGTAGCTGGATCGAGGAGAGACGCGCGCCCAGTCCGCCACTCGGCGGGGCGCCCTCCGACCTATATGCTCGCGCCGGCGGCGATCGCGGCTTCGCGGCGCTTGAACTTGCGATGCATCTCGCGGGGCCGCACACGTTCGCCGCAGTGCTCGCACATGACGGTGAGCGTCACGTCGTGGCTGCACGCCTCGTGCACGATGGATACGCCATCGTAGAGGTGCCGGTTGCCCCACTGGAGGAGCGCCAGCATGACCATGTTCAACTCGCCGCCCTTCTTCGTCAGCTTGTAGTGCGCGCGCGGCGGGTGCTCGGAGTAGAACTCGCGCTCGACGATGCCGTGCTCTTCCAGCGTCTTCAGGCGGTCCGCCAGGATATTCGGCGCGATCCCCTTAAGCGACTCCGAAAGCTCGGCGTATTTGCGCGTGCCCGTCGCGAGCAGGTCGCGGACGATCAGCAGCGTCCAGCGGTCACCGACGATCTCGAGTGTGCGGGCGACAGGGCAGGGAAGCCCGTATTCCTTCGTCATGCGTATCCTCCCTCGGCGTACAGGTACTACATAATAGCAAGTTAGGTCGCCCGGCGTCAGCGAAACCTCGTGGCGACGGCGACACCGGCCGGCAGACGTCCGCGAAGGTCACGGTGGAAGACGCGGTTAAGTTCAGGTTACGAGCGGCAGCCGGAGCGCTATTTCCTGCCGGTTGGCAGGAGTCGCGTCGATACAATGGCGCCAGTTATCGCAGCGAGACGGAAGGCCATCATGCTCGACGACCAGAAGGCGTACGTGCTGCAGTCGTGCCGCGAGCAGGACGTCAAGTTCATCCGGCTCTGGTTCACGGACATCCTGGGGTCGCTCAAGAGCTTCGCGATCACGGTCGAAGAGCTTGAGCAGGCGATGGATGAGGGCCAGGGCTTCGACGGCTCGAGCATCGAAGGTTTCGCCCGCGTCGACGAGTCGGACATGATCGCCATGCCAGACCCGGCGACGTTCCAGACGCTGCCCTGGCGCCCCCGCGAGCGTGGCGTCGCGCGCATGTTCTGCGACATCCTCCACCCCGACGGCGACCCGTTCGAGGGCGACCCCCGCTACGTGCTGAAGCGGCAACTCAAGCGCGCCAACGACCTCGGCTTCACCTTCTACGTCGGGCCGGAGCTGGAGTTCTTCTACTTCCGGTCGGCGGACAAGCCGGAAGGGCTCGACAAGGGCGGATATTTCGACCTGACGCCGCTCGACGTCGCCAGCGACCTGCGCAGGCAGACCGTGCTGACGCTCGAAGACATGGGCATCGGCGTCGAGTACAGCCACCACGAAGTGGCGCCGAGCCAGCACGAGATCGACTTGCGTTACACCGACGCGCTGACGATGGCCGACAACGCGATGACCTACAGGCTCGTCGTGAAGGAAGTTGCGCTGGCGAACGGCGTCTATGCGACGTTCATGCCGAAGCCGCTGATCGACGAGAACGGCTCCGGCATGCACACGCACCAATCGCTGTTCCGGGGCGACCGCAACGCCTTCTTCAACGGCGACGACGAGTACCATCTCTCGCCGATCGCGAAGGCGTACACCGCGGGGCTGCTGCGCCATGCGTCGGAGTTCACGCTGGTCACCAACCAGTGGATTAACAGCTACAAACGCCTGGTACCCGGATACGAAGCGCCCGTCTACGTCACATGGGCGCGGCGCAACAGGTCGGACCTTGTCCGCGTGCCGGAGTCCAAGCCGGGTAAGGAAGTCTCGACGCGCATCGAGTATCGCGCGCCCGATCCGGCGTGCAACCCGTACCTCGCGTTCGCGGCGATGCTGGCCGCCGGGCTGGAGGGCATCGAACGCGAGTATCCGCTGCAGGCGCCGACGGAGGAGAACGTCTTCGAGCTCACGGACGACCAGCGACGCGAACGCGGCATCGAACTGCTGCCCGGCAGCCTCAAGGAAGCGATCGAGGCGTTCGCCGCCAGCGACTTGATGCGCCGGGCGCTCGGCGACCACGTGTTCGAGAGCTTGATCAAGAACAAGACCATCGAGTGGAACGACTACCGGCGCCACGTCAGCGACTTCGAGATGGACCGGTACCTGGCCGTGCTGTAGCGCCGCCGGGCGAAAAATCGGTCTCGATCGCCCGGCCGAAAAGTCAAGATGCGGAAATTCGCTTGCTTCGCATCCCGCTGGATGCCCGATCTGCGTGCGCACGGGCATTGAAGTTCGCTTGACAGCGCATTATGGTAGGTCACGCCCCGCGGTCACGAAGGGTGTATCGTGCCGCAATCCATCGCCCATTACGAGCTGCAGGAATGGCTCGGCGCCGGCGCCACCGGCAGTGTCTACCGCGCCCGCGACACGCGCACCGGCGCCTCGGTCGCGCTCAAGGTGATCCGCCCGGAAGTCGCCCGTCACGACGATGTGATCGCCCGGCTCGAGACCGCCGCCCGTGTCGGCAGTCAGCTCTATCACCCCAACATCGCGCGCGTGATCGAAGCCGGGGAGGCCGGCGGCGAACGCTATATCGCCTCCGAACTCGTCGAAGGCGAGAGCCTGCGTTCGCGTCTCCAGCGCGAAGGTCGCCTGTCGGAAGCCGAGACGTACCGCATCGCGCTGTCAGTCGCCCATGCGTTGAATGCGGCCGAAGCGCAGCGCGTCGTGCACCGCAACCTGACGCCGGAGAACATCTTGCTCGGCGAGGGCGCGAAAGTCGGCGTCTCCGACTTTGGCATCGCGGCCACGCAGGACGTCATGGCCTCGACGCGCATCGCGTTCGTCCCGGCGCCGGACTACGCCGCGCCCGAGGTACACGAGCGGCCGGTCTACGTCCCGTCGGACATGTATTCGCTCGGCGTGAACATGTTCGAGATGTTGACCGGCGGCCTGCCGTTCGATGCCGCTGCGCCGCGCAGGTCGCTCGATGTCGGACTCTTGCGCCGAGCATCGCCCAGGCTCGCGGCGGTCGTGCTGCGTCTGCTGCAAGAATCACCGGACCAGCGGTATCACGATCCGGACGACCTGATCGAGGCGCTGCACCTCGTCGGCCAGCTCGATACGGCGAGCGTGCCGGATCGACGGCTCAAGCGCGCGTCGAGGTCGTCCGGCGCCGCTATTCTCGGTGTCGCCGCGGCACGCCTGCGTCCCGACCGCGTCCTCAAGCCTGTTGTCAGGGCAAGCCGCCGGGCGGCGAGAGGTCTCTCTGACGGGGTCATCGGCGCCGCCGGTGCGTTCGCCGCGCTTGCCGTCGCGACGGGCGGCCAGGGTCGCCGTGCGGTCACGGCAGGTGCCCGTCGTGTCTCATCCATTCGATGGTCGCCTCCCCGGAGCGCGAAGCTCGCGCTCGCCGGCACCGCGGCGGTCGTCGCGATCGCCGCCGCAGGCTTCCTCACCGTCAACGCGATGAGGGACAGCGACGATGGCGATGCTACAACCGCCGCCGCGGGCGACGGTTCCGGCGATGAGACACCCGTCGGCGTGACGGTGGACCAGGTGACGCGCACCCCGCGCGCCGCCACGGCAACATCCACGGCAGCGCCGCCACCCACCGAAGCCGCTGACGAAGGCGTCGTCGCGGGCGCTGCCGTGGCGCCGCCGCCAAGCCCGACGACCGCGGCCGCTGCGCGAAGGCAAGTCAGCCTTCCGCCGCAACCTTCCGCGCCGCCTCCGGCGCAACCAACGCCGGTGCCCGCCGAGCCGCACGGGCCGGCGCCGCTGCCGAGCCCCGCTCCACCCTCCGCGACCATCGCGGTACCGTCTGCGACGCCGCGTCCTTCCGGGGGCGGGGGTGGCGGCAGTACAGGCGGTTCCGGCCCGCCGCCGACCGCCACGCGCACCTCGACGCCCATCCTGCCGACGCCCGTACCGCCGCTCCAGACCATTGCGATGACATCGCCGGGGGGATGGACGGTGTACTGGGACAGCGGCCTCGATGACGACATCGGCAGCGCGCGCGTCGTCTGCCTGCGACGGGAGCCCGACATGGTGCCCGCGAACTGTCCCGGCAGCGCGACATCATGGGACGCCGGCGGCAACATCTGGCGTGCCACGATACCGAATGCGCAGTGGATGTGGGTGCCCGGCATCACGAAAGATTCGTGGAACGACGACGACCAGTTCTACTTCGCGCGCTGCTTCGATATCGCAGGCGCGCCGGCCACGGGCGTCCTCGAACTCGCCGCCGACCACGGCGCGAATGTCTACGTCAACGACAACTGGATCCAGTGGGTGACCGGCTCGAACAACGTCACAAGCGTGAACATCGGTGCGCTGCTGGAGAGCGGCGAGAATTGCATCAAGCTCTGGGCCGCGAACGGCAACGCATGCGGCAACTGCCGGTACGAGGACAACCCGGCCGGCCTCCTCGCCCGCGTCAGGATCACATATCAGCCGCAGTAGAATGGGCGCCCGCACCGCGAGTAGGCAATCCCGCGCCGACGCCCGACGATGCATCAACGAAGCGCGCAAGCTCCCGGTTGAATCGGCCTGCATCATCCAGGAAGACTGCGTGCCCGGCGTCCGCGTACATCGACAGCTCTGCGTTCGGGATGAGCGCCGCGTGATCGCGCGCGACTTGCGCATGCACAATGCGGTCGCGTTCGCCGTGGCTGATGACCACCGGCACGCGCAGCTTTGGCAGCAGATCGTCGTTGTCGATCGTCCGCGAGAGCAGGCCCAGGCGCACGGCGGGCGGCACGAGAGCGCTGAATCCCAGCGTCAGGTAGAACTCGCCACGGTCCAATTGACGATGCGTGCAGATCCCTGCAAACGTCACGAGCGTTGCGATCGTCTCATCGGTGTCGTGCGAGAAAAAGCCCGGCAGCAGCGACAAGAAGTCGCTTCCAAGGATGGCTGGTGCCGTCTCCTGCGAGATCTTCGTAGCCGCACCGATGAAGTTGATGCCGCTGACGTCGTGATCGCCGTAGTAGCGCAGGTAGTCGCAGATCACAAAACCTCCATACGACCAGCCGACGAGCACGGGTTGCTTCAGATCGAGCGCCCCGATCACGGCGTGGACGTCCTCCGCCCACAGGCGTGCATCGCCATACGCGTCGGCAGGCTTCTCCGACTGGCCGTGGCCCCGAAGGTCCATGGCGACGAGCCGAAACCGGCTGGCCAGTTCGGAGTCGATTTGGCGGCGCCACGCGAGGCCGCACTGCGAAAATCCGTGGATGAAGAGGATCGATGGAGCGTCGGCAGGCCCAGCTTCCTCAACGTGGAGCTTCAGTTGGTTCCCGCCCGTGACTGTGTGCGTGTTCATGACGTTCCTCCACAAATGATCGCTACGATATGGAGGACGGTATTCCGGAGGCTCTCGGCTGGCTTGAAGGTTCCGTCACGATTCCGTAGATAATCTGTGGATGTTGCCTGCGGACAGACCGCGCCGAAGGTGGCGCGAGGTCTCCGTGAGGCGCGCGGTATCTGACATGGCGGCCAACGCGACGATCTACATATTCGGCGATTGCACGCTCGATACCGGGCTGTATGAGCTTCGACGTTCCGGCGAGCGCGTGCCGGTTGAACCGCAGGTGTTCGACCTGCTCGTCTATCTCGTCGAGAATCACGAGCGCGTCGTGACGAAGGACGAACTGATCGGGCAGATCTGGCCCGATCGCTACATCTCCGACGGAGCGCTGAACACGCGACTCATGTCCGCGCGTCGAGCCGTCGGCGACAACGGCGAGGAACAACGGGTGATCCGCACGCTGCCTCGCCGTGGTTATCGTTGGATCGCCGATGTCGAAGTCTCGGTCGCGGGCGCTCGCCCGGATGCGTCACCCGACGTCATCGCTGGCGCGCATGACGCACAGTTGACCCAGCGGATCGAGTTTTGCCGTGCCGCCGATGGCGTGCGCATCGCCTATGCGCGATCGGGCGAGGGGCCACCGCTGGTCAAGGCGGCGAACTGGCTCAGTCACCTCGACTTCGACTGGAACAGCCCCGTGTGGCGCCATTGGATGCAAGAGTTGTCGCGTGGGCACACGCTCGTTCGCTACGACGAACGCGGCTGCGGCTTGTCTGACTGGGATGTGCCCGATTTCACCATCGATGCGTGGGTGCGCGATCTGGAAGCGGTCGTCGACGCGGCGGGCGTCGAGCGCTTCGCGCTGCTCGGGATCTCGCAGGGGGCGGCCGTAGCGATCACGTACGCGGTGCGGCACCCCGAGCGCGTGAGCCATCTCGTCCTCTGCGGGGCGTACTCCCGCGGCTGGAACGCGAGCGCACGATCACGTGAGGAACTGGACGAACGCCAGGCGCTCCTCACGCTCACACGCGAAGGCTGGGGGCGCGACAATCCGGCCTATCGCCAGATCTTTGCGTCGTTTTTCATCCCGGGTGCTAGCGGCGAACAGGTCCGCTGGTTCAACGATCTGTGTCGCATCTCGACGTCGCCGGAGAACGCCGTGCGTTTCATGGAGGAGTTCTCACGCATCGACGTCGACGACCTGCTGCCGCGTGTAACAGCACCCACGCTGGTCCTCCACGCGCGCAATGAAACGCGCGCGCCGTTCGAGGAGGGCCGCAAGATCGCGTCGATCATCCCCGGTGCCCGCTTCGTGCCGCTCGAGTCGGCGAACCACATCCTCCTTGAGGAGGAACCCGCGTGGGGCGTCTTCCAGGCAGAGGTGCGGCGGTTCCTGGCGACTACCGCGTGAGCCAGCCGAACTGCTGCGGCTTGCGACCCGCCTGCGCGCTGATCATGATGTTCACGACGTTCGGCCTGCCGCTCGCGAACGCCTGCTCCAGCGCCGGCCGCAGTTGCTCCGGCGTCTCGACGAAGTAGCCTTCGCCGCCGAACGCCTCGATCACCCGCTCGTACCGCGCTTGCGGCACGTACGCGACGGGCAGCACCGGCCGGTTCGGGTCGATCGTGCTGGGGCCGCCGCTGATGCCGTTGTTATTGAGAATGATGAACGTGATCGGCATGTTGTACCGGCACGCCACCTCCACCTCCATGCCGCTGAACCCGAACGCCGAGTCGCCCTCGACCGCCACGACGCGCTTGCCCGGGTGTACCGCCTGCGCGGCGATCGCGAACGAAAGCCCGACGCCCATCGTGCCAAACGTGCCCGCGTCGAGGCGATGCCGCGGCAGGAAGTTCGGCAGCACGGTCCGGCCGATGTCCATCGTGTTGGCGCCTTCGCTGGCGATGATCGCGTCTCTCGGCAGCATGTCGCGGATCTCGCGCAGCACGCGGTAGTAGTTCATCGGCACGGAGTCGTCCTCGAACAGGGGCGCGGTCTGCGCCTGGTTCTCTTCGACCTTCTTCGCGATGCCGGTGCGCCACGTGTTCTCGGCGCCGAACTGCCACGGCGCATCGCGCAGCACCGCGTTGATCTGCCCCGTGATCGCTTTCGCATCGCCCACCAGCGCCACTTCCGCCGGCACGTTCGTGCCGATCTCCTCGGGTGCGATGTCCATCTGCACGACGCGCACGTCGGGGTTGAAGCGCGGCGGCAACCCGAAGTGCATGATCCAGTTCAGCCGCGCGCCCATCAGGAACACCAGATCGGCGTTCTGCAGCGCGTGCGACCGCGCGGCGCCGACGGACAGCGGATGGTCGTCCGGCATCACGCCCTTGCCCATCGGCGATGCCAGGAACGGCAACTGCGTCGACTCGATGAACGCACGCACTTCATCTTCGGCGCGCGCGTACGCGGCGCCCTTGCCGACGATCACCAGCGGCCGCTCGGCGCTCTTCAGCGCCGCCACAGCGGCATCGACCGACGCCGGATCGGCGAAGGTCCGCGGCGGATCCGCCAGCGGCGGCCGCTGCGGCGCCCGCTCCTCGTCGATCATGCCGCCGATGATGTCGCCGGGCAGGTCGAGGTAGACGGGCCCCGGCCGCCCATAGATCGACGTGCGCACTGCCTGCTCGATGAAGTACGGGATCTTGTCGACACGGTCGATAGCGGCTGAGTACTTGCACCAGATGCGCGCCGCTTCGACTTGCGGCGCTTCCTGGAACGCGCCCATGCCGTGCTGCGAAATGTCCGACGCGCCGCCGAGCAGGATCATCGGCCAGCGGTTTGACCACGCGTTGGCGATGCCCGAGATCGCGTTCGTCATGCCCGGGCCCGATACGACGAGGCACGCCCCCGGCCGCCCCGTCAGGTAACCGACGGCCTGCGCGGCGTACGACGCCGACTGCTCGTGCCGCATGCCGATGTACGTGATGCCCTCGCGCTGCGCGGCGAACGCGATCGGCACGACGGGCACGCCGACGATCCCGAACATGTACTGCACGCCGTGCTGCTTCAGGCTGCGCGCGATGAGCGTCGCGCCGTCGACCTCTGCCATGGCCGCTTCCTCCTCGATGCGAATCAGGGCGCATTGTAGGCGGGCGCAGCAATACGCGGAACCTGCCGGCGCCGCTATGCCACGACGCTCCTCCGGGACGCTCATTTGCGTACGTTCGCGGACGGTTGCTACCGTTCCTGCATAATCCTCATCGCGACGTCGCCTGCCGCTGAAGCTTCCAACTGCTCCGACAGACGTACCGAGACGAGGGGCCGGCGCATACGGCCGGTTGTGGGTGCAGGTCGTCGTCGACGACGCAAGGAGAGTTTCCATGGCAGGCGGACAGATCAAGAGACTGGTGCGAGACCGCGGCTTCGGCTTCATCCGGCCGGAAGGAGCTTCGGAGGACATCTTCTTCCACGGCTCAGCGATGCAGGCCGGCGCCGTCTTCGATGACCTGAGCGAAGGCCAGAACGTCGAGTTCGACACCGAACCGGATCCGCGCGACAGCCGCCGCAGCCGCGCCGTTAACGTCCGCCTCGCCGGCTAATTCAAACCGCGCACCACAGGACCGCGCGGCGCGAGCGAAGTCTCGTTCAAGCTTCACGTTGATCGAGACTTCACCCGCTCCAGCTTCCAGCTTCCAGCCTCCAGTGCTCGTGAAACGCGCTCGCCCCTAACGGCTACGCCCCCATCCCGTCGTCCTTGCGCAGGAACTCCTGGATGAACCACGCGTACTTCCCGTGCGTCTGCACGTGCTGCGAGAACAGGTCGTTCGTGCCGTAGTCGCCGCTCTCCTCCGCGACCTTCGCCCCGCGCCGCATGCCTTCGATGATGTTGCGCTCGTTTGCCAGCGCTTCCTCCAGCATCTGCCGCGGCGTCACCTTGCCTTCGGCCATCCGGATCGTCGCCGCCCGCTCGATCTCACGCGGCGTCGACAACGGGTCGCCGTGCAACATGCGGATCCGCTCGCCGAACGGATCGATCTCCGCGAACGCCTCGCCGGCGACTTCGTCGAAGAAGAGATACAGGTCGCGGAAATGAGCGCCGAACGTGAACCAGTGATAGCGCTTGTAGTTCAGGTAACTGGCGATGGCGTTCGCCTGTGCGTGTACGAGGCACTCCATGACGTCCGTGCCGGTGCGGGTCTGCGTCTGAGCAACCATGCTCGAAACCTCCTGTCTGCTGCGGTCTTTCCGTCTCTCTCCACTATAGGTCGATGCTGGCAGGGGCGGCTGCGTTTCGTCTGCTTGCCGGTTAGGCGTGATGAGTTGTTTACGGATTGAGCTGCAAGAGATACGAGATCAGATCTCGCGCAGCCGTTGGTTCGGGACGCCGATCGCGAGCACAAGCGCCGCCTCCGCTTTTAGCGTTCGGAGAAATGCCAAACCGTCTGTCAGCACGCGCAGCGCGGCGTCCAGCGAGTCTCTGTCATGCGGCTGGTACGCAGTGAGGGATCGATAGAACGCGCGAATCTTACGTCCCGACGCTGTTTCTCCTGGAAGCATTTCTACGGCGGCAGGCTTCGGCAGCGTCCATGCAAGAATTGGGTCCTCCGTCAATGCGAGAGCGTGAAACAGCGCACGCCAGACTTCACCGCACAACCGTCGTACCAGCAATGGCAACCGCCCGCCGCCATGTTCGAGCAACCCGATGCCAACGTATCCCGGCTCCGGTCCCGCGGCTGCAAACCATTCTCGCGCCTGCGCGCGGAGCTCCTCGGGCGTTGCTTCGGAGGACGGCACGATCCCGGCGAGCGACACGTATGCACCGTGTACGAGTGGCGGGGCGGCCCTCGGATCGGATGCGCGGACGGCAAGACAGGAGATGAACTGAAACGGCGCCGGCTCGACGTTTGCCAGACTTCGCTGAATCGTCAACGCCAGAGGAAGATGCAGCGTTCCGTCGTCGAACGCGTCGTCGGTGAGATAGAGCAGAATATCGATGTCGCTCCATCCGGGGATGAATCCGCCTTTGACCACGGATCCGACCGCGACAAGAGCAATGCACCGGTCACCTGTGCTTTTCAGGCACGCCTCGGCCGCCTCACGTGCTGGTCGTTGTGCTTCTGGAACTAGTCCGGAAGTGTCGACGTTCACGGTTCCTCACACTCAACATTAGAGCGACGCCCAGTGCTCACGCGGAGGGCGGGCGCTCCCCGTAATCACCGAACGGCGCGTCACGCCGCCGCACCGCCTGGCGGAAGCCGTCTTCATCGCCATGTCGCGCCATGCGATGCCATCCGGCGTATGCCGCGCGATGCCGTTGAACATCGTGCCGATGAGGTGCAAAGTGCGCAAGCCCACGTTCTCGTCCGCCTGGTTTACGAGCAGCTTGCTCATGACGAGCCGGTAGAGCGGGATCGTGGGGTTCGACGGCGTAGACACCCCGTGTCCTGCTGTTTGGCGTTGGGATGGGGCAAGGTACTGAAGACCGATGTGAGACGACGCGGACCGCCTCTTTAGGGTTTTGTTGCCGTTGCAGGAAGGGCGACTATAGAATGCGCTCTAAGCCGGGTCACGACAGGCCGTGCACTGGACGCCGGAATGAGCGACAAGGCAGTCATTCTTCTCGTTCACGCCGACTCACGCGTGCGTCTGCTGACAGCACTCGAACTTGGTCGTGACTTCAACCTGGAGTTGGCACAGCCCTCGGATGCGCGTGCAGCTTGCGAACATCTGCAACCATCGCTCGTGATTCTCGATGCGCCCGCCGATGGTGCTGTTCAGCTTGAACTGATTTCAGACATTCGGGCGTTGAATGTGCCAGTGCTTGTCCTCGGCGAGAATGACGAGTCGGAGACCCATGCCCGTTCGATCGCGCTTGGCGCGGACGACTTCGTTGTCAAGCCATTTGAGCAGGACGAGCTTCTGCAAAGGGTGCGCTTCCTGCTCGGCATGGAGCCGCCGTACACCGAGGCAACATTAGTACGGACGGATGGTGTCGAAGTTGACCTGATCCGTGAGATCGTTCGCGTCCACGGGGCGGTGATCAGGATGAGCGAGCCGGAGTGGGCGCTTCTGAAGCACCTCGCCGCAAACAAGGGCATGGTCTGTCTGTATCGCGAGATCCTTGCGAAGGTTTGGCAGAATACGCGAGACATGGAGTATCTGCGCGTTTCCGCCGAATCGTTGCGCAAAAAGCTCGGCGACGACCCCGAGCGGCCTACCCTTCTGCTGGACTTTCACGGTGTTGGCTATTGCTTAGCCAACATATGACCCGTTGAGCGTCACGGGTTCACCGACGGATACCTTGTCCTGAGCAATTAGAAGTTCGCGCGCCACGTTTTCATGCGGGCTTCCTCGCGTCTTGAGCACGCTCACCGTCCTGATGCGCTCAGCGCCACGTTGACTGAATGCAAGTGACACAATGTTATCCGCCACGAAAGAGACCTTTCGCTCGACAAAGGAGTCTCCCGAAGTCAACTCATTCGTCATCAGAACGGCCACACCGGAGCGCTTGAAGTAGTCCGCGATCGCCCAGAGATAGCCAGTGTACTTCTGCTCGTCGGGTACCGCGGCCTGAAACGAGGTGATGCTGTCGATCACCACCACTTTGGCCTGAATACGCTCTGCCCGCTCTTTCAGCAGCACAGCATGCGCATCGAGATCGACTTCGGAAGGCGAAACGTGCAGCACGTCCAGCAAGCCATGTTCGCGGAGCGAGTCGACTTCCCAGCCGAAGCTGCGAAAGTTGCGGGAGATTTGAGCGGGGCTTTCCTCCAGCGTCAGCAGAAGCGCAGGAAGGCCGGCTCGCGCCGCGGACACAAGCATGCTGAGCGCGACAATCGTTTTTCCAGAACCTGTGCGGCCAGTAATGATCGTGACTGTCGAACGTTCTACACCCCCGCTCATCATGTCCGCCAGTCCGATCACGGCGGAGCCAATGCGTCCCTCCGGGATCGCGTACTCGCCAACAACCTCTGGGTTCATGCGCGGATACACGGTCACGCCGTTGGTCGAGATGTCGAAGTAGTGCTCGCCGGAGAAGACGGACGTCCCGCGCATCTTCATGATCCGCAAATAGCGCTTCTGGCGGAGCGATTCCTCAGTCCCGTACAGGTGAATGATGCCATCCGCGATGGCGAATTCCGGTCGCTCCCGGATGTCACGCTCGGAGTACTCACCGACCAGGAATGACGTCACTTCCCACGTGCTGAGCATCGCCATCAGATCTGCGGCGAACTTCCGGAAAGCCCGGTCTTCATCGAACTCTTCACGGAGGACTTTGAAGCTGTCGATCACGATGAAGCTGGGCCGATGCTCCTGGACTAATCGCTCGAGTTCCGCAAGGAATCCGTCTGCGCCGCCCCTGCGGATGCTTGCGCCCAGGTCGCTATAGATCACGTCGTGTCCAAGCGCGGTCGAATCGAAGAACTCAAAACGCTGGCCGAAGCGCAGCATCTTCATGACCGGCTCAGACAACGTGCTCATGTAGAGGCACGTGCCGTGCCTTGCGTTGGCGAACAACGCCTGCTCGCAAAGGATGGTCTTCCCCGTTCCCGGTAGACCGGCGACGAAGACGATCGAGTACTGGGGGATGCCCCCTTCCAGGATGTCATCCAGCGAATCCACGCCCGTCGTTACGCGGTCGAGGTTCCGAAGCCCGCTACGGACCGTCATGGGGGATCCCTTTCATGAGGTGGTGAGCCTCCACACCCTCGGCGAGCCGGGAAGCGATTTCACGACCAAGGATTCGCGCGATGACGAGCAGCATCACGCTGTTTAACGCCTCGAATGCCGCATCGATCTGATCATCGGCTGCGCCGGCCAACGCGGCCTCAGTGCCGTCGAATACGACCTGCTCGTCCACGCATCTGATCAGCGACAGCGCGGGATAACTGTTGGACACTTCGGCGATAGCACGTCTCATCACCACGTCCACCGCGTCAATCCCGAGCGTCCTTATGAGCTTCATGCGGAGCTCGACCAGGTTGGATTCGTAACGTTTCAGCCGTTCGTGACCCATGGCTCCCTAACCGGTCGCTCCGGATTATTCCATCGCCGAATGCTATCCAGCCTCGCCGCTTGAGTCATCAAATGAGCGATCTGAAAGTTGCATCCGTGTAACAGTTTGCACGAAATAACACTACTGCTTCCTCCTCCGAACGACCGCATCATGAGTTGCTCCCGCGCTCCCCGTAATCCGCGAACGGCGCATCACGCCGGCGCACCGCCTCGCGGAAGCCGTCCTTCATTGCCATGTCGCGCCATGCGACGCCCTCCGGCGTGTGCCGCGCGATGCCATCGAACACCGTGCCGATGAGCTGCGACGTGCGCAGCCCCATGTTCTCGTACGCCTGGTTCACGAGCAGCTTGCTCATCACCAGTTGATTGAGCGGGATCGTCGCGAGCTTGCGCGCCATCGCGTCGACGTCGCCCGCGAGCTGCTCCGACGGCACAGCCTTCGACGCCAGGCCGAGACGCTCCGCCTCCACGCCGGTGAGCGATTCACCGGTGAGCATCAGCCGCTTCGCGTGCTCGAGGCCGAGGCGGTACACCCACATGACGGTCGTCGGCTCGCCCCAGATGCGTGCCGGCGGATAACCGATCTGCGCGTCCTCCGCCATGAAGATCAGGTCGCTGCACAGCGCCAGGTCCGTGCCGCCGCCGACGCACCATCCGTGTACCTGCGCGATCACGGGCTTTGGGCTCTCCCACAGCGACATGTAAGCGCGGACGTTGCGCGACATGCCCATGTAGTCCCGCACCGGGTCCCACTGCCCGGCCATCGAACGCTGGTTGGCGTCCTCTGCTTTCGTGCCCCAATCCAGGTCGTAGCCGGCGCAGAAGGCGCGCCCGGCGCCGCTCAGCACGAGCACCTTCACGGCCGTATCGTCGTTCGCGGCGATGACGGCCGCCCGCAGGTCAGCCACGAGTTGCGTGTTGATCGCGTTCATCCGCTCCGGCCGGTCGAGGACGGTCCGGGCCACCCCGCCTTCAGCGCTGTACTCGATGGTTTCGAAGCTCATGCGGACTCCAGGAGGGCCTGTGGGCGAGTCTGCGGGCGAATCTAGGGCGTATGCCGATTTGTGAGGCGGCCCCCCGGACCGTATACTCGACACATAAGATCTTCAGAAAACGTCCGCTGCGATTGCCTCCCACTGAACATCCCAGTGCAACGGCCCCTGTTTCGCACTGGTCGTCGAGAAGAAATCTCCGACGAAAGGTACACATTTGTCTACGTTCAGTGAATTCGGGCTTCGGCCTTCAGTGATGAAGGCTCTCGAAGCGATGGATATCGTCGTACCCACGACGATCCAGGAGGCGTCGATCCCGCCGCTCATGGAGGGGAAAGACGTCATCGGGCAGGCCTTTACGGGCTCCGGTAAGACGCTCGCGTTCAGCCTGCCGCTCATCCACAAGATCTCCGTCAAAGACCGCTGGCTCCAGGCGCTCGTGCTCGTCCCGACGCGTGAGCTTGCCCAGCAGGTTCACGCCGTCATCGACCAGGTGACGCGCGGCTCGGGCATTCGCACGACGGTCATCTTCGGTGGCCGCGCGTTCGGACCCCAGCAGGACGCCATCTATCGCGGCGCTCAGATCTGCGTCGGTACGCCGGGGCGCGTGCTCGACCACCTGCAGCGCGGCACGATGACGCTCGAGGGCGTCACGTACCTCGTGCTCGACGAAGCAGACCAGATGCTCGACCAGGGCTTCGCGCCCGATGTCGAGCGCATCCTCGCCATGGCGCCGAAGGAGCGGCAGATGTCGCTCTTTTCCGCAACGACGCCCGAGTGGGTACACAAGGTCTCGACCAAGCACCTCAAGCACCCGGTCGTCATCGAAACCGCGACCGAAGACGAGACCGAAGCGCCCGAGATCGACCACGTCGTGTACGAAGTCTGGCGCGAGGACAAGTTCAACGTCCTCAAGCGCTTGCTCGACGAAGTGACCGAAGGCACGACGCTGGTCTTCGGTCGCACCAAGCACGGCGTGCGCAACCTCGGCGTAAAGCTCGAGCGTCTCGGCTACGACGTCGACGTGCTGCAGGGCAACCTGAGCCAGAGCCAGCGCGACCGCGTGATCAAGCGCTTCCGCGAAGGCAAGACGCCGGTCCTGCTCGCGACGAACGTCGCCGCGCGCGGCCTCGACGTGCTGCACATCACGCGCGTCATCAACTTCGAACTGCCCGAGACCCACGAATTGTTCACGCACCGCGTCGGTCGCACCGGCCGCATGGGCCGCTCCGGCAGCGCGATCACGCTGCTCGGCCCCGCCGACCTGCCGAAGTGGCGCGAGATCGAACGCGGCCTCGGCCGCACGCTCCCGCGCCTGACGCCCGAGGGCGAAGAGATCAAGGTCGACCCGCCGAAGACACAGCCGAAAGTCGGCTCCCGACGCAACACCATGTCGGGCTTCGGATCGCGGCGTAAGCCCGCCTTCGGCCGCCGGTAACGACCGAGTTCAGTTCGCCTCGATCTCAGATGCCAGCTGCTCGATTGGCCATCGTTGCCAGGCTCGTTGCTCGCCCTCGTATTGGGCAGCATCAACGATCCTAGTCCGAACCTCACCAACCCAATCCATGGGCTTATTTGCGAATATGGCACGGTGGGCGCGTTCTGCCAAGAAACGCTGGAACAGCGTCGTGCCTTCGACGGACAACTGCTCGCGGCGCCTACCTCTTGTCCCCACCTGGGTATGTAGAAGATGTTCGGGCGTTAGCGGCATGATCAGATTGGTGTTCCGCCTGCCCCATCCCCCACCGAAGTCGTAGCCGCTCGCTCCATAGTAGTTGAGCTTCAGAACCGGGTGATCGCTCGTGATCCAGTCGTGCCCATTCGCGGGTTCCAAGATCTGCCAGTCGTGTTCTTTCAGAGCCTGAACTGTGGTCGTCAACGCGTGTCGAATCTGTGCCGCGAAGAGTCCCCGACCTAGTGTAACCTCGCTTTTTACCACTGACTGATTCCGATCAACGGTTACCCTCAAGACGTCCGAAAACGCATTGGGTTCGGTGCTGATGGGCAGTTGCCGGCCATCTCGCTTCGCTGCAGTGAATTCGGCTAGGGATTCGCGTGCAGTTCGTTCAAGCAGTTCAGGCATCTCGCTTTGCCAGCGCTGCATCGACTCAAGAAATTGCCGCGGCGTGCGAACGTCTTGAGCGGCGAGAAGACGGATCAAGTTATGCCAGTCTTGCCGCTTAAGCCGAGCGCCATCCACGACCTTTTGTACCGCATCCATTCCCGGCGCTTCGAACTCTTTGGCGAGCCATCTTTCGAGTCCGTCAGCTTCCTTGCTACCCGAAAACGTGCTGTATAGGTCTCTCTGAAACGCGACGCCGCGTGTTGAGGACAGCTTCCAGAGTGGGACCGACGAATGGGAGACAAGAGTCCTGTACGAAAAAAGATGATTCCCGTCGTTCGTCCATCTTCGAAGATACCCTTGCGGGACGAAGTGATTGTGTCGTGTCAGTTGTTGGCGGGCGGAGTGATCAGCTTCCACCGTCCAGCTCACTCTCTCCGTACGTATGCTCGTTCGTGACCAGAACAGCGTAACAATAATCAGGATCGCTGATCGGGCGAACACGCCTTGGCGTTCGCCTCACTGAACGGCGGGTCTGACGGTTGAGTCCTTTGATTGGCGATGTCACGGTGAGATCCGCAGGCTCCCGTCGCCGCACGCTCGCTCTCGCCCCCCCGGCCGATGAAACGTGCGGTACTCGCACACCGTGCGGAAGCCCATGCGCTCGTACACCGGCTTGCCGTCCGCTGAGCAAGCAGTCAGCAGATTCTTGTCCCGCGACCGTGCTGAACCCTATAATCGCCCCATCCCCGAATAGAAAGGACGCGAAGGATGCCTACCCAATACGCCTACTTCCAGAAGCGCATCGTGCCCCTGGAGGAAGCGCGGGTACCGGTCATGACGCACGCGTTCCTCTACGGCACCGGCGTCTTCGAGGGCATCCGCGGCAACTGGAGCGAGGAGCAGGGCGCGACGCTGCTGTTCCGCGCCCGCGAGCACTTCGAACGCCTCCGCATGTCGGCCCAGATCATGCACATCGGCATGGAACAATCGGTCGATGAACTGGTGGACATCTGCGAGCAGGTCGTCGCGATGTGCGGCTACCGCGAAGACGTCTACCTGCGGCCCATCGCCTATAAGAGCGGCGAGGTCATCGGCCCGCGCATGCACGACGTTGCGGACGACTACCTGCTGTTCGTCATCCCCTTCGGCAATTACCTGGACCTCGATGCGGGCATCCGCTGCCAGACATCGACGTGGCGGCGTGTGCCCGACACGTCGATCCCGGCGCGCGCAAAGGTCACCGGCCTCTACGTGAACTCCGCGCTCGCGAAGACCGAAGCGATGCAGAACGGCTTCGACGAGGCGATCATGCTGAACGACGACGGGCACGTCTCGGAGGGCTCCGGCGAGAATATCGTCATCGTCCGGCACGGCAGGCTGATCACGCCGGAGCGCAGCGATAACGTGCTCGAAGGCATCACGCTCGCGTCCGTGTTCGAGCTGGCACGCGCGGAACTTGGCCTCGAAGTCATCGAACGCACGATCGACCGCAGCGAGATGTACGTCGCCGATGAGGTGTTCCTCACCGGCACCGCCGCCCATCTTTCGCCGGTGATCGAAGTCGACCGGCGCAAAATCGGCACCGGCGGCATCGGTCCGATCACGTCCAGGCTGCAAGCGATGTTCTTCGACTGCCTGCGCGGTCGCAATCCGAAGTACGCGCACTGGGTGCAGGCCGTGTCGCCCGTCGCGGAGACCGCGGCGGCGAAGAGCTAGCCGCGCATGGAATTCAAGCCCCCGCGCGCTATCGGGACGCTGGTAGGCGGCGGCATCGCCGCGTGGTGCTTCGCACTGACCGTCGCGCTCGTCGCGCGAGGGTTGGCGCAGGACGTATCGCTCGGCGTCATCTCGCTCTACATCGTCGCGTCGATCTTCTTCCTGCTCGGGCTGTTGTTCGCGTACTGGACGTACAGCCTGGGCACGCTGCGCTACGTGCTCGACAGGAACGCGTTGACGATCGTCTGGGGCGACATCCGCCAGCTCGTGCCGATGTCGCAGATCGAGCGGCTCGTGCCCGGCCGCGAACTGCCGAATCCCCAGGTCGCGGGCGTGAGCTGGATGGGCCATCACGTCGGACGCGCGCACGTCGATGGCGGCATCGGCGACACGCTCTTCTACTCGACGCACCGCTCCCCGGACGACCTGCTCTACGTGGTGACGGCGGGCCAGTCATACGCCGTCAGCGTCGACGACGAAGTCTCCTTCGCGGAGGCGGTACAGGCGCAACAGCGGCTCGGGTCGCTCGTCGCCGTGCCGCAGACGCCCGACCGGCTCTACCTTGCCGCGCAGCCGTTCTGGGACGACCGCATCGCGCAAACGCTGGCGCTCGCCGCCGCCGCCGTCTTTTTCGCGATGTTCGCGTACGTGTATCACCAGTACGCGGGGCTGTCGCAGAGCATCGAGCTCTCGTTCCCGCAACTTGAAGGCGTGACGCGCGTCGGCTCCAAGTCCGAACTGCTCAAGCTGCCGATGACGGGCATCGGCCTCCTGGCGATCAATCTCGCTGCGGGCTTCATCGCGCACTCGTGGGAGCGCATGGTGGGCTACGTGTTGCTGCTGGCGGCGATCGGCGCCGAAGGGATCCTGCTCGCGGCGGCCATTATCGCGCTGAACTGAAGCACACCGTCATTCTGAGCGCAGCGAAGAATCTCGCCGTGATAGGCGACACCGGAGAGTTCATGCGCGACGCGCATCGCCTTGCGCTCGGCGACCAGCGCGGTCGAGTGCCGCCGAGAGTAAAATTCCAACGATGACCTCCAGCTACGACGCCATCGTCCTCGGCGCCGGCCCCGCCGGCAGCACCGCCGCGCGACATCTCGCCCGCGGCGGCGCGAAGGTGCTCCTGCTCGACAAGGCGAAGTTCCCGCGTGACAAGCCGTGCGGCGGCGGCCTCACGTTCCGCGCCGACGACGCCAATGATCTCGACCTCGCGCCCGTCACGGAGCGCGAGATCTATGGCGTGCGCATCAGCGTCAAGCTCGGCCGCTGCTTCGACCGCACGAGCACGCGGCTGCTGGCGCGCATGACGCAGCGCCGCGACCTCGACCAGTATCTGGTCGAGCACGCGGTGCGCGGCGGCGCAGAGTTTCGCGACGGCGTCGGCGCTGCTTCGCTCGAGATCGATGGCGCTGTCGCGCGCGTGCGTTCGAACGGCGACGTGTACGAGTCGCGCGTGCTCGTCGGCGCGGACGGGGTGAACGGCGTGACGTCGAGCGTGCTCGGCTTGGAGCCGCGTTCGGAGGTCGCCGTGGCCTACGAGGCGAACCTGCCCGCCGACGGCGCGCTGATGGACCGTTGGGCGCGCCTCATCGCGCTCGACCTCGGCGGCATCCCCGGCGGCTACGGCTGGGTCTTCCCCAAGGGCGATCATCTGAACGTCGGCGTCGGCGGCTGGAAGTCCGTAGGACCGACGCTGCGCGGCCGCCTGTCGCAGCTCTGCGCGTATTACGGCTTCGACGAGTCGCAACTCTTCGGGCATCGCGGCTACCAGTTGCCGCTCCGTCGCGACGACGCGCCCGTCGTCCACGGCCCCGCGATGCTCGCCGGCGATGCAGCGTGCCTCGTCGACCCGCTGTCGGGCGAGGGCATCTGGGCGGCGTTCATCAGCGGGCGCCTTGCGGCGGAAGAGGCGCACCGTTATCTCGCCGGCAGCGTCACGTCGCTCGACGGTTACGGCCGCACACTGCGCGCGCTGGTCGATGACGAGATCCTGGCGTCGCGCCGGCTGCAGGCGGTGTTTCAGCGTTTGCCAAGCGTCTCGATCATGATGCTTAAATACAACAACGGGTTCTGGCGTTACCTGACAGAGATCATTCGCGGTGAGATGACTTATCCGGACCTGCCGCGCAAGCTGGGGCCGCTCAGGCACCTGCTGTATCGCTGGGGCGATCTCGAGATCGCGCGCCACATGCGCGACGTCGAGCGCGCGCAAGCCTAGCGCACACGACCGTACCGAACTCTCATCCCGCGCGTTCCATCGGGCGTTACCGCTTGCTGTTCGGCGACACCCGGTCGCACTCGTGCGGCGTCGCGCGGGCCGTCGCCGTCTCCTCAGCGTCCGGCGTCACGCTCGGCGTGCCCGTCGTCGTGCGCGTCGGCGATGCGGTCGCCGTGGCGCTCGGCGTGGGCGTCGCGCTGGCGCCGCCGAACGGCGTGATCGTGGGCGATGCCGTCGCCGATCCGATCACCGTCGTGACGGTGACCGTTAAGGTTGCCGTCGGGACCGGCGTGGGCGGTGCGTACAGCGGCCCGCACCACAGCGTCCGCGTGTCGACGATGATGCCTTCGACGCCGGGCTGCGTCTCGAAGTAGTCGAGCCCGCGGTCGGCCGGCCCCGCGGCCAGCGAACCGTCGCGCGAGAAGCGCGCGCCGCCGCACGGGTCGACGAAGTAGCCCGGCCCCGCACCGCCGGGCCCGTCGATGTCCTCGTCGGCGATCCAGACGACTTTGCAGCCGCGCGTGTGACCGAAGAAGCCGGGCGGATAGACGTAGAGCGCGCGCATCCGCTCATCGCCGCCGCGGGCGAAATAGAAGTCGTCCAGCGGGAAGAGCACCGGGTCGCCCTCGTACGAGAGCGTGATCCGCGTCGAGACGAGGCGCCCGGTGTCGTCGGCTTCGTCCGCCCACGCCATCACGAACGCCGCCGCGCCGACGATCACAGCGGCGACCGCGAGCAGCAGCGCAAGGGCGACCGCGAAGCGCGCGCTGGTCAACCGGCCATCCTGGAGGCGTAGATACGTCGGGGCATGACCGGGATTATGCCGTCCGTCTGCCGATGCGGGAAGGCGGGCCGCCTTAGCGGTTCCTGAGCTAAACGCGCTGCATGCTAGGGTCGAACCATGAATAGCCGCGCCAGGCATCCGTACCTCGAATCGCGCTTTGAACATCAGCTCGAGATGGTGCGGCCATCGCGTGACCGCGTGGAGATGTCCGCGCTCCCGGCCGGATACGCACTCCGCCACTTCCGAGAGGAAGATGAGCGCGCTTATGAGGAGCTGTTCGCGCTCGGCTGGACTGACAAGGGCACGCTCGCTCATACGCGCAGGTACGCCTTGCCGGCTGGCTTCGTCGTCATCGAGCACTCCGCGTCCAGGTTGCTTGTCGCGTCATGCGTCGCCTTTTCGCCGGAGTCGCCGGAGCGCCACCCCGACGACGGCTCGCTCGGCTGGCTCGTCACCGATCCCGCGCACGGGCGCCGCGGCCTCGCGACGGCAGCCGCCGCGACCGTCACCAACCGCCTGGTCGACGAAGGCTACGCGCGTCCGTGGCTCGGCACCGAGGATGATCGGCTCGCGGCGCTCGACATCTACCTGAACCTCGGCTGGCGCCCGTACCTCTACGCGACCGACATGGAGTCCCGCTGGCGCGCGATCCTCGCTCGACTCGGCCGCGCCTTCTCCCTTGAGAGCTGCGTCCGGACGTGAGGGGCGGAAATGCAGAAATGCCTCCTTGCTCCGCCGTGGAACTTTTGAGGGCGGCGTGGCGTCATAGTCGCAGACAGCAGGCCGGCGGCCGGCGGCCGGCGCCGCGAAGCGCTAGAGGAGAACCGACATGAAGAACTGGAATAGGCTCGGCATAGGTATCGCCGCGGTGGTGCTCGCCGTCGCCGCGGCCGGCGGCGCCTACGCCATCTGGGGCGGCGACGATGGCGGCGACGATCCGTCAGCCAGCCAATCAGACCAGGACGCGAATTCAGACGGTGCCAACGGCGGCGTCTCCGCGATCTGTATCGAGGGCACCGTTGATTGCCAGGACACGCCGCTCGGCGGCGACCGGACGGACAGCGGCGCTGCCGGCGGCACCTGCCTCGAAGGCACCGGTGACTGCATCGATACGCCGTTCGGTGATCAGAGGACAGACGGCGGACTCGCGATGTGCGCACCGGGCGTCACTGACTGCGTCGACGTCGTCGTCGGCGAGGATGCCTACTGCGCGCCGGACCGGGTCTGCGCAGAGCCCGATGTGCTCTGCGATAACGGCTACGACGCCGATGGCTGCGCCGCACCCGAAGTCTCGTGCGTGCCACCGCAACCCGCGCTCAATCCAGAAGCGACGCTGACGCCCGAGGAGGAACGCGCCGCCGCGGACTGCGTCGACAATGCCCCTCCGGACTGCGACGACACGGCGCGCGCCCGCTGCCTGCCGCCCGACTGCGCCGTCTCCAGCGACGGTGCCATCGCCTGCCCGCAGGACCAGGGCGCTGGCACAGACGGATCGTCGGGCGGCGCCGGCTCCAGCGCCAACCCCGGCACGGGCGAGCAAGTCGAGCCGGTTGAGCCGAACGCCGGCGCGCCGCGGTAAGCGATCGCGGGTAACCAGGCCCCGACCAGAAGCGAAGAGGATCGTGCGAAACTGCACGGTCCTCTTCGGTGTTACCGCTGCCGCTGATTATTCCTCGCCGCCGAAATCCGGCAGATCGCGAAGCTCGTACGGCGGATCGAAGTCGCCATCATCAACCGTGCCGCTGACGCTCGTGGCTTCTAGCCCTGAGCCATCTGTTTCGTTCACCGCCAGCAGGTACCCATCGCCGGAGAAGCAGGCGTCGCTGACGTTTCCTTCCGCATCGCGAATGCGATAGCAGTCGCCGTCCTCGCCCGCGATCTCGCGCTCGCTGCGTTCGACGATCTCGCCCTCGCCGCTCTCGATCTGCTCGATGATTTCACTGTAGTCGCCTGCGCCGCCGCCGCCGCTGGGATCGTCGTTGAAACAAACGCCTTCGTCTTCGGCCACGCCGAGCAGAAGCCCGAATTCCCCCGCGTTCCTCAGGCAAAACGCCGAAATTTCCGGCGTCTGGATGAAGATGACCTCCGTGGCTTCGCCATCCTCTTCGGCCGACAGGTCGAAGCGCAACCGGTCGACTCCGTCCTTGTAGATGACGAGTTTGGCGTTGGTGAACTCCGACTCATCGACCGATCCGGTGAGGTCGTACTCGCCACGGAACGCCGTTTCGTTAAATCGTCGGGCGATGGCCGCGAGGTCCCGCGTATCGCCTTCGTCGCCGCCGCCCGTCGCAACCGCCGACGGCGTGCCATCATCGTTGCTGCCGCCGTCGCCATCGCATGCGCCGAAGATCGTGAGCCCCGCAAGCATCGCCGCGACGGCGAATAAGTAACGCAATGCCGTCATCAGATCTGTCCTCCGCTCCCCCTCCGAATCGCCGCGACACTATAGCGGAGGTACCTTCCGCTAAGTGGGATCGCGCGCTGACCTCAGTGGCACTCCATCCGACGCTCGGGAGCTGAGGCCGCGCGCGGGGGTGAGGATCGCCCTCCTAGATCGTAGACGGTCGGTTATGTACCTTTCATCGGCCTCAGGGCCACCGGATCGGCAGCGACGCCTGGTGGCATTAACCCTGACCAGTGCCGTGACCATTGATTCTGCCCATACGGAGGGACGAAGTTGCATATTGCCGTCTGCGTGAAGCAGGTTCCCGACTGGGACATTCCGCCCGCAAGCTTCAAGGTCGATGAGGCGACGAAGAAAGTCGTCCCCCCGCCCGGCGTCGCCGCCGTCGCCAGCCAGTTCGACGAGATCGCGGTCGAAGCAGCGATGCGCATCAAGGACGCCGACAATAGCGTCAAGGTCACCGTGATCAGCCTCGGCGCGCCCACGGCGAGAGAGGTGATCAAGAAGGGCCTCGCCATGGGAGCCGACGAGGGCGTCCTGATCAGCGACGATTCACTCAACAATCTCGATAGCAGCGCCGTGGCGACGGTGCTCTCATCCGCCATCAAGAAGCTCGGCGATGTCGACCTTGTCCTCACCGGCCGCCAGGCCGTCGACTGGGACCAGGGCACGACCGGCACGCTGATCGCCGGCATGATCGATGCGCCCGTCGTGACCTTCGCGAAGGCCGTCGCCGTGAACGACGGCAAGGTGACCGTCGAGCGCGTGCTGCCGGACGCGACGGAGAAGGTCGAGGCGCCTCTCCCCGCCGTCGTCACCGTCAGCAACGAACTGGGCGAGCCGCGCTATCCAAAACTTCAGCAGATCATGGCCGCCGGCAAGAAGCCCCTGCAGACGTGGGCCGCCGCCGACCTCGGCCTCGACGCACCAGCGCTCGCGCCGAAACTCACCCTCGAGTCGCTCTTCGTGCCGGTCGTCGATACGAAGGTCGAGATCATGGAGGGTGATACGCCCGAAGAGCAGGCGATGGCGCTCGCGCGACGCCTCAAAGAAGCAAAGCTGATCTAGGCGGCCGCGTCGCGCGCCGGTACGGGAGAAATCGAATGCCAAACGGAGTACTGATCCTTGCGGAGGTCGTTGACGGCGAAGTCGTCGCGATCACCAACGAACTCGTCGGCGCGGCGCAGCGGCTCGGCGCCGGACCCGTGTCGGCGATGCTCATCGGCGCCGGCGTCGAAGGCGCCGCGGCGAAGGTGACGGGCGTCGAGAAGACGTACGTGGTCGATGACGCTGCGCTCGCGCAGTACACCACCGACGGTTACGTCGCGGCGGCCGCGGCCATCGCGCAGCAGGCCGACCCGGCGATCATCCTGCTCGGTCAGACCGACATGGGCCGCGACCTCGCACCGGCGCTCGCCTCCAAGCTAGGCACGGCCGTCGCGATGGACACGATCGCGATGGAGATGAACGACGGCAAGCTGCACACGACGCGCCCCGCATACGGCGGCAACGCCCGCGCCGTCAACAGCTTCTCGACGGAGCCGGCGATCGCCACCGTGCGGCCGAAGTCGCAGGACGCCATCGAAGGCGGCGCCGCGGGCGCGGTCGAGAAGGTGAGCGCCGATATGTCGGGCGTGCGGACGAACGTCGTGGACCGGCAAGAGGCGTCGGCGGCAGGCGTGCGGCTGGAAGATGCAAGCGTCGTCGTGTCGGGCGGTCGCGGCCTCGGCAGCCCGGAGAACTTCGCCGGCATCGAAGAGCTTGCGAAGGTGCTCGGTGGCGCCGTCGGCTGCAGCCGCGCGGTCGCTGACCTGGGCTGGCGACCGGTGGCCGAGCAGGTGGGCCTCACCGGCAAGGTCGTCAGCCCGACGGTGTACATCGCCGTCGCGATCTCCGGCGCCAGCCAGCACATGGCCGGCTGCTCCGGCTCCAAGAACATCATCGCGATCAACAAGGACGCCGATGCCAACATCTTCAAGGCGGCGCGCTTCGGTATTGTCGGCGACTTCAAGACGGTGATGCCGGCGTTGATCGACGCCATCAAGAAGGTCAAGGACGAGGGCTAGCCGCGCAAACTTCACGTGGATCGGATGGCAGGGGCGCACGGCTGTGCGCACCTGCGTTGCGTACACTGCTCTGAGACGTTGGATCGAACGGCGGCTGGTGTTCTCCGCGCTTCGCGTGATGTGCTACATGGCGTTTCTACTAGTTTCGATCACCGGCGACATCGTCGAGCGGCAGGAACTGCTCAACGGGACGCAGACGATTACGATCGAAGGCGTTTCAGACGACGGCGCCTGGACGCTCGTCGGCTCGGTGTCGTGGAACCGCGGGCTCATCGACTATCCCGGCGAGGGCGACATGACACTGTCTCGCCAGAACGGCGACGAGGTCTTCGCCACGCTTACGGCGGCAGAGGTGACGGACGTCGAAGACGAGATTGCGGTCGATCATCTCATGCGTCTCCGGTATGAGGTTGACGGAGGCGCCGGGTGCTTCGCCGGCGCGTCCGGCCACGTACGGGCGGAGGCGTCGTTGGCCGGCGAGCACGTGGGCGGCACCTGGGCGCTTTCTCTGGTCGCGTGACGAGCGGACCACTTCGAGGCGTGCGCCCAACCGGCTCTCTCATGCACCTGCATTGCCTGCGCGGCCTCGGGACTCCCACAATGGGATCGTGGCCAATAAACCCGCTCCCGACCTCGACCAGCTTCTGCGCTACCGCCAGAAGCGCGACTTCGCGAAGACGCCGGAGCCCGAATCCGGCACGCCCGCGGACGAACGGGACCTCACGTTTGTCGTCCAGCAGCACCGCGCGACCCGCATGCACTGGGACTTCCGCCTGGAGGTCGATGACGTGCTCGTGTCGTGGGCCGTGCCGCGCGGGCCTTCGCTGAACACCGCCGACAAGCGCATGGCGGCGCACGTTGAGGATCACCCGTTCGACTACGGTTCGTTCGAGGGCGTGATCCCGAAGGGCAATTACGGCGCCGGCCAGGTGATCGTCTGGGACAACGGCACCTACACGCCCGACGAGGACGGCGAGACGTCGTGGGGCGACCGCGAGGAGGGCAGCCGCCGCATGCGCGAGGGCATCGAGCGCGGCAAGATCTCGATCTTGATGCGTGGCAAGAAGCTGCGCGGCTCGTGGACGCTCGTGCGCACAAAGAAAGAGCCGAACTCTTGGCTGCTGATCAAGCATCGCGACGAGTACGCATCGACGACGCGCGACATCCTCGACGAAGACAAGTCGGTGATCAGCGGCCTCAGCATCAAGGACCTCCAGGAGGGCCGCATGCCCGCGATGCGGTCGGGAGACGGTGCGAACAAAAAGCCGCATCCGCACGCAAAAGAGGCGAACTTCCCCGATCCGCGCACCCTGCGACCCATGCTCCCCACACTCATCGAGAAGGCGTTTTCGCGGCCCGGCTGGCTCTTCGAAGCGAAGATGGACGGCGTCCGCACCCTCGCTTTCCTGCGCGACGGCGACGTCGAACTGCGCACGCGACGCGGCAATCCGGCAACCGTGCAATATCCAGAAGTGCGCGATGCCGTCGGCGCCCAGCGCGCCAGCACCGCCGTGTTCGACGGCGAGATCGTGGCGTGCAACGACAGCGGTGTGCCGGACTTCCAGGAGATCCAGCCGCGCATCAACCTCTCGCGCCCCGCCGAGGTCGAACGCATCGCAGCGCAGACGCCGGTGTACTACTACGCCTTCGACATCCTCTACCTCGATGGCCACGATCTCACCGCGCTGCCGCTCAGCGAACGCAAGGCGATCCTCTGGCGCACGCTCGAGCAGGGCGATCACATCAAGTACGTCGACCACATCCAGGACGACGGGGTGACGATGGACAAGGCAGCGACCGAAGTCGGCTTCGAGGGGATCGTCGCGAAGCGCGCGAACAGCCCGTACGAGCCCGGCGTGCGCACCAAGTCGTGGCTGAAGGTGAAGAACGTCAACGAGCAGGAGTTCGTCGTCGGCGGCTATTCAGAGGGCGAAGGATCGCGCGCCAGGACCTTCGGCGGGCTGCTCGTCGGCTACTACGACGACGACGGCGACCTGCGCTTCGCATCCAGCGTCGGGTCGGGGCTGTCCGACGTCATGCTGGACAACATCACGACGCAACTGCGCGAACTGAAGACCGACGAATCGCCGTTCGTCAACCCGCCGACGACGATCGGCGGCCGCTGGGCCGGCGGCAAGGCCGCGCGCTGCTTCTGGGTGAAGCCCGAACTCGTCGCGCAAGTGAAGTTCGCCTCGTGGACGCGCGATGGCAACCTGCGCGCGCCGGTCTTCCTGGGCATGCGCGAAGATATCGATCCGCGCTCGGTCCGCCGCGAAGACGCGACGAAGCAGTCCGTTGATGTCGTCGTCGAGGATGATGCTTCTGCCGCCGTCGCCGCGCCGTCGTCGATGCACGCGCTCGTGGCCTCGGTCGTCGAGCAACTCGACACCGCGAAGAAAGAGGACGTGCTGCTGGAGGTCGGCGGCGCGCGCATCAAGGTGACGAACCTGTCGAAGGAGTTCTGGCCGGCGACCGAGGGTCGCCCGCCGCGCACGAAACGCGACATGATCCGCTATTACGCGCGCATCGCGCCGTACTTGCTGCCGCACCTCAAGGACCGGCCGCTGACGCTGACGCGCTACCCCAACGGGATCAACGGCGGCTCGTTCTACCAGAAGCACTGGCCGCAGCCGTTTCCGAAAGACTTCACCGTCGAACGCGTGCCGCTGTACTCCGCGCACAACGACCGCGACGGCGACTACATCATGGCGAACAACTTCGAGACGCTGATCTGGCTGGCGCAGCTCGCGGACCTTGAGATCCACGCGTGGATGGCGCGCACGAACCCCGAGCCGGACGCCCGTCACCTGCCGGCGACGTTCTCCGGTTCGGAGGAGAACATCGAAAGCAGCGTGCTCAACTACCCGGACTACATGGTCTTCGACCTCGACCCCTACATCTACGCCGGGACGGAGCAGAAGGGCGAGGAGCCGGCGCTCAACCGCAAGGCGTTCGAGAAGACGCGCGAGATGGCGTTCGCGCTCAAGGACATTCTGCAGCAACTGCGCCTGTCGTCGTTCGTGAAGACGACTGGCAAGACGGGACTGCACATCTACGTGCCGGTGCTGCGCCAGTACGACTACGACCAGATCCGCGCCGCCAGCGAAGCCGTCGGGCGCTACATGATCCAGCTCTACCCCAAGGACATCACCATGGAGTGGACGACGACCAAGCGCACAGGCAAGATCTTCTTCGACCACAACCAGAACACGCGCGGGAAGACGCTCGCGGCGCAATATTCGTTGCGGCCGCATCCGACAGCCGCCGCCTCGGCGCCCGTGACGTGGGAAGAACTGCGTCACGTCTATCCCACGGACTTCGACATCGACACGCTCCCCGACCGCGTCGAGCGCATCGGCGACCTCTGGTCGAACATCCTCGACGCGAAGCAGGATCTGAAAGCGCTGATCGAGGCAGGGTCGGGCGGCTAAGCCGTCCGCCGCTCGATGCAACACTGCCGGGCATGCGATCCTGCTGCGGAGCAGCGCACGGATCGTTGCCCGCGCCCACCGCGTACTCTACGGTGAATAGGCACATCCGGTACGCCGGCCAGGAGCCCCGCGTGAACCCCGAACATACTGAACGCCTGATTCGACGCGCGCTGAGCCGTCGCGCATTCGTCCGCGGCGCGTTCGCCGCTACGGCCGGCGGCGCAGCGTTGTATGCCATTGGCTGCGGCGGCGGCGACGATGACCCGTCGCCGACCGCGACGAGCGCCTCGGAGCGATCGCCCTCGCCTATGACCACGCCGGGCGGCGAAGGAGACATCAGGCCCGTGTTGCTGACCTCAGAGTTCGTCGCCGCGCAGAACAATCGCTTCGCAGTCGGCCTGCTGCAAGACGCGCGCCTCGTCAAGGACGCCGCCGTCCATGCGCGGTTCTTCAAGATCGGCGCCGATGGCCAGACCGGCGAGTTCCGCGGCGAAGGCGATCTTAGATTCGTGGAGTTAAACGTCGAAGGCGCGCATGCCCATGATTCGACGACCGGCGAGCAGTTGTCCGGCGACGAGGTGTCGTTTTACGTCGCCAACACGCCCTTTGACGACGCCGGAGCCTGGGGCGTCGAGCTGGCGGTTGCCCCCGAAGGCGGCGCGCCGCCGGTTACGGTGCAGGTGCCCTTCGAGGTGCTCGCCGAACCGAAGAGCCCCGCGGTCGGCAGCGTCCCGCCCGCCAGCCAGAACGACACCGGAGCGACGAACCCCAACAGCGAAAGCCTCTGCTCGCGCGACCCGATCTGCCCCCTGCACGACAAGGTCATCGCCGACGTGCTCGGCAAGGGCCGGCCTCTCGTCGTGCAGTTCAGCACGCCCGCCTTCTGCGAATCCCGGTTTTGCGGGCCGGTGCTCGAGGTGCTGCTGGACCAGATGCCCGCGCACCAGGACCGCGTCGACTTCATCCACATCGAGGTGTGGAAGGACTTCCAGCTCAAGACCTACCGCGAAGCGGGCGTCGAGTGGAACCTGCCGACCGAGCCCTATACGTTCCTCATGAACGGCGAGGGCGCCGTAGTCGGCAAGATCGAGGCCGTCTTCACCGAGGAAGAGCTGACGAACGCCCTCGACCAGCTCGCAGCACTCTAGCCATCCTCCGAAGCGCGGAATGGGACTTCGCGTTCGCCTGTGAAATAACGCGCAATATTTTGATGCAATCCTGCATTTAAAGTCGGTTTTTGCTTGTTATCACGGCCCCCAAACGGTAGATTTAGATACGATGAAGTCCACCAGAGACCTGATGCGCGACCTCTTGAACGCCCGTGGCGAGGCTACGGTTGGGCAGATTGCGGGCGAACTAGGCCTCAATCAGGCCAATATTCGCCGCCACCTCGAAGTGCTGCGCGCGGAGGGTCTGGTTGACGTAAGAATCCAGCGCCACGAGGTCGGGCGACCGGCATACGTCTACCGCCTGACCGAGCGCGCCGAGGAGTTGAGCGGCCACTACCCGCGGCTCGTCAGCCGTATGGTGCGCCAACTCGCCGCCCGCGACGCCGGCTCGGCTCTGCTCGATGAGGTGTTCGAGGGCGTCGCCCAGGACATCGCCGGCGCGTACCGGCCGAGTGTGACCGGCGCGACCGTCCGGGAGCGCGTCGCGCAGACGAGCGAGGCCCTCAAGGACGAGGGCATCGTCGACCACTGGCGCAAGGACGCCGACGGCTTTCACCTCATGAATACGGCCTGCCCGTACCGCAAGGCCGCGGAAGCGTCGCAGGCGCCGTGCCACGCCGACCACCGCACCGTCGAGTTGCTGGTCGGCGCGCCGGTGGAGCAGGTGAGCCGCATGGTGGACGGCCACGCGATGTGTGAGTACGTCGTGCGCGACCAGGCGCGGGCGCAGGAAAGCGAAACCGCAGTCGACGACGGCGCATCGAGCTAACGACGCAAATCGGCGCTGCGGCGCGTATCAGGGAAGGGAACGAATGGCTGGCGAAACGCTACTGGATATCAAGGGCCTCACGGTCGCCGTCGAGGGGAAGCAGATCCTCAATGGCGTCGACCTGACGGTCCGTCGCGGCGAAGTGCACGCGATCATGGGGCCGAACGGCTCGGGGAAGAGCACGCTCGCGAATGCCCTCATGGGCCACCCGCGCTATGCGGTGACCGGCGGCACGGTGTCGTTCAAGGGCCAGGATGTCTTCGGCATGACGCCGGACAAGCGGGCGCAGATGGGCATGTTCCTCGCGTTCCAGTACCCGACGAGCATCCCGGGCGTGACGATGGTGAACTTCCTGCGACAGGCGCTGAAGGCGGTGCGCTCCGAGGACGTGCCCGTGCGCGAGTTCCGCGAGAAGCTGCTCTCGACGATGAAGCTGCTGCGCATGGACGAGCAGTTCGCCCGCCGCTACGTCAACGAAGGTTTTTCCGGCGGCGAAAAGAAGCGCGCCGAAGTGCTGCAGATGGGCATCCTGCAGCCGGACCTGGCGATCATGGACGAGACGGACTCCGGCCTCGACATCGACGCGCTGCGGACAGTCGCGGAGGGCGTGAACGCACTGATGACGGACCAACTCGGGGTGGTGCTCATCACGCACTACCAGCGGCTGCTCAACTACATCACGCCGCAGTTCGTGCACATCCTGTACCAGGGGCGGATTATCGAGTCCGGCGGTCCGGAACTGGCGCTGCAACTGGAAGAGCAGGGATACGACCCGGTTATCGCGAAGTACGGCCCCGTACTGGCGGCCGCTGGAGAGAAGGCATAAGCGATGGTGGCAAAGATTACTCCGCAGATCGCGGTCGAGGACGGCTACAAGTTCGGCTTCAACGACAACGACAATGCCGTCTACAAGTACCGCACCGAAAAGGGCCTCAGCGAAGATATCGTCCGCGAGATCTCGCGCGTCAAGAACGAAGAGCAGTGGATGACGGACTTCCGTCTGAAGTCCTATCAGCACTTCCTCGAGAAGCCCATGCCGACGGGCTTCTGGGGCGGCAGCATTCAGAACTACGACCTGGACTTCAACGACATCTACTATTTCGCCCGCGCGTCGGACCGCGCCGAGGATAGCTGGACCGACGTCCCCGAGTACATCAAGGACACGTTCGAGAAGCTCGGCATCCCCGAGGCGGAGCGAAAATCGCTGATCGCCGGCGTCGGGGCGCAGTACGACTCCGAGGTCGTCTATCACAGCATCCGCGAGGACCTCGAGAAGCTCGGCGTCATCTTCGTCGATATGGACTCCGCGGTGCGCGATTATCCGGATCTCGTCCGCCAGTACTTCGGCACGATCATTCCGCCTGCGGACAACAAGTTCGCGGCGCTCAACAGCGCTGTGTGGTCTGGCGGCAGCTTCGTGTACGTGCCGGCCGGCGTGAAAGTGGACATCCCCCTCCAGGCGTACTTCCGCATCAACAAGGAAAACATGGGCCAGTTCGAGCGGACCCTCATCATCGCCGAAGAGGGCAGCTACGTGCACTACGTCGAAGGTTGCACGGCGCCGACCTACTCGTCGGACTCGCTGCACAGCGCGGTGGTCGAGATCATCGTGAAGAAGGGCGCGCGCGTCCGCTACACGACGATCCAGAACTGGTCCACGAACGTCTACAACCTCGTGACCAAGCGCGCGGCGGCTTACGAGAACGCCGTCATGGAATGGGTCGATGGCAACCTGGGCTCGCGCCTGACGATGAAGTACCCGAGCGTCTACCTGATGGAGCCGGGTGCGCACGGCGAGGTGTTGTCGCTGGCCATGGCATCGGACGGGCAGCACCAGGACGCGGGCGCCAAGATGGTGCACGCCGCGCCGGACACAACCTCGACGATCATTTCGAAGTCGGTGTCGCGCGGCAGCGGCCGCACCAGCTACCGCGGCGCCCTCAAGGTGTACCCGGGCGCTGTGCGTTCGAAGGCCACCGTGCGTTGCGACGCGCTGCTCCTCGACGAGAAGTCGCGCTCCGACACGTACCCGTTGATGGAGATCGAGGAAGATCAGGTCAACATCGGCCATGAGGCTTCCGTGTCCAGGGTCGGCGAGGACCAGCTCTTCTACCTGCAGAGCCGCGGCCTCTCGGAGGTCGACGCGACGAAGATGATCGTCAACGGCTTCGTCGAGCCGATCGTCAAGGAATTGCCCATGGAGTACGCGGTCGAGTTGAACCGGCTGATCGAACTCCAGATGGAAGGCGCCGTCGGCTGACGCCCGGAAGCGACAAGCGAGAAGCGGGAAGCGAGATCACAAGGGGCGCGTACCGCGCCCCTTTGTTTCAAAGAGCGTGTTGAGATGACCCAAGAAGTGCTTGCGCCGGGCATCCCCGGCATCACCGAGCAGGACGTCGAGGCGATCGCCGCGAACGAGCCGGCGTGGCTGCAAGAGCAGCGGCGCGCGGCCTGGCGCTCGTACGAATCGATGGACCTGCCCGATATCTACGACGAGGAGTGGCGCCGTACCGACGTGCGCGCGTTGCCGCTCGATGGGTTGCAGCGAAGTGCGGCGACCACCGAGATCACGCTTCCCGAGGAGGCGCGAAACGCCGGCGTCGTCTTCGCGCCGCTGCGTGACGCGCTCGATCGCGCTCGCGGCCGCCTCTACGACACCGTGAAGCCCGAGGAATGGAAGTACCTGGCGTTGAACGCTGCGCTCTGGAACACCGGCGCCTTCCTCTACGTGCCGAAGGGCGTCGAGGTGACGCTGCCGCTGCAAATGCTGACGACGGGCCCCGACGTGGCCGGCGCGGCGCTCTTCACCCGCACGCTCGTCATCGCCGAGGCGCACAGCCGCGTGGCGCTGATCGACGAGAGCGCGTCGCCGGACGGGCAGAAGGGCTTCGTTTCGAGCGCGGTGGAGATCGTGCTCGGCGATGGTGCCCAACTCGAGTACTACGACGTCAACCAGTGGGGTGACGGCGTCTACAACTTCAAGACCATGCGCGCGACGCTCGGACGCGATGCTCGCTTCACTGCGCTCGCCGCCGGCATGGGCAGCAAGCTGACGAAGATGCGCATCGACACCGAAATGCCGCAGGCGGGCGCGCAGGCGCAACTGCTCGGCGTGACGTTCGGCAACGGCGACCAGCACTTCGACTACAACACGCTGCAGAACCACGTCGGCAACCACACGATCAGCGACCTGCAGTTCAAGTCGGCGCTGACCGACGCGTCGTCACTGGTGTGGTACGGCATCACGCGCATCAATCCGACGGCCGGCGGCAGCGAAGCGAACCAGACCTCGCGCAACATGTTGCTCAGCGACCACGCGAAGGCGGCGCCGATCCCGATCCTGGAGATCCAGGCCTACGACGTGGCGAAGTGCAGCCACGGCGCGACGGCCGGCCCCGTCGACGAGAACGAGCTGTTTTACCTGCAATCGCGGGCGATCCCGCGCAAGATCGCGGAACAGATGCTCGTCGAGGGATTCTTCGCCGACGTGATTATGCGGATCCCCAGCGAGCGCTTGCGCTCGCGTGTCACCGACGCCGTGATCGCTAAGGCGGGCGGCGAGACGGCAACGCTCTCGACCGAGGAACTGCTCGCGGACGACGCGCCCGCGGGGCAATAGCAGAAGGAAGCACGTGCAAGTGGGGAACTTCGTGGCAGTGGCAAAGACGTCGGACGTCCCGGACGGACAGATCCAGGTGTTCGAGATGGCGGACAAACGCATCGCGCTGTGCAACGTCGGCGGCACGTTCTACGCCATCGACGATGTGTGCACGCACGACGGCGGCCCGCTCGACCAGGGCGTGCTCGAAGGCAAGCTCGTCGAATGCCCGCGCCACGGCGCGAGGTTCGACGTCACGGACGGCCGAGCCGTCGTCTTGCCGGCCGTGCGACCCGTAAAGACATACCCGGTGCAGGTGGAAGGCGATGACGTCACCGTCGACGTCGGATAGCAGAGTTTGATATGACCTACGACGTCGAGCAGATCCGCAAAGACTTCCCGATCCTCGAGCGCAAGATCCGTGGCAAGCAGCTTGTCTACCTCGACAACGCCGCCACCACGCAGAAACCGCGCCAGGTGATCAACGCGCTCGTGCACTACTACGAGCACTACAACGCGGCCGTACATCGGGCGCTGCACACGCTCGGAGAGGAAGCGACGGAGGCGTACGAGGCGTCGCGCGTGAAGGCGGGGCGCTTCATCAACGCCCCGCATCCGGAGCAGGAGATCGTCTTCACTCGTAACACGACGGAGTCGATCAACCTCGTCGCGCATGGGTGGGGCCGCAAGTTCCTGCGGCTGGGCGACGAGATCGTCGTGTCGAGGATGGAGCATCACAGCAACCTGGTGCCGTGGCAGCTCGTGGCGCTCGCGACGGGCGCGAAGCTGCGGTACATCGAGATCGACGACACGGGACACCTGATCTGGGACGACGTGCTGGCGAAGATCGGCGAGCGCTCGAAGGTCGTGGCGATCACACAGATGTCGAATGTGCTCGGCACGATCAACCCGATCAAGGAGATCGCCGAGGTTGCGCACAGGTTCGGCGCGATCGTGGTGGTCGATGGCGCGCAGAGTGTGCCGCACATGCCGGTGGACGTGCAGGAGTTGGATTGCGACTTTCTGGCTTTCTCGTCGCACAAGATGCTCGGCCCGACGGGCGTGGGCGTGCTGTGGGGGAAGCGCGCCCTGTTGGACGCGATGGACCCGTTCCTCGGTGGCGGATCGATGATTAGCCGCGTGGCAGACGACACGAGCACGTACGCAGAGACGCCGATGAAGTTCGAGGCGGGCGTGCCGAACATCGCCGACGTGATCGCCTTCGGTTCTGCCATCGACTACCTCGAGGGGTTGGGCATGGACGCCGTGCGCGCGCACGAGATCGCCATTACGCAATACGCCATCGACCGGTTGAGCGCGACGGACGGCGTCGTGGTGTACGGCCCGGCCGACGCGACGGAGAAGGGCGGCGCCGTGACGTTCAACTATCGCGACCTGCACCCGCACGACCTCAGCCAGGTCCTCGACCAGGAGGCGATCGCGATCCGGGCAGGACACCACTGCGCGCAGCCGCTCATGCGGCGGCTCGATACCGTCGCGACGGCGCGCGCCAGCTTCTATCTGTACAATCGACATGATGAGGTCGACGCCCTGATCGACGGGATCAAGGCAAGCGACAGGATATTCGGAGATGTCGCAAGAACTGCAGCTCGATGAGCTGTACCGGGACCTGATCCTGGATCACTACAAGAATCCGCGCCACAGGCAGAAGGTGGGCGCGCCGGACGTCACCGCCGAGGGCTTCAACCCCGTGTGCGGCGACGAGATCGAAATGGAACTCGACTTCGACGGTGAGCGGCTGGCCGCCATCGGCGTGCGCGGCCGTGGCTGCTCGATCAGCCAGGCCTCCGCATCCATGATGTCAGAGCTCGTCGAAGGCAAGACCGTCGGCGAGATCCGCGGACTGACCGACGAGTTTCAGAATATGATGAAGGAGCCGGATGCGCCGCCCCCAGCGTCGCTGGGAGACCTGGAAGCGCTGCAGGGCGTCGCGAAGTTCGCGGTACGCGTGAAGTGCGCGACCCTGGCCTGGCACACGTTGAACGAGGGTATCGACCAGCACGAACATGGTGACGGCGCCGTCCGCATCGAGGAACTGTAGGAGGCCGAATGTCAGTCAAGGGATTACTCAGCGAAGAACTGGTCCGCGAACGGCTCAAAGATGTCTTCGACCCCGAGATCCACATGAGCATCGTCGAGTTGGGGCTCGTGTACGAGATCGAGATCTCGGAGCAGGGTGACGTGACGGTGATCTACACGTTGACCAGTCCGGGTTGCCCGCTGGGCCCCGTCATCGATGGTCAGATCCAGGATGCCGTGATCGATCTGCCCGGCGTGAAGACGGTCACCGGCAAGGTCACGTTCTCGCCGCCCTGGGATCCGCGGACGATGGCCAGCGACGACGTGAAGATGCAACTCGGCATCTGGTAGCGGTCGCGCGGGCTACCGAGACGAGCGGGAGACACGAGCGAGGTACGAGCGCGGGCTTTCAGCCCGCGCGGCTTCTCGCACGAACGCACTCCCAAAGCGTGTACGTCAATAGCGATCTCGCTCGTCTCGTTGCGCTAACAACGAACAGAGAAGGGGCTGCGCTGTGCAGCCCCTTCTCTGTTCGTAAACCGGCCTTGCGTTAGAGGGAGAGCCTGCGTCGTAGCAGAAGCATGCTCGCGCCGGCTAGCGCCGCGAACGCGAGCGCCGCGAGGCTAAACCGGTACGCGTCGTTCCCGCTCGATCCAAAGCCCGTGCCGGACTCGGGCAACGCCTCGGCGCCGCCGCCCTGGGGCGCGACCGACTCCCCGAACACGCCGCCTTCGCCGTCGTCATCTTCGTCCAACGCTTCTTCGCCGTCGACGCCTTCCGGCGTCGCCGTGTCTGCGCCCTCATCGCCCTCGGGTGTGCTCGTCGAGCTAGCCACCGCGACCGACGTGTTTGTCGCGTCGGGCGTGAGATCCGGACCCGGGCCGAGGCCGCCCACGACGGTCTGCGTCGCCAGCGGCGTCGATGTCGAAGTCTGGGTGGCGACCGCCGTTGACGTGTTCGTCGCGGCCGGCGTCGTCGTGGCCGGGGCCGTGGTCTGCGTCACCACGATGGTCTTCGTCTTCGGGGCGTGCGTCTTCGTCGATACCGCCGTCTTGTCGCCTTCGTCTTCACAGTCGTCGCTCGCCGGTATCACATCGTTTTCGTGCTGCTCGCCGTGTCCGTTCAGACCATCGTCGTCGACCGTGATGACAACGAAGCTTCCGCCGTGCGCCGGTACCCAGTGGCATATCGTGACAGGCGTATGTCCTTCGCCGCGCCCGCCGCCGCCTGATGCCTGTACTGCGCCGATCGCGGAGATTAGCGCGACCACCGCAAGTCCGGCCGCCAGGGCAAGGGAGCCCCAGCCGTGCCAAAAGCGCTCTCGCATGCTCCAACCTTCCCGTGTTCCAAGGAACCTGCGACGAACGGCGCCGCCCCGCCCCCACGCCGCAACGCCTCTCGCGCGTCGCCGTAGGGCGAGCGCGATGACCGCGCATTGCCGCTCAGTGAAGACGCCCGGCGAGGCACGCGGATCCGGGCTGATTCGAAGATATGCGCGCGCCCGCATCAGCCGAAGGGGTGAACGCCGTTCATTCGTGACATAACCGTGGCAATCGTTCCCGCCGATAGGGCGTGCGATCCCGTCACGGCACGTAGGCGCCGCCGCGGCCTCCGGTACGCTAGACCCGCCATGCCGTACTTCCAGTACCGCACACTCGACGAGCTGCGCGACGCCGTCGCCGCGCTGGACGTCGACCTGCCCGTGACAGACGATCTGTCAGCGCTGGCGGCAGGCGTGCGGATCGGGCCGCTGACGGCGTCGAATCGGATGGCCGTACACCCGATGGAGGGTTGCGACGGCAACCTCGATGGCACGCCCGGCGAACTGACGTTCCGCCGCTGGCGGCGCTTCGCGGAAGGCGGCGCGGCTCTGCTCTGGGGCGAGGCTACCGCAGTTGCGCCTGACGCCCGCGCCAACCCGCGCCAACTGCTGATCTCGCCGGACACAGCGCCCGAGTTAAAGCGCCTGCTTGATGCGACGCGTGCCGCCCATCGCGCGCGTTTCGGGTCGACCGACGGCTTCATCGTCGGGGTGCAACTCACGCATTCGGGCCGCTGGTCTCATCCGGCGCCGATCATCGTCCAGCACGGCGCGGCGATCGATGCGCTGAAGGGCTGCGAACGCGCGCCGCTGCTGTCCGATGCGGACCTCGAGCGGCTCGAAGATCGCTTCGCGGACGCTGCCGCCCTTGCCGCGAAGATCGGTTTCGATTTCATCGACATCAAGCAGTGCCACACCTACCTGCTCAACGAACTGCTCGGCGCCTACACGCGCGACGGTGCGTACGGCGGCGACTACGAGCATCGCACGCGCTTCGTGCGCAACGTCTTCGCCAAAATCCGCGCGCGGTTGGGCGATGCGATCATCCTGGCGACGCGCATGAACGTGTTCGATAGTCTGCCGTACGTAGCCGCCGCCGATGGGTTCGGCGTGCCCGCCCCGCACGAAGTTCCCTACCGGAATGCTTGGGGCACAGACCCGCACGACCCCTCGCGGCCGCTGCTGGACGAGCCATTGCGCTTGATCGGCGACCTTCGCGCACATGGCCTCGCGATGGTGAACGTGTCGATGGGAAGCCCCTACTACAATCCGCACATCGGCCGGCCGTTCGAGAAGCCGCCCGTCGACGGCTACACGCCGCCGGAGCACCCGCTCCGAGGCGTCGAGCGGCACATGCGGCTGACCGCCGCGGTCCAGCGTGCGTACCCCGACCTGCCCGTCGTCGGCACCGGCTATTCGTGGCTGCGGCACTACGCGCTGAACACCGGCGCAGCGAACATAACGAGCAGCGCCGTTTCGATGGTCGGCCTGGGGCGCGGCGCGTTGGCGTATCCGGACTTCGCCGCCGACGCGCTGGAAAGGGGAGCGATGGAGCGCGACAAGTCGTGCGTCGGTGTCAGCTACTGCACGGCCCTCATGCGCGCGAAGCACAACGACCTGGGTCAGTACGCGACGGGGTGCGTGCCCCGCGATCGGCTCTACGCCGCCGCCCTCAAGGACGCCAACCGCACTGAAGGCTGGCGCTGACGGCTGGCGCTGACGGCTATTGACAGACCTCATCCGTCGAATCTAGGATGATCCACATAAAGGTCGTATCGCCTTAGCATTTAGGAGGCCCGCCATGGCCGACGACGACATGATGGTCCCCGCCCGGGACTACACCGCCGACCACTTCATGGACGACGACCTGCTGGACGCGTGGATTCGTCCCCTGATCGCCGAAATGATTGGTCCCTTCGCCCTCGTCTTCTTCGGCGCCGGGTCGATCTTGCTGGCGGCGACGCAGGGGTACAACAACGGCGGCACGCTGGTCATGGTGGCGCTCGCCCACGGACTCGCGATCGGCCTCATGGTCGCGGCGGCGGGTCACATCTCGGGCGGGCACTACAACCCCGCGGTGACGATTGCCCTGTTCTTCGGCGGCAAGATCGGCCTCCTGAAATCAATCGGCTACATCGCCGCGCAGCTTATCGGCGCCGCGGTCGCCGCGTTGATCCTGAGGGAGTTGTTCGACGATTCCGTTGCGAACTTCGCCTCTGCGGTACCCGTGGTGAACTACGACGAGGCCGGCGGCGCGGCGGATGGCATCATCTTCGGTCGCGCCAATGCGCTGATCCTGGAGATGATCCTCACGTTCTTCCTCGTGTACGTGATCATCGGCACGGCCGTCGATTCGCGCGGCCCGCACGCCATCGCATCGCTCGCGATCGGCCTCACGATCACCATGGATATCCTCGTCGGCGGGCCGCTGACAGGCGCGGCGATGAACCCGGCGCGGCACTTCGGACCGGCGCTGGTCGAGGGTGAATGGAAGGACGCCTGGATCTACTGGGTTGGCCCGATCATCGGCGGGACCGTCGCATCGATCGTCCAGAACTACATCTTGATCCCGCGAAACGTCGGCTTCCCGGAGGTCACCCCGTCGGAGCATCACCCGTAGCGCAGCGGGAAGGCAGATTCTACCGGGCAGGCGGCCAGGCACTGCGGGCCGCCCGCCCTCATGCGATGACACCCTCTACCTCATCATCGGCGGATCACTCGGGACGCTCGCACGCTACTACGGTGCGACGCGCGTCGCCGAATGGGCAAACTCGAACGCCGTCGGTGTGTTCGCGGTGAACGTCGCGGGCGCCTTCATCATCGGCCTGTTCCTCACGCTCAGCGAAGAGCGCACGGGTCTGTCGCGCGACGTGCGCCTGCTCGTCGCGACGGGCTTCCTGGGCGCGTTCACGACGTTTTCCGCGATCGCATGGGATACGTTGCAGTTCATGGAAGCGCGCGACTTCGCCTCCGCGACGCTGAACGTCGCGGCGACGCTTGCCTGCGGCATGGCCGCCGTGTGGCTCGGCGCCCAGGCGGCGCGCGTGGGCTAAACGTGCTCCCGAAGCGATTACATTTCTGTGCACTCAGCTTTGCACAGACTTCACAAACTGTGCCTCCGCACCGACGCGCTACCTTGTCGATCCGGAGGTGGCGCGTTCGACGCCTTAGTGGAACAGTCGCTCGTCAGTGAGATGAAGGTCCGGCCGCCAGCAAGCATCCGGTAAAGGAGACAGAAGCATGCGATTCATGACGATCTACAAGCCCGCGGACACGAAGGCCATGGAAGCCGGCGCTCCGCGGCGGCCTTCGTGAAGTAACGGCACACTCGAAGAGAGGCATCATCGCGGCGGTGATGCAGGTACAACGATCGATGCAGCGCCGCTACGACGATGGCACGATGCGACCGGACGGCCGCGTTGATACGCTGGCAAGATGAATCTGGCGGACGGGCTGAGTGGCTCGATCCGCTCCGAATTCGAAGTCTCGTCAAACTTTGCGCAACCCCCTGACACTACGCTGTCAGTCCCGTCCGTTAGGCTGATCCGGACCACCGTGCGGTCACCAACCCATCCTCGACGTGGAGGTCATTCTTGAAGTCGCTTGCAGAGTTTTCGTACCGCCATCGCTGGCTCGTGCTGCTCGCCTGGGTAGCGCTGCTGGTGGGCGCATTCGCGCTCTCCTTCGCCTTCGGCGGGGAGTTCAAGACCGAGTTCAAGCTTCCCGGCTCCGAGAGCCAGGAGGCCCTGGACCTCCTCGAAGAGCGAGGAGTCAACGAACGGACCGGCTTCTTCGGCCAGGTCGTCTTTCGCGCCGACCAGGGCGTCGATGACCCCGAAGTGCGTGCGGCGATGCAGTCGTTCTTCGACAGCATCGAACGCGACGTGGAAGGCGTCGACGTCGTCAGCCCGTACGACGCGGAGAACGCGCACCAAATCGCCGATGGCGGCCAGATCGCGTACGCCGAGATCAATTTCTCGGACCGCAGCAGCCGGGAGTACACCGGCGACGCCGACATCATCAAGGACGTGCGCGATGACGTCGAACTCCAGGGCCTCCAGGTTGAGTTGGGCGGGTTCCTCTTCGCCGAGCAGCCCGAGTTCTCCAGCGAGTTCGTCGGCATCGCGGCGGCCGTCATCATCCTGCTGATTGCCTTCGGTTCGCTGCTCGCGATGGGGCTTCCGATCATCACGGCGCTTTTCGGCGTCGGCACCGGCGCAGCGCTGATCGGCCTCGTGACGCGCTTGATCGACGTCCCGGAGTTCACGACGTCCGTCGCCGCCATGATCGGCATCGGCGTCGGCATCGACTACGCGCTCTTTATCGTGACACGCTACCGGCAAGGGCTGCGCGACGGCCTCGATCCGCAACAGGCAGTGACGCTGTCGCTCGATACGTCAGGCCGTGCCGTCCTCTTTGCCGGCATCACAGTCGTCATCGCGCTGCTCGGCATGTTCATGCTCAATCTCGAGTTCGTGCGCAGCATCGCCATCGCCTGCGTGCTGGCGGTGTTCCTGACGATGGTCGCGTCGCTCACACTTCTGCCGGCGTTGCTGGGCTTCACCGGCCGCAACATCGACCGCTTCGGCTTGCCTCACAAGGAAGCCGCCGAAGAGAGCGGCGGCGAATCGATCTGGTACAAATGGAGCCGCGTCATCCAGGGCCACCCGTGGCCGGCGTTCCTGCTCAGCGCCGCAGTGCTGATCGTGCTCGCGCTGCCGGTGTTCTGGCTGCGCCTGGGCTTCGGCGACTCCGGCAACTACCCGGAGTCGGATACGACGCGCCGCGCCTACGACGTGCTCGCGGAGGGCTTCGGGCCCGGATTCAACGGCTCGTTCATCATCGTCGCTGAGACGCCGAACGGAGAATCCGACGTCGCGGCGCTCGATCGCCTGAAGACGGCGATCGAGTCGACGGAAGGCGTGTCGGAGGTGACCGCGCCGCAGTCGTTTGCGTCCGGCACGATCCACCTGTTCAACGTCTACCCGGACTCGGCGCCGCAGGACGAGGAAACGACGGAACTCGTCCACCGCATCCGTAACGACGTCGTGCCGTCAGTCATCGAGGGTGATACGCCCGTTATTCGCCTCACCGGCGACGCGCCGGGCGTCGTGGACTTCGCTGACTACATCACCGAGCGGCTGCCGCTGTTCATCGGTTCGGTGCTGGTGCTGTCGTTCCTGCTGTTGATGTTGGTATTCCACAGCATCGTGGTGGCCGCGAAAGCCGTGATCATGAACCTGCTGTCGATCGCGGCGGCGTTCGGCGCCATGGTCGCCGTCTTCCAGTGGGGCATCGGCGCGAACCTGATCGGCCTCGGTCGCGAAGGGCCGATCGAGGCGTGGACGCCGATGATGCTCTTCGCCATCCTCTTCGGCCTGTCGATGGACTACGAGGTCTTCCTGCTCTCGCGGATCCGCGAGGAGTACGACCGCACCGGCGATAACGCCCGCGCCGTCGCCGATGGATTGGCGGCGACCGGACGCGTGATCTCGGCGGCGGCGGCGATCATGGTCTGCGTGTTCGGCGCCTTCGTGCTCGGCGGCCTGCGGGACCTCAAGCTCTTCGGCTTCGGACTCGCGTTCGCCATCTTCATCGATGCCACGGTCGTCCGGCTCGTGCTCGTGCCCGCCGTCATGGAGCTGATGGGGAAGTGGAACTGGTACCTGCCGCCGTTCCTGCGCTGGCTGCCCGTGCTGCGCGTCGAGCCCGACTCGCCCGCGCAGGCGACGCCCGCGGGGCGGCTCGCACAGGAAGCCGGCACCGGCGGCGACTGACGCTGACACAATAGAACATCGGAGCACCTGCGGGGCCACAGCGACCCGCAGGTGCTCCGGGCTTGTAGTCGATCATGAATGCGCCGCTTCAACCCGCCGGCACGAATCGCATCGACAGGGAATTGACGCAGTGCCGCGTGTTGCGCTCGGTCAGCCGCTCCCCGACGAAGACGTGCCCGAGGTGGCCACCGCAGTTCGCGCACTCGATCTCGACGCGCTGCCCGTCCGGGTCCGGCAAGCGCCTGACCGCGCCGGCGATCTCCTGGTCGAAGGCGGGCCAGCCGCAATGGGCGTCGAATTTATCGTCGGAGCGATAAAGCTCCGCGTTACAACGACGGCATACGTACGTGCCGGCCTGGTAGAAATCGTCGTATTCGCCCGAGAACGGGCGCTCCGTCCCCTTCGACTCGATCACGCGTCGCTCTTCATCGGTCAGTTCGTTGTACTTCACATCGGCCATGGGTATCTCCGTCCGTACGCTCCTCGCACTCCTATAGGATATTCTGCGTGACGCAGGAGCACACGTTCATGCCGCGTATCCGCCCGGTCGAGTACGACGACGCGCCGCCAGACGCCCGCGCAGCCTACGATCGCGTCGTCAGCGAGCACGGTCGCATGACGAACATGAAGCAGACCCTGCTGCACTCGCAGCCGGCGTTTCGCGCGCTCATGGGGTGGTATCCCTTGCGCGATGCCGTGCAGCCGTTCCTCGGCGAGCGGCTGACCAACCTCTTCTCGCACGCCATTTCGGCGGAGACGGACTGTCTCATCTGTTCGACGTTCTTCCGCCGCCTCCTCCAGGACGCGGGTGACACACCCGACGCGCCGCCGCTCGATGCGCGCGAACAGGCCGTCGTCGACTACGCGCTGGCGCTCGCGAGGCCGTTGGCGCGCGTCCCTGACGAACTGTACGACCGCCTCGCGGCGACGTTCAACGCCGAACAGATCGTCGCGCTCACCGCCTTCGGCGCGATGATGGTCGCGACGAACATCGTCAACAACGCGCTGGAGGTCGATCTGGACACGTACCTGGCGCCATACCGAAGGGGCGCCGCCGCCGTTGAGGGCGAGGAGTGATGGCAGAACGAGAGTTCACGGATAAAGTCGCGTTCATCACGGGCGCCGCGCACGGACAGGGCAGAGCCGTCGCATTGGCGCTCGCTCGTGAAGGCGCGCGCATCGCCGCCTTTGACGTCGCGAAGCCGCTGCCGTATCCGGCGTACGAACTCGGATCGCAGGACGACCTGCGCGAGCTGCAGGCCGCATGCCGCGAGTCGGGATCGGACTGCCTGACGTTCGTGGGCGACGTGCGCGACGACGCGTCGATCACGACGGCCGTGGATGCGACGGTCGCCGAGTTCGGTCGCGTCGATATTCTCTTCAACAACGCCGGCATCTGCGCCTACGGCCTCACCCACGAACTCACCGAGGACGCCTGGGACGCGATGATCGACATCAACCTCAAGGGGAGCTGGCTCGTCGCGCGGCGCGTGATTCCGGTGATGATCCGGCAGCAGTCCGGCGTCATCATCAACAACTCGTCCGTTGCCGGGCTGCGCGGCATGAACAGGCTGAGCCACTACGCGGCATCCAAGTGGGGCCTCACCGGCCTGACACGCTCCTGGGCGATCGAACTGGCGCCGCACGGCATCCGCGTCGTCTCGATTCATCCCACCGGCGTCAACACGCCCATGAACGACGGCCTCGCGCAGATGGAAGGCCTGACGCCCCGGGAAGTCGCGGAGCGCTCCGCCGGCAACCTGCTGCCCGTGCCGTGGATCGAGCCGGAGGACGTCGCGGAGGCGGTGCTGTATCTCGCCTCCGACCGCGCGCGGTTCGTCACCGGCTCGCAGTTCGTCATCGATGCGGGACTGCTCGCCCGGTAGCGCGCGGCCGAGAGTCGCGTCGAGAATCTGAACTCACCGCATCATCGCGGGCGCCATTTTCTCTCGCCCGCCGCTTCCCCTACACTCGATCCGTCCGCACCAACCCGACGTGGACGCTAAACGCGAGGTGACACATGGTCGCGACGATCCTCGGTGACCTCTCGGCGCAGGACGACTACACGCACCCCCTGGGGCCGGAGTCGAACTTCAACGAGAGCATGTACTTCAACTTCTTCGACCGCGCCCGCAACAGCGGCGGCTTCGTCCGGCTCGGCAACCGCGCCAACGAGGGCTACGCGGAGATGACGATGACGCTCTACATGCCCGATGGCAGCGTGCTCTTCCAGTTCAAGCGCGCCGACATCTCGCACAACGACGCGATGGACGCCGGCGGCATGAGATTCGAAGTCATCGAACCGATGGAAAAGCTGCGCACCACGTACGACGGCCACGCCGTGTACCTGACCGAGCCGGCGCAAATGGCCGACCCGCGCGAGGCGTTTCGCAACAATCCGTTCAAGAAAGTGAAGCTCGACCTCGTGCACGCGTCGGCGGGGCCCGTGTACGGCTCCAGCGGTCGCAATCACAAGGTCGTCGACCCGGAGAAGGAGTTCGCGAAGGCGCACTACGAGCAGCACATGGCCGTCAGCGGCACCATCGACGTTGACGGCGAAATCATGCCGATCGACGGGCTGGGGCTGCGCGACCACTCGTGGGGCCCCCGGTACTGGCAGGCGATCCACTCGTATCGATGGCTCACCATCAACTTCGCCCCGGACTTCGGCATGATGGTGTCGAAGATCTGGCGCTCGCCCGACGAAACGACGCAGGGCGGCGTCGTCGTGCGCGGCGACAGGCTCGAGCGCATCGCGAACGTCGAGATCGAGACGGACTTCGAAGACAACGGGCTGTTTCACCGCAACCTCGTTGCGCACGTGACGACGGCCGCCGGCGAGAAGCTCGACGTGTCCGGCAAGGTGATGGGCTTCATCCCGCTGCGCAATCGCCGCGAAGGCATGACGACGCACGTCGGCGAGGGCATGACGGAGTTCCGCTGCGGCGACGCCGTCGGTTACGGGCTCTCGGAGTACCTCGATCAGGTCGAGCCAGGTGACGCCTGACGGCACGCCTGAAGAACTGACGAGCCGCCTCGAAGCGTTCCTGGAGCGCTCGACCGGCGGGCCTGCGGTGCGCATCTCTGATCTGCGGCGATTGACGGGCGGCGCATCGCGCGAGACGTGGTCGCTCGATGCCGCGATCGGCGATGAGACGTTGCCGCTGATCCTGCAGCACGACGCGCGCGCGGCGCTGACGCCGGCATCGCGCCTGCTTGAGTACCGGCTGCTCGAAGCCGCGCGCGAGGCCGGCGTCCCCGCGCCAGAGCCCATGTTCTTTGGCGATGACTCCCTCGGCGGCGAGTTCTTCCTCGTCCGCCGCGTCGATGGCGAGACCCTGCCACGCCGGCTCCTGCGCGAAGACGCGTACGCGCACACGCGCACCGTGCTGACGTCGCAGCTTGGCGGCATCCTCGCGAAGATCCACGCGATCCCGCTCACCGCGCCCGGTATCGAGACGCTGCCCGCGCCGCCCGCCGGCGAGTCGCCGGTTGCGCACGAACTGGCGCGCTACGAGCAGACGTTCCGCACGCTCGCACCCGAGCCGCACCCGGCGTTCGAACTGGCGTTGCGATGGCTCGGCGCGCGCCTGCCGCCGCCCGCCGCGCGCCGTACGCTGGTGCACGGCGACTATCGCATGGGCAACGTGCTGTTCGACGCGAGCGGCGTGCAACTCATCCTCGACTGGGAGCTGGCGCACGCCGGCGACCCCATGGAGGACCTGGCGTGGATGTCGGTGCGGTCGTGGCGCTTCGGCGGCGACAAGCCGGTCGGCGGCATCGGCGAACGCGAGGAGTTCTTCGCCGCGTACGAGACTGCGGGCGGCGTGCAGGTGGATCCCGAGCGCGTGCGCTTCTGGGAGATTTTCGGCAACCTGCGATGGGGCATCATCTGCATCAGCCAGGCGCGCACCTACCTCGATGGACGCTCTGACAGCGTCGAACTGGCGAGCATCGGGCGTCGCACCGCAGAGACCGAATGGGAACTGCTCTCGCTCATCGAGTGAGCGGCGAATAAGGAGGCAAACATGCACGACCGCCCGAGCGTCGACGAGCTGCTGCGCGCCGTCGAACTCCTGCTCGATACCCAGTTCGTGCCGTGGCTCGATGGCGCACGCAAGTACAACGCGCGCGTCGCGTCGAACGTCATCCGCACGGTGCGGCGCGAGCTGCAACACGAGGAGCGCCAGCTCGACGCCGAATGGCGCGGCCTCGACGTGGTCCTCGGCGCGTCCGAGCGCCCGCGCACCCTCGAAGCGCTGCGCCAGGCGCTCCGCACCCGCAACGAAGAGCTAGCAGCGCGCATCCGCGAAGGTGACGCCGACACCGGCGAGTTCCGCGCGCTCGTGCTCGCGCACGTGCGGGACACCGTGTACGCCAAGCTGGAAGTCAGCAACCCGGAGTGGATCACGGTTTAGGCTGAAGATTCTTCAGTCTCGGTGTCGAGCGCTTCCGCGCCCGGCTCGTCCCCGGGCGGCTTCATCAGCCCTCGGAGTCCTTCCTTCTCAGTCTGCCGCCATTGGTCCAGCAGTTGCGCCAGATCCTCCATCGCGGGGCCTGGCTCCTCTACAGCACCATCATTAGTGACGCTCCAAAGGTGGATCTGGCCCCCGACGCCGAATCCCTCCGCTCTGATCGCGTCGTCCATGATCCGGAACAGAAAGAGTTTCGCCAGCCCGATGGGTTGCTCGTGGGGCTCATAGTGGCGGAGCGACTCGTAGCCGTGATACCCAGCCTTCTTTCCGCTTCCGATGGCGCAGAAGCGAAAATGCTCTTGCGCGATATTGTCGCTAGGGCATTCGAGGATCCACGGCTTGAGCATACCTGGAGGACCGGTAACGCCGACGACCATCGCTTCGGCCGAGGGAAGCGCTTGAGCGATCAAGTGCTGAGCGGCGACCGCCTTACGAACCGTGGCTATGCGTTCCGGGATGGGCATCCTAAGCTCTGCGATCGTTTTGCGCTTCCAGTCGGGCGCGTGTGCCGCCTCTAGTGCGGGACGTATCAATTGTTTAAGGCCGACAGCGCCGGAGAACCCCCAGACAAGATGAGTCCCGAGTCGACACAGCTTATCGTCGGCAACAATCTTGATTCCGGCTTCGAGGTCTGTTGCTTGACTGTCAGCGGCGATTGCAACGCCGGTCTTCGCCATGAGCGCGCATACAATCGTCATTAGATGTTTGCGATGCTGTTCTCGGCGAAGTCTGGATACTCCGCATAGACCCTTCGCAGCAAAGCTTTGAACGTAAGGGAAGTCACTAGGTGGCGGGTTTCGGCTGCGAGCACCACCCATTCCCCCGGTATCTCCGGCATCAGTTGCCGTACGTGTTCCGTGCCCGCAGGCGTAAGTTGGTACTGACTCCAGCGGCGAGATGTGTTCTGAACAGGAACCGCAAGTTGATTGGCGACGAGTTCATCGAGATCGTCGTAAATGGCCTTGCTATACGGGCCATAGTTGTATGGGACGAAGGTGTACTTCTCGGTCGACGGAATCTGGTCTGACCGGGAGATGTAGAACAACGCCTTCTGGATACGGATTGGATCCAGCGCCGTAGGTTCTCCATCGGTAGGGAAGAGAACAAGTTTAAGCCAGTCGATTGGGGGCATGTCGACGACTCCCTTCGCGACGATTATGGCACAGTGCGGGAGCGGGATTCTAACAGAACATCAGTGCTTATTGCAAGCGTGAGAAGACGGCCCCCAGAAAATCCAGCACCAGCTTCGCCGCGATGCGCGTCGTGACGGCGGCGGTGTCGTAGATCGGGTCGACCTCGCAGACATCAAACGCCACGACGTCGTAGCGCGCGGCGACGAGCCGCAGGGCGTCGCGGAGCTGATAGTAGGTAATGCCGCCCGGCTCGGGATACCCGGTACCCGGCGCCCCCGACGGATCCAGCACGTCGATGTCGATCGTCACGTATGCGCTACCGCTTCCCGCTATCGGCGCCATAGCCGCATCGACGCCCTCGCGGACGATGCGCTCCGCCGGCACGATCGTGACGCCGTTGCGCTGCGCCGCTTCGTACGGCTCGAAATGCTCGATGACGCCCCGCAGTCCGATGTTCGCGATCTGCCGCACGTGCGGCAACTCGCTCGAGCGCCGCATGTGGTTGTCGTGCGAGAAGCGTACGCCGGACTTCTCGTCGGTGTAGTCCTGGTGCGCGTCAAATTGGATGAGCGTCAGCGGCGTATCCTCGTAGGCGCGGACGAGCGGGAACGTGATCGCGTGGTCGCCGCCGATGAACGCCTGCACGCGCGAGCTGCGACGCGCCATCCGCGCCGCCTCCGTGATCGCGTCGAAGTTCTCGCGCAGGTCGACGGTGCGCACGTTCACGTCGCCTACGTCCGCCATCGAGACGTCCGCCAGGATGCGACCGCCGTGCTCGGCGTCGATCCAGCCCGACCACAATTCCTCCGGCCGGTAGCGCATCGACGCGTCGCGCACGGCCGCCGGCCCGAAACGCGCGCCCGGCCGGTCGTTCGTGCCGGCGTCGAACGGCACGCCGACGAACGCGACGTCGGCGTGCCAGTCGTCCATGTCTTCGACGACGGGCGCCGCGTAAAACGACGCAAATCCGTGCCGCAGCACGCCGTACGCGTGCGCCGGACTCGCCGCCGGCGATGATGGCGCGCGGAAGATCGGCGCCGTCATGCAACCCCCAATGCGTAACGTCGACCCGCACGACGGGAAGCCTTCGACTCGCGAGGTCCCCCCGACGACCGGCGACTGACGACTGACGACCGCTCAGACATCATCGATCTGCGCCTTCTGCAACCTGCCGCTGTAGTCGATGTATACGGACTTCCACTCCGTAAAGGTCTCGAGCGCCGCTGTGCCGGCCTCGCGGTGGCCGTTGCCGGTGCCGCGCGTGCCCCCGAACGGCAGGTGTACTTCGGCGCCGATCGTGCCTGCGTTCACGTAGACAAGCCCCGTGTCGATCCGCTCGATCGCGCGAAACGCCTTGTCGACGTCGCGCGTGTAGATCGACGAGCTGAGTCCGTAGGGCACGCCGTTGTTGACGTCGATCGCTTCATCGAGGCTATCCACCTTGATCAGCGCCGTCACCGGCCCGAAGATCTCCTCCTGCGCGATCCGCATCGAAGGCTTCGCATCGACGAAGACCGTCGGCTCGAAGAAATAGCCGTTCGACAATCGATCGCCGTCCGCGATGCCGCCGCCGGTCGCGATCGTCGCGCCTTCGCCCTTGCCGACGGGCATGTACGAGGCGATCTTCTCGAGTTGCTGCCGGTTCACGACCGGCCCCACGTCGGTCGATTCGTCGAGCCCGCTGCCGAGGCGCATCGACTTCGCACGCTCGATGAACTTCGTCGCGAATTCGTCGTACACCCCGCCCTGCACGATGATCCGGCTCGCGGCGGTGCAGCGCTGCCCCGTCGTCCCGAACGCGCTCCAGATCGCGCCATCGATCGCCAGTGCGACATCGGCGTCGTCGAGCACGGTGATCGCGTTCTTGCCGCCCATCTCGAGCGAGACCGGCTTGCCAAGCTCCGCGCACTGCAAGGCGATCTGCTTGCCGACGGCGTTCGAGCCCGTGAACGAGATCAGCGCGACGGCTGGATGATCGATGATGCCGGCGCCGGCCTCCGCGCCCTCACCGAACACGAGATTGACGACGCCTGCGGGAATGCCGGACTCCTCGAGCGTTTTGATCAGGTTGTACGCGCTCTTCGGTGCGTATTGCGACGGCTTGAAGACGACCGTATTACCGGTGACGAGCGCCGGCATGATCTTCCACGACGGTATCGCCATCGGGAAGTTCCACGGCGTAATGCAACCCACGACGCCCACCGGCGCGCGTACGGACATCGCGAATTTGTCCGGCAGCTCGGAAGGCGTCGTCTGCCCGAACGTACGCCGACCCTCGCCCGCCATGTAGTACGTCATGTCGATGGCTTCCTGGATGTCGCCGCGCGCCTCGGGCAGGACCTTGCCCATCTCTTCGGTCAGTTCGCGCGAGTAACGCTCCTTGTTGCGTACCAGGATCTCTCCCGCGCGGTAGAGGATCTCGCCCCGCTTGGGCGCTGGCATGCGGCGCCACCGCTGCTGCGCGTCGAGGGCCGCGCAGACGGCGTCCTGCACGTCATCACGCCTCGAGCGCGGATAGCTGCCGGTGATCGCGCCGGTCGCCGGGTTTTCACGTTCGAAGCGCTCGCCGCTCCGCGCGTCCACCCACCGCCCGCCGATGAAGTTCTGGTACTGCTGCGCCATGCGGGGCCACCTCCACCGAATAGATGAAGCGATTCACACCCATTTTAACTCTCGGCAGCGGGCCTGGCCTTCGGCATTAGGGGTGGCGGCCGAACGTGGGAGACTAGCCCACTTAGCCTTAGAAGAAGTGAGCGCGGTCGCGGGCGAAGATGTTCGTGACCTGAAGCCAGCAGGCCGAACCGTCGTCATGTTCGTCCGGCGGAAATCGCCGCGTCAGGCCGACGCGCACGAGGCATGCATTCGCCTCGAAGTCCGTCCGAACGAGGTCGAGGAAGCCTGCACTGCATGTTTCACAACTGGTGCCGTGCTCCCTGACCGTCACGTCCTGGAATGGGATTCCATGCCAGTATCGCTCGTTGTCGCGCAGGTCGATCCGAATCTTGCCCGCCTCGACCTCCTCCTGACGGACATACCTCACGCGGAGCGTCGCAAGGGAGCGCTCGCCTTCGCCGGGCTTCCATCCGGCGTTATGCCGCTTTCCTGAACGCGATGGCTCTCCGAACGCATCCTTGAGGGAGCGGACCTCTGTCCCCGTCAGCGCCCCGAGGATCTCAGCGTTGTCCATGCGGCGGAACTTCTCGACGCTGCGGGGATTCCACTGGTGATCCTCCACGTGCGGACGTGTCGTTTGGGCGAGGGGCTCAACATCGACGGCGATCACCTCGCCAGGCGTGAGCCCCCCGAGCGCTTTCAGGCCACTGCGCGTCGGCTGGGGTTGGTTGAGGCGAATCGTCGTCCTGGACTCGAGATCCAGGCCCGCAACGCAGACGTTGTCGCCGGCCATGGCCGTGACGTCCAGGATGAGGAGCTCGCGCCTCACATCAGGACTTCTTGGACGCCCACCTCGCTCGGCGCGGACTTCTTGATAGAAAGATGTACAAGTTCGAGATCTGGAATCGCGGCAGCGGCATCGAGCGCAACTGCCTTGCGATGGCACTCGTTCGGGTCGCCTTCACTGCACATGATGCAGACGTTGCTCCCGCCCGCCGCGGCGATCAATCCGACGAGTTCGCCGATGCCGTCGATCCATTCGTCGGTGCCGCGCAGATGAGAGACGATCACGGGGTCGAGGTGCCCCTGGCGCCAGCGACGCTGCACTTCGGGATCGCGCGGCACGCCGCCGAGACGATCACCGAGGAAGCGGTATCGCATGCCAGCCCCTTCAACAGCCGTCTGTACCGGTACCTGGTCGAAATGCGCCAACCGGCTTCGCGGCTTGCTACGGACGTCGACCAGCACATCGATAGCGTTGTCGGACAAGATGTCCATCAACTGCTGGAGAGTCGCGATGCTATGGCCAAGGGTGAAGAGCTTCATGATGGCGATTCCACTTCTCGCTCGATGAGATCCCGCAAGAGCCGTCGATGACACTCAGCCTCTTCCCTGCAGACGCACGTCACGGTGATGGTCTCGGTTGCCGCAAGTTGTGCGAGTGCCTGGATTTCCGTCTGTTGCGCTTCGCCCCGCATCTGCTCCAGGTATTGAGGTTCGTATCCCGCCCAGTCGATAAGGCCATCCTTAAAGGCGCGAAGCAGCTCACGTGAGGGGCCTAACACGCGCTTGTATGTGCCGGCGCGCTCTCGGCTGATGCCCCGCGGCCAATAGTTCGTCGTCAGGACGCGCACGCCGTCCCCAGGCTCGGCCGGGTCGTAGATGCTCTTGGACTTGACGGGCATGACCGGATCTTAGCACTCGTAGAACAGAAATTCTAGCGGTTGAGAGCGGAAAATTTGTGGCCTACGCCGCCGCCACCACCCCCGCCGCGGCATCCAGCGCCTCCACCAGCACCTCACGCCAGGAGTCGGCGGTGACATCGAGGTCGATGCGGATCTGATTGTGACCGACCGTCACGCCGTCGATGCGTTCCAGGTCGCGGCGGCTGCTGGCGGGCACGCGCGACCGCAGGTCGACGCCCTCTCGCGAGCGCACGACCAAGATCTCGCGCCCTTCGCGGTCCTCCCGCGCCACCGACGTCACATCGGCAATCTTGGCGAGCGCGCGCAGGCGCACGATGTACAACAGGTTGCGCACCGGCGATGGCGGCGACCCGAAACGGTCGTTTAGCTCGCGCTCGAGGTCCGCCGGCGCATCGAGCGCGGCGCGGCCGTTCATCGCGTCGCCCGCGCTCGCCATGCGCTGATACAGCGACAACCGCAGATTGATGTCGCCGATGTAGCTCTCCGGGATGTACGCCGAGAGCGGCACGTCGATCGTGATCGGCTGCGGAATCGTCGATGGCGGTGGCGGCTCGCCGCGGGACAGCGCCTTCAGCCCGTCGACCGCATCGTGCAGCATTTTCACGTACAGGTCGAAGCCGACCGCGCCGATCTGCCCGCTCTGCTCGGCGCCAAGCAGGTTGCCCGCGCCGCGAATCTCGAGGTCCCGCAGCGCGATCTGGAAGCCCGCTCCGAGCTCCGTAGCCTCGAAGATCGTCTGTAGCCGTTTCTGGGCGACTTCGCTCAGCGCGCGGTGCTTTTCGTACAGCAGGTACGCGTACGCCCGCGCGGCGCCACGCCCGACGCGCCCCCGCAGTTGATAGAGCTGCGCCAGTCCGAAGCGGTCGGCGTGGTTGATGATGATCGTGTTGACGTTCGGAATGTCGAGTCCCGACTCGATGATCGTCGTGCAGACGAGCACGTCGGCCTTGCCTTCCGTGAAGTCGAACATCACCTTCTCGAGCAGGTCTTCGTGCATCTGGCCGTGGCCGATCAGCACATCTGCGTCCGGCACGATCTCGCGCACCTTCGACGCCACCAGCTCGATGTTGTGTACGCGGTTGTGCACGAAGTAGACCTGGCCGCCGCGCTCCAGCTCGCGCTGGATCGCCTCGCGCACCAGGTGGTCGTCGAACTCCGTCACGTACGTCTTGATCGGCAAGCGTTCCTCGGGCGCCGTCTCGATCGCGGACATGTCGCGGATGCCCGTGAGCGCCATGTTGAGCGTGCGCGGGATCGGCGTCGCGGTCAGCGTCAGCACATCGACCTCGTTGCGCATCTGCTTGAGGCGCTCCTTGTGCGCGACGCCGAACCGCTGCTCCTCGTCGATGATGACCAACCCCAGGTTCTTGAACGCCACGTCCTTCTGCAACAGGCGGTGCGTGCCGATGACGATGTCGACGTTGCCGCTGGTGGCGTCGCTGACGATGCGCCGCTGGTCCTTGTCGCTGCGGAACCGCGAGAGCATCTCGACCTTCACCGGAAAGCCTGCGAGACGCTGGCGAAACGTGGTGAAGTGCTGCTGCGCGAGCACCGTCGTCGGCACGAGGACCGCCACCTGCATGCCGTCCATGACGGCCTTGAACGCCGCGCGCACCGCGATCTCCGTCTTGCCGTATCCGACGTCGCCGCAGACGAGACGGTCCATCGGGCGCTCGGCTTCCATGTCCTGCTTGACGTCGCGGATCACGGAGACCTGGTCGGGCGTCTCGACGTACGGGAAGGACGCTTCCAACTCCGACTGCCACGCCGCGTCCGCCGAGAACGCGTGGCCCTTGGCGACCTGCCGCGCCGCGTAGAGTTGCAGCAGGTCCTTGGCCAGTTCCTGGACGGCGCGGCGCACGCGCGCCTTCGCACGCGGCCATTCCTGCGATCCAAGCCGGGTCAGCGACGGCCGGTGCTCACTCGGCCCGACGTACCGGCTGACGCGGTCGACCTGCTCCGTCGGCACGAACAGGCGGTCGCCGTCCGCATACTGCAGCTCGAGAAACTCCTTCTCCTCGCCATCGATCCCGCGCCGCATCAGTCCCGCGAATCGCGCGATCCCGTGCTCGATGTGTACGACGTATTCGCCGGGCGCCAGGTCGGCGAGGAACGCAGCCCGCGATGCTCCCTTGCGCGGCGGCGCCCGCCGCTGCTTGCTGAACCCGAACACCTCCGCATCCGTGAGCAGCGTCAGGCCGCGCCTTTCTTCGCCGACCGTCCAACCGTGCGGCAGCGAACCGTTGATCATCGTCAGCGCCCCGCGCCCGAGCGATGGCGTCGATGCGATGGCCGACGTTTCCAGCGCGAACACGTCGTGCTCTTCCAGGAGCTGCGCCAGCCGGCGCGACTGCGTCGAAACGATCACCACCTGCTGGCCGCGGCGCAGTTGCTGCGTCAGCTCATCGGCGAGTGCCCGCAGGCGACCGCCGTACGCCGCCGCTGGGCCGAAGGGCAGGCGTACCGCCGCCTGCTCTTCGCCGGACTCGGCCTCGCCGGTCGCCCACCGCGACAGGCTAAGGCGCTGCGGTCGTTGGGCGATCGCCTCGTCGATCTCCGGCCACGGGACTTGCGGCGCCGGCATGCCATGCGGCAGCTCGCCGCGCATCTCCAATTCCCGGCGCGCCTCGACAGCCTGCTCGTCGTGTTCGCGCTGAAGCGATGCGACGTCCGCCGGTTCATCGACGACGAGCAGGGCGTCGTCCGGCAGGTGGTCGAGCAACGAGCCGTGCGCGAGGAACGGCACATAGTACTCGTTTCCGGGGAACGGCAGACCTTCGCCCAACAACTCGACTTCATGGTCGAACCGTTGGCGCTGCTCGCCGCGAAGATTGGCCACCTGCATGTGGTCCGCGAGCGCCCGCATCCGCTGCGGGTCGATCGCCAACTCACGTGCGGGCCCGATGCGCACGGCTTCGCGCTGGGCTTCCGAGCGCTGCGTCGCGGCGTCGAACGCCCGGATGCTCTCGACGTCATCGCCGAACAGCTCGATGCGCAATGGCAGATCTTCGGCCGGCGGCCAGACATCGACGATGCCGCCGCGCCGGCTCGCTTCGCCCGGCGCCGTCACCTGCGGCTCGATGCGGTAGCCTCCGGCGTCGAGCGCGCGCAAGAAGTCCTGCATGTTGATGCGTTCGCCGCGCGCGATCGCGATCGTCGAGCGGCGCGCTTCTTCCGGTGTGAGCGTGCACTGCGCGACCGCCGCCGCCGGCGCGACGATGATCGGCGAGATCACCGCGGACGCCGCTAGCGCATCGAGCGCGTTGAGCCGCTGGCGCACGTCGTCAGGGTCGGGCGACAGTCGCTCGTACGGCAACGCGTCGCGCTCGGGGAAGAGCATGACGCGATCGCGACCCTGCGTGCCGAGCCACGCCTGCAACTCCTCGGCGAGCGCGTCGGCGTGCTGCGGCTTCGGCACGATGATCAGCATCGCCCGGCCGGCGTCACGCGCGAGCGCCGCGAGCACCGTCGCCTTCGCGCCGTCGCTGACGCCCACCATCAGTGCCCGGTGCTCGGCCATGCGGCGGCGCAGCCGGTCGATGTCGACCGCCTCATCGACGAGCGGAAGCAGCGCGGAAAGGTCCACAAACCTCCGAAAACAGCCAAAGCAGGGGCTGATCTCGCGATCAGTCCCTTGGCGCAGTCATTGTAGCAGTGTGGTTGCGCGCTTGCCGTGTGCGGTCGCGCTTACTCGGTGAGAAGATGAGGAATTATCGACCGGTGCGCCGGACTTGATGGCTCACGACGATCACGGGGGACGAAGCGAGACCCAACGCCTTGAGATCTTCGTCCTCCAATGCGAGCGCCACTACTTCTCGGAGGTTGCGCGTGACCTCATCGAGAGAATCCCCCTGCGTCACGGCAGGAAGCTGACTGCACTCCGCAACCCAGCCTGATTCATCGTCTCGACGGATAATCGCCTGGACAGTGCGTTGTAACTTCAACCGGCGGACCTCCGAGCCATAGCTTATCACTCGGTCGGATCCCCCGTGGAGACCGCATCGTCCCGGTTATACCGGTTCATCGCCGCTTCGATGCCATCACGAATCGCACACTCGATCGCTTCGATCGAACGCGCGACGGCGGCATCGAGCACCTCGCGCTCGGCCGGCGTCGGGTCCGAAAGCACCCAGTCCGCCACCATGTCGGGCGCCCACGTCGGCTCGCCGTCGACCGCCGGGCGGCCGATGCCGATCCGCACGCGAGGAAACTCGTCGGTCTTCGTCTTGTTGATGATGTCTGTGATGCCCTTCTGGCCGCCGCCGCCGCCCTTGCGTCGCAGGCGCACCTTGCCGGCCGGCAGGTCGATGTGGTCCGACACCACGAGCATTTCCTGCGCGTCGTCGAGCTTCAGCCGCCGGATCAAGTGCACCACCGGACCGCCGCTCGCGTTCACAAACGTGCGCGGCTTCGCGATCGCGACCGTGTGGCCTTCGATGTCACCTTCCGCAAGGTGATAGCTGCCCGTCTTCGTCTTGAACTCCATGCCATGCTTCCGCGCGAGCCGGTTCGCCACCCAGAAGCCCACGTTACGACGCGTGTTCGCGTACTCGCTGCCCGGATTGCCGATGCCGACGATCAGCCGGATGCGCGGCTCACGCCCATCGCCGCGGTCCTCCTCGGTGCCGCCTAGCAAGCGCCGTAGCAGGCCGCTCAATCGCCGTCTCGCTTCGGCCGCAGCTGCACGATCTTCGCCGGCGGGCGCTGTTCCGTGTCCGGAGGCGGCGTCACATCATCGAGGAGCCGCTCGAGCGCGTCCGGCTTGAGCACCTGATCGTCGACGTCGAAGAGCCGGAGAAAGCGCAGGTCTTCGCTTAACTGCTCCAGCGAATCTGCCGGCGCGTGTCCATCGCGCAGGCGTTTCAACGCGCGCGCGAGGCGCAAGACGCCCGGGGCGCGCGCGGGCGGGCGCGCCGAAACCTCGGGCGGCGCCAGCCGTTCGCCGAGCGCGGCCAACGCATCGGCGCTCGATCGCAGCCCCAGCTCGTGACGGATGATCGCCGCGTAGGGCGCCGTCTCCTCCGCCGCCGCCGCTTCGATCAGGGTCAGCGCGAGGCGGTCAAGGCGCGGATGGTCGCTGTGGGCGGGAAACACGTCGTCGGGATCGATGATGCCCTCCGCCGCCATCACGATACGACCCGACGCGTACTCCGCCATCTTGTGCGGCGGCAGCGTCAGGTCGGCGATCCTGCGGGGGAGCGCGTCGTGCTCGACCGGTCGCAACGCCCGCAACCGCGGGACGCCCGGCACGCAGATCGCGACCCGGCCCGGCGCCTCCCGCACCTCAGCCGGCTGCGAGAGCATGGCGATGCGAAACTCCGCCGGTGCATCCGGCGACATGATGGACGCCGGCGCGCTGTCACCCCACGTGACGATGCCTCGATGCCTGCGGGCACGCGCGTCTTGTACGACGAAGCTCCAGCGCCGTTCGGACATGTGCAGATCATAACAGGGTGCGACCGCTACGACGCGCTTAACCCGCCGCGACCATCTTCTTCGCGCGCGACCGCTCGACGATCGCCGGCAGCCGGTCGAGCACGTAGTCGATCTCGCCCGCCGTCGTATCGTGGCCCAGGCTGAAACGCAGCGTCGATGCCGCCTGCTCGAGCGAGATGCCCATCGCCAGCAGCACGTGCGACGGCTCGATCGTGGTCGCGCCGCAGGCCGCGCCGGCGCTGCACGCGATCCCATCGTCATCGAGGTCGTGCAACAGTTCCTGCGCGTCGGCGCCGTCGAAGCTGTAGCTCACGTTGTTCGCCAGCCGTCGCTCCGCGTGTCCGTTCAGCCGCACGCGTCCGATCCGCTGCTCGATGCCTGCTCGCAGCTGCGCCGAAAGGGCGCCGATGCGCGCACGGTCGGCTTCGAGTGACTCCTGCGTCATGCGCAGCGCCTCCGCCGTGCCGACGATCCCGGCGACGTTCTCCGTCCCGGCCCGACGCTGGCGCTCTTGGCCGCCGCCATTTTGCTGGGCCAGGAATGGCACGCCGCGCCGGACGTACAGCACGCCCATGCCCTTGGGGCCGCGAAACTTGTGCGCGGCGAGGCTCATCATGTCGATATCGTCGCGCGCGGCGGCCATATCGATGGAGTTCGGCGCCTGCACAGCGTCCGTGTGGAACGGAATCCGCTTGCCAAGCGTGCGGGCACGCTCCCGTACCGCCGACGCGATCTCAGCTATCGGCTGGATCGTGCCGACCTCATTGTTGGCCATCATGATGCTGACCAGCGCGGTGTGCGCATTGATCGCGCGCGCCACGTCGTCGGGGTCGACGAGCCCGGCCTCGTCGACGGGCACATACGTCACGTCGAAGCCGAAGCGCTCCAGGTACTGGCACGCGTGCAACACGGCGTGATGCTCCACCGTCGATGTTACGATGTGCGCGCCCCCGCCGGCGAGCTTCTGCTGGAACGCGACGCCCTTGATCGCGGTATTGATCGACTCCGTGCCGCCGCCCGTGAACACGATCTCCGTCGGACGCGCGCCAAGGATCGATGCCACCGTCCGACGCGAGCGCTGTACGGCGTCCGCTGCCTGCTTCGCCATCCGGTACGTCGCCGACGGATTGCCGTACGCCGACGTCAGGTAAGGCGTCATCGCCTCCAGCACGCCCGGATGCAAGGGCGTAGTAGCGGCGTGGTCGAGGTAGACGAAGCGTTCGTCGTTCAATTGGGCGCCTTACTGAAGCTGATACGAGAGCCCGCGGCCCGCGATCGAGCGTAGATCGGGCAGTTGAAGAAGTAAAGCGCCTCCTACTGCGGTCCGAGCATCTTCGCGAGCCCCTCGAGGCCCGGTCTGCCCCGGAAGGACGGCGCCGCCCTCGACACCTTGCCCTCCCGCACGGTCCGGATGGCGCGAGGCAGCGCCGAAAGCAGGTCGCTGGCGATCAGGCCGCGGTCGCCGAGATCATCGCCGATCTCTTCGGCCGCAGCGCCGTGGAGATATACACCGCAGGCGGCCGCCGCGAACGCATCCATGCCCTGCGCGATCAGCCCCGCGATGGCGCCCGCCAACACGTCGCCCGTGCCGGCCGTCGCGAGCAGCGAGTTGGCATGAGGACTGATCGCCACCCGCCCGTCGGGCGCTGCGACGACGGTGTGCGCCCCCTTCAAGACCACGATCTGATTCCACGTCCGTGCCGCTTGCGTTGCCGCGCCCAGGCGGTCGTCCTGGATCTCCGTCACGCTCGTGCCGAGCAGGCGCGCCATTTCGCCCGGATGCGGCGTCAGCACGAGCGAAGCCCCGACGCGTTCGTGCCATCGCTCCCACCTGGCGAGCGCATTGAGTCCGTCGGCGTCGACCACGCACGAACGCACACTGGCAGGGATCTGCGTCAGCACGCTGGCGACCGCCTCCTGCACGCCATCGGCCTGGCTGAGCCCCGGCCCGAGCAGCAGCACGTCGTACGCGCCGAGCGCATCGACAATCATGCGCGACGACTCGCCGGTGAGCGCTGGCGCATCGCCCAGCGGCAGATACGTCACTTCCGGCGTCGATGGCGCGACGATCGCCCGCAGGCTGTCCGGACACGCGAGCGTCACGAGTCCGGCGCCGACGCGATACGCCGCCTCCGTCGCGAGCCTCGCGGCGCCCGGATAGTTCGCCGAACCCGCTACCGCCAGGACGCGCCCGAACGTGCCCTTGTTGCTCGATGCCGGCCGCGCGGGCAGACGCTCGCGCACCCACGCTGCATCGAGCAGGTCCATCGGCAGGTCGTTGGCCGCCGCCTTCGGCAGGCCGATGTCGATGACCTGGACGCTGCCCGCGTACTCCGAGCCGGGCAGGGCGTACAGGCCGACTTTTCCCAGTCCGAACGTGATCGTCATGTCTGCGCGCAGGGCCAACGCGTCGGCGCGCCCGGTGTCCGCATCGACGCCCGTCGGCACGTCCATCGCGATGACCTGCGGCGGCCGCGGCCGCTCCCGTGACGCACGCACGCGCGAGAGGATCTCGGCGAGCGTCCCTTCGATCGGTCGAGCGCGCCCGATACCGAGCAGCGCGTCGATGACCACTTCGGCGCCCTCAAGCGCTTCCTGCAGAGTCGCGTAGTCATGGTCGTCGGCGGCGACAAACACCGCCGCGCTGCCCGCCCGCACGAGCGTTAGCTTCTCGTCGTCGCGCGCGCCTGACATGTAGACGGCGACATCGGCGTCCCACTCCGCAAGATGCCGCGCGGCGACGAGCCCGTCGCCGCCGTTGTTGCCCGGCCCGACGAGCACGAGCACGCGGCGCCCGGCGACGACGCCGCGCGACAGCCACACTTCCTGCGCGACCGCGAGCCCCGCCGCCTCCATCAGCGCATCCAGCGATGTTCCCGCATCGACGGCCTGCTGTTCGAGCGCGCGCATTTGCGCGGACGTGACGAGCTTCACAGCCGCCCCTGCTCGCTCAGCCAGGCGACCAGCCGCTCGCGGTGTTGCGCGCGGTCGATCGGCGCATCATCGGCGGCGCCGACGACCGCCGCGATTGCCAGATCGTGCGAATGCGTCAGGCTGATGTCGACGCCACGCAGGCCGATCGCTTCCCCGCGCCGCTTCGCGTCGCCGTGCAAATAGATCAGCGGCTTGCCGCGCCGGTTCGGCAGCACCTCGATCTCGCGCCAGGCGAGCCCTCGCGCGCCCGTGCCCAGCGCCTTCATCACGGCCTCCTTCGCCGCGAAGCGCGCCGCCAGCTCCGGCACCCGTCCGCGGCAGAACGCCACTTCCTCCGGCGTGAACACGCGCTGCAGGAAGCGCTCCGGGTGCCGCTCGAGCACCTTCTTCACGCGCGCGATCTCGATCACGTCGATGCCGACGGCGTACTCCATACGGCGATTGTACGCGTGCCTCCAGCGTCGCGGTATCAACGACGCGCGCTAGGTAGACTGCGGCGCCAGCCATCCCGACGAGCGACGGAGCCCCCATGACCGCCACCATCATCGATGGCAACGCCATCGCCCAACAGGTCCGCGATGAGGTGCGGGTCGAAGTGGAGCGCCTCAAGGCATCGGGGCGCGATCCCGGGCTCGTCGTCGTGCTTGTCGGCGAAGACCCTGCGTCCGTCTCCTACGTCCGCGGCAAGACGCGCGACGTCGAAGAAGTGGGCATGCGCTCGGAGACGCTGCGTATCGCGGCGGACGTGACGCAGGAACAACTGCTCGGACTCGTCGCCGACCTCAACCAGGACGAGCGCTGGCATGGCATCCTCGTGCAACTTCCGCTGCCGACGCACATCGACGAGGGCGTCGTGACCGGCGCCGTGCTGCCGGAGAAGGACGTCGACGGCCTGCATCCCGTGAACGTCGGGCGCCTCTTCCGTGGTGAGCGCGCGCTGTACCCGTGTACGCCGCACGGCGTTAAGCAGATGCTGCTGCGATCGGGTCACGACCCTGCGGGCAAGCACGTCGTCGTGTGCGGACGCTCAAACCTCGTCGGCAAGCCGCTCGCCGGCCTCCTGATGCAGAAGGCCGAGGGCGCTAACGCAACCGTCACGATGTGTCACACGGGCACGCCCGATCTCGCCACGCACACCAGGCGCGCCGACATCCTCATCCCCGTCATGGGAAGGCCTCGCACGATCACCGCCGACATGGTGAAGGAGGGCGCAGTCGTCATCGACGTCGGCGTCAACCGCGTCGATGATGCGTCCAAGAAGTCCGGCTATCGTCTCGTCGGTGATGTCGACTTCGATGCCGTGAAGCGGAAGGCGGCGGCGATCACGCCGGTGCCGGGCGGCGTCGGTCCCATGACGCGCGCGATGCTGCTCTACAACACCGTACTCGCGGCTTCCGGCGGCCCCCGCTAGCGGTTCAGGACGCGGCGCCGCGAAAACGAGAAGAAACCGGTCCTCCTGATACCGGTTTCTTCACGTTCTTCCGTTGGTCCGACCCACCTGGTGTCTACAGGGAAGGGCGGCCGGCCAAACCGCCCCGGTAGTCGTCTGTCACTTGCCGGCTTCCCCCGCCTGATTGCTGCCAAGGCGTCCGGCAAGTCTCTGCGACGGCTACCTCCCGGGACCCTCCGCGTGTGGGTCCGCCGCTGCACATCCTCCATGTCCCCCGCACCCGATGCTGGCGGCCAGAATCTTCGATATTCGCAACGTTATGCCGGTCTCAGCGCTTGAAAATCCATGAACGGTGATGCATGATGTGCAAGAACTGATTGGCATAACAAGTGAACCACTTCGTGAAATCCAGCACATGAACTGGGAAGCCTGATTGACGTTGCATGTATTTTAATTCGCGAAATCCCTCTGTCAATACCCCCGGAGGAGGAATTTCCAAAAATTTGTCGCCCGCACGCGGCAGCTCGGAGGTCCGCATGACGCAGACGCCAACCTGGGGATTCCTGACGAACCACGCCCTGATCATGATCTACGTCGTGCGCCATAACGACTCAACGGTGCGCGAGATCTCGACCGGTGTCGGCGTCACCGAGCGCGCGACCCTGGCCATCCTGCGTCAACTCAGCGACGAAGGCATCGTCGTGCGCCATCGCGACGGGCGCCGCAACACCTACTCCGTCAACTTCGATGTCCTTGCGGCGTATCGGCGCGAGGGCACCGTGCTTGTCACGCCGCGCGTCTTCGTGGACGGGTTGATCCAGACCTTGCTCTCGATTTCCAACTACCACGGCGGCGAAAGAGCGGCTGGCAACGGTGCCGCGCCGGATACCGGCGCCCTCGAGCCGCGTATCGGTACGTGGGGATTCTTCACGAACCACGCTCTGCTTCTCCTCGCGATCGCGATGGATCCGCAGAGCACGGTGCGCGAGCTTGCAGTGAGCATCGGCGTCACGGAACGCGCCGTCGTCGCGATCCTGAACCAGCTCGAGGCCGCCGGCGTCGTCACACGTAACAAGCAGGGACGGCGCAACACGTACACGATCGACTTCGACGCGCTGCGCGCATTTCCGCGCTGGTCGCCGGGCGAGTGGAAGTTACCGAATCAACTCGTCGATGTCGCTGTCGCCGGGCTCAAGCGGCTGTCGACGCCCGGCTAGCAGACGCGCTCCCGATATCCGCTGCGGTGCCAGGCGTGCTGCCGTGCGGGGTTCGCCGCTATCCGACGCCGGCCTTCTGTGGCTCCTCGGCTTCGGCCGGCTCCGGCAGGGCGGGTGCATCGGATTCGGTCACCTGGTTGCGCTCGTAGTAGAGTCGCACCAGCGCGTCGGCAAGCTTCTTTGAGTCGTGCCGGTAGCGGTTCTCTTCGGCAATCACGTCGCCCCGGATGACGCGCGCGCCATCGAGCGTCGAGCTGTCGATAATGACCGGCTCCGAGTGCCACTCTTCCGGCAATATGCCATCGGTGTTGCTGTTGGCGAGCACGAAATCGAACGGCGCGCTGCCCTTGAGGTGCCCCTTGAGCGTGTTGAAGTGGTCGCTGACCTTGAATGCGTCTGTCTCGCCGTGTTGCGTCGCGACATTGCAGACGTACACCTTGAGCGCCGCCGAGACTTCCATCGCGCGACGGATACCTTCGACCATGACGTTGGGCAGCACGCTGGTGAGAAGGCTGCCCGGTCCTACCACGATCAGATCGGCCTGGAGGATCGCGCGGATCGCATCTGGATTCGCCTGCACCGTCGGCGGGTCGAGGAAGATCTCCTTCACGTGGCCGTGCTCCGTGATCGCCGACTCGCCGCGCACGATCTCACCGCGGTCCGTACGCGCGCAGATCGTCAGCGCGGAGAGCGTGGCAGGCAGAATCTGCCCGCGGACGGCGAGCACGCGGCTCGTTTCGCGCACGGCCTCTTCGAAGTTGCCGGCAACCTCCGTCATCGCGACGATGAACAGGTTGCCGAAACTATGGCCCTCGAGCCCCTCGCCTTCCTTGAAGCGGTACTCGAACAGACGTGACATAAGAGGCTCAGCATCGGCGAGCGCGGCGATGTTCTTGCGGATGTCCCCCGGCGGGAGCACACCCAACTCGCGCTGCAGGCGCCCCGAACTGCCGCCATCGTCGGCGATCGACACGATGGCGGTGATATTGCCGGTGTACTCCTTGAGGCCGCGCAACAGCGTCGAGAGGCCGGTGCCGCCGCCGATCGCGACGATCTTCGGCCCGCGCCTCAGATAGCGGTGGTTGTAGATGATGTCGACGATGCTCTCGTTCCGCTCAGGCTTGATGAATGCCGAGAGCAACGACTGATTGAGCTTCCAGACGGAGAACCCGATCAGTCCCAGGCTCGCCGTCACGAAGATCGAGCCACGTACCCAGCGAGGGAAGAACTGCAGCGTCAGGTAATAGACGAAGCCCGGGAAGGTGTAGGAGACGTAGACTTCCCGCAGGAAATAACCGATGCCGAGGCCCATGATCGCCACACCAAGCAGCAGCAACAGCAGCCACCGCTTGATGTGCATGCCGAAATAGAACCACTTGATGAAGCTCGGATCTTTGATCAGGGTACGCATGCTGGCCGCCAGTTTATCATGCGTACGCTGATCCGAGCAGTCTGTTGATCAATTCTGAGGCCTATGCTTCCAGCTTCGCCTTCAGGATGCCGGTCAGGGTCTCCGGATTGGCGCGTCCCCGCGTCTCCCGCATCGCCTGCCCGACGAGGAACTTGATGGCTTCCTGCTTACCCGCCCGGTAATCCTCCACGGGCTTGGGATTGGCAGCGATCACTTTCCCGACGATGGCGGCGATCTCGTCTTCGCCGCTCATTTGTTCGACGCCCAGGTCCTTGACGATCGTCGCGGGCGCCTTGCCGCTCCGGAACATCTCCTCGAACACAGACTTCGCCGTGTTACCGGTGATCGTCCCCTCTTCGACGAGCGCGATCATAGCATACAGATCGGCCGGCGAGATGCGCGCATCGACGATGTCCAGTCCCGCCGCATTCAGCAACCGCGCGAAGTCGCCGAGTATCCAGTTCGCCGCCTTCTTCGCGATGTGCGTTCGCGCTGCATCGTCCAGATCACCGGCGGCGGCAATCACACGCTCGTAGTAATCAGCACGCCCGGCGGTCTCCGTCAGCAGCGAAGACTCGTACCGCGCCAGCCCGTACCGCGCCTCGAAGCGGTGCATCTTTGCATCCGGCAGTTCCGGCAGGCGCGCGCGAATCTCGTCGACCTGTGCCGGCGTCAGCGTGATCGGCGGCAGGTCCGGCTCCGGAAAGTAGCGATAGTCGTGGGCTTCTTCTTTCGAGCGTTGCGACACCGTCACGGCATCAACGTCGACCCAACCGCGCGTTTCCTGCGGGATGCGCTCACCGGCGTCGAGCGCTTTCGTCTGGCGTTCGACCTCGAAGCGCAGCGCGTTGTACACCGCGCGAAAGCTGTTCATGTTCTTCACTTCGACCTTGGCGCCGTACGCGCGCGCGCCGCCGGGCCGCAGTGATACGTTCGCGTCGCAACGGAAGTTGCCTTCTTCCATGTTCGCCTTGCTCACGCCGATGTAGCGCAGGATCTGGCGCAGCTTCTTGAGATATGCGCTCGCCTCCTCCGCCGAACGCAGGTCCGGCTCTCCGACGATCTCCATCAGCGGCACACCGGCGCGGTTCATATCGATGAGCGTGTAGCCTTCGCCGGTCTGGTCCGTGCGGTGCGTCAGCCGTGCCGTGTCTTCTTCCAGGTGGCAGCGCGTGATCCCGACGCGCTTCGGCGGCTCGCCCTCCACCTCGATCTCCAGCCAGCCATCCCGGGTGAGCGGAAGGTCGAACTGCGAGATCTGGTAGCCCTTCAGGAGGTCGGGATAGGGATAATTCTTGCGGTCAAACTTCGCGAAATCGGGGATCTCGCAGTTCAGCGCCAGCCCCGTCATCACCGTGTACTCGACGGCCTTCGCGTTCGTGACGGGCAGCACGCCCGGGAGCGCCATGCAGACCTGGCAGACGTGCGTATTCGGCGGCGCGTCGGCATACGACGCGTTGCAGTCGCAAAACATCTTCCGTTCGGTCAGAAGCTGCACGTGTACTTCCAGACCGATGATCGTCTCGTAGGTCGTACCTGAAATTGTGGTCATGTTCAGCCGGGTGCCCGTCCGCACTATAACAGCGCCCGGATCGCGCTACAACGAAGCTGAATCCGCCTCGACGATGTCGGCGTCGTCCTCGGGCAGCAACCGCCGCAGCAACTCCGGCAGGCGATCGACCAGCTCCGACCGCGGCACGACGATCTCGGCGCCGGCGACTCGAGCGGCGCGCAGATCCTTCGGCGACGTATGGCGCCCAAACGCCAGCACGCGCGTGCCCGCCGCGCTCGCGCGGGCGATCGCCTCGTTTGGCGCAAACGCCGCCTCGTGTACGTCGAAGACAGCAGCCAGCACTCGTGACTCGAGCGCAGCATCCAGCCGCTGAGCCGTATCGGCGATCAGCGGCGTCAGTCCCATGGCGGCCACCGCTCCCTCGATCCGCGTTTGGAAGAGCAGGTCCGACACGGCGATCACGACGGTGGCGGTCATGCGTCCATGGTATCGCAGTTCGCCCGCTATGCCGCGACGGCGCTGCGCTCGTCGGGTTGCCGCGAGATCGCCGTCAGCCACGTAACCACGAGTCCCGCCTGAGCGACGGCGTCCAGCAAGTAGACGCGCGAGATCCGCTTCCTTCGTGCATACACCACGTCGATCGTCGCCAGGGCGAGCGCGCTCGCCAGCGCAAGCACGCGCGTCTGCGGCGTGATCCTGCGCCGCAGCCCCGCCGATGCGATCGCGGCGCCGGCGATCGTCACGAGAGCGCCCACCGTCTTCACGAGCCAGCGGTCGGTCTTCGGCCCGGCGACCGCCTCGAACGACTGCATGTGGACGAGCGGCCACACGCCCGTCGCGATGAAGAAGATCCCCTGCGCGAGCGCGACCGGCTCTTCCGTCCGCGTGAACGCTTCGGCGGCCCGCCCCACCGCTCCTCGCTCGACGGATCGCTCCTCTTCCGGCAGCAACTCCGGATCGGCGTGGCGCATCACGTAGTCGTACGCCTCGAAGTCGAGCGCGCTGTCATCGACTCCGCCACGCGTGCCGGTGGGCGGTTCCGTGTGCGCTTCTATGGTCTCTCGCCTGCGCGTGTCATGAGGCATCGAGCATCCTCCTTCTGGCATCATCGCCGACGCTCCCTTGCGATTCAGCATCGCACTCCCGCCCATGCTTACGAACCGGCGGCAAACGCTCTCCCGCGCGATGGCACAATCTTGCGATCCGCGCGATACGCGCGTTGACTCAGCGGGCAGGCGGCGGCTGTGAGACTGCGTATGTACGTGCAGCATCGTGCGTGAGGGAAGCCATGAGCCGACGACAACGATACATGCGGACGGAACGCAGACGGCCCGATGATGATGATGATGGCCGCCCGAGTCCGGATGTCGAGCGTTTCGAGGAAGAGCGCGGGCGCTACGGCAGCTTCGCGATGTGGATGGTCGCGTTGCTGCTCGTCGCGACGATCGCCGCTATCGCCGGCACGATCATCTTCTGGCCGGACTGACCCCAAGCCGCCCCGGCTTCAGTTGGTATGATCCTCATGATGCCCCGGCCGGGGTGGCGGAATTGGCAGACGCAGCGGACTTAAAATCCGCCGGCCGCAAGGCCTTGTGGGTTCGATCCCCACCCCCGGCACCACGTAGCGGGGTAACCTGGCTATCGCACTGTCATCGCCCGCGGGCACAACGACGCCAGCAAGCGCACTCCCACAGCTCGTCCCGAAAGGAACTCGAGCGATGCAGAACAACCGCGAGTTGGAATACTACGCGACGCCGGGTCCGATGACGGAATTATCGCGGTGCGCGCGAGACGCTTTCGATGGCCTGCCCGAGGCGCCGGATGAACTCATGAAGGTCGTCCGCCGCCTGGTCGTCGCCGCCCTGCCCGCGCCGGAGGACCGAACGGACCCGCAGATCCGGCCCGCCGCATCGATGGTCGAGCGCATCCAGCAGCTCGATCCGTCCCCGCTCGTGGAGCCGCGTCCGCCGCACAAGCGCTTCGTCGGCAACTGCCGTCATTTCGCGACGCTCACCTGCGCGCTGTTGCGTCGCCAGCGGATGCCCGCCCGCGTGCGCGCCGGCTTTGCCGGATATTTCGAGCCGAACACGTGGGCGGACCACTGGATCATCGAGTACTGGCGCCCGTCAGAAGAGCGATGGGTCAGAGTCGATCCGCAGTGGGGCGACGCCTGGGCAAAGACTCGTGACCCGGACGCGACGTCGGAGTCTCTGGCTGGGAGCATGTATTGGTCGGGAGGCGAAGCCTGGCAGCGATGCCGCCGCGGTGAACTCGACCCGGACCGGTGCAACATGGGCGGCGTCAATTGGGGCATCGGCGAGGTCCGCGGGAGCGTGCTGTTCGACCTCGCCGCGCTCAACCAACACGAAATGCTGCCGTGGGACACCTGGGGCCGCATGGAAGCCGCTTACCGCGGCGAGACGGACGCCGCCTACGACGAGATGCTCGACGCGGTAAGCGCTGTGATCAGCGGCGGGGACTTCGACGCGATCGGCGAACTCTACGACCGCAACGGCGACTTGCAGGTGCCTCCGTCCTTGCTGCCTGCAACTGTTTCGTGAGGCAAGCCGAAGGGGCGACGCCAGAGGCTCGTCCCTCCAGAGACCGTTCCTCTCGGGTACAGGCGCGCTCCCGCTATTCGACGGTCAACGTCCCTTCCATGGGCGGATGCACCTGGCAGTTGTAGTAGGACACCCCCGGCTCGAGGTCGACCATGATCTCACTCGTGGCCGGACCCGCCACCAGTTCCGTCGCGTCGATCGGGTCCTCCGGCGCATCCTCCGAGTCGTACAACGCGAAGTTGTGCGTGACGCCGTCATCGCGGTTCTCGAAGACGATGGTCACGCTGCCCGCCGGCGCCGTCAGCTCGCTTTCCGTGAAATCATCGGCGTTCTCCGCCGCTATCTCGACTTCGGCCGCTCCGGCGCCTCCGCCAGCCCCGGGCGTGACCGCACCGTCCGCTGGCGTTTCGATGGCGCCCGCCGGCGTATCTTCGGCCGCCGATTCCGTCGCTTCGCTCGTCGCTTCGACGCCGCCGTCGCCTGCCTGTTCGGTCAGTTCAGCGATCGGCCCGCCATCGTCATCGTCGTCGCCGCCGCATGCCGCCCCGAACGCGGACGCCAGGACCAACATCGCGACGGCCGCGATGAACCGGAATCTCCTGTGCATAGCTTTCCTCCCGAGACTGATCTTGCTACTCAGTGTAGGAGCACCGGCTTGTGCCAACGGGCGCGTGGGGACGCTAGCCGTGGAGGAGACGTTGCAACTCGTCCGATCCCGCATTGAACGCGAAAGGAGAACGCCGCCAAGAACGCACGCCGCAGCAGTCGGTGATAGCTAGATCTGGCTGTACCCCGTGCCCGGCGCATCGATGCCGACGCCGCGCCCTTCCTCGATCCAGCGGAACTCCTTCAATATCTGCTGGCTGTACGTCACGCGTCCGGTGACCTTGTCGAGCGGTTCCGTCGCCAGCAGCAACGCCGCCTTCGCCATGATCTCCGGCGGCTCGCCGCGCGGGTCGTCGAGGCCGCTGACGAGCTTGTGGTGTACCGTCCCCGGCGTCGGCACGACCTGCGACGGCGAGAAGCACGTCACCGATACGCCGTCCTGGTACACCTCCGCGGCCAGCCCCTGGCTAAAGCGCTCGAGCGCCGCCTTCTCCGCGCCGTAGCAGACCGAGCCGCGATACAGCAGCGCCTGGCCGGAATACGGCCCGCGCCCGGGCCCGATCGCCGCCGACGATGAGATGTTCACGATCGCGCCGCTCTTGCGCGGCACCATGTCCTGCAGCACGAGCTGGCTCAGCACGAACGGCGCGTGGAAGTTGACCGCCCACGAGCGCATCCAGCGGTTGATCGGGTAGTCCTTCACCGGCACGAAATACGTGAGCGCGGCGTTGTTCACCATCACGTCGACGGGGCCGTAGGCATCGCGCGCGGCCGCGACCAGCCTTTCGCACTCCTCCGGTTCGGAGATGTTCGCCGCGACGGCCGTTGCTTCGCCGCCCGCCTTCTTGATGTCGTTCACGGTTGTCTCCAGCGAGCCTTCGTACTGGTGCTCGCCTTCGCGCAGGGTGCGCGCGGCGCAGACGACCCTGCCGCCCTCGCCGGCGAAGACGCGCGCGATCTCCGCGCCGATACCGCGGCTCGCGCCCGTGACGACCACGACCTTACCTTCGAGCTTGCCCATGTGAGGCCTCCTTCACTTGCTCGCCGAGTCTCACACGATGAGGCATCAGCCGCAAGAAGCCTTACGCCGACCGCCGCGCCTCTGAAGGCATCGACATATCGCCGCGCGCGCGACACAATGATCGGCATGAAGGTCGAAGCCATCTACGTCGCGCCGGTGAAATCGCTCGGACTGAGCCGCCTCGAACGGGCCGAAGTCACCCCGCGCGGGATCGCCGGCGACCGCGCGTTCATCATCGTCTACGCGCGCGGTCGCGTGCTCACGCAACGCGAATGCGCGCCGATGACGCGCATCGTCGCCGCATACGACATCACGGCCGACCGCCTGAGACTGGAGTTCCCCGACGGCGCCGTCGAAAGCAACGTGGTGACCGGCGGCACGCTTGAAGGCAGCTTTTACGGCTCTCCGATCAAGGCGAAAGCCGTCGCCGGGCCGTTCGATGACAAACTCTCCGTGTTCGCCGGCCAGCCCCTCCGCCTCGCGAAGGTCGACGAACACAGCCATGCGTTCGACGCCCACCCGCTGTCGATGTGTACCGCCGCGTCCGTCGCGCACCTGCGCTCCATCGCTGCGTTCGCTGCGCTCGACGAGCGTCGGTTCCGGCAGAACGTGTACGTCTCCGGCGCCTCCCTCGCGCACGAGGAGGACTCATGGATCGGCCGCAACGTGCGCATCGGCGGTGCTACGGTCGGCGTGCTGATGCGGGACTCCCGTTGCGTCATCACCACGCACGATCCCGACACCGGCGAGACCGACATCGACACGCTGAAGATGATCGCCTCGTATCGCACGGATCAACCAAAGGAAGTGAACTTCGGCGTCTACTGCGACGTCGTCACGCCCGGCGCGATCGCCGTCGGCGATGACGTCGTGCCTTCGCCGGGTGTCGAGGAGGCTGCCTCGTGAGTGAAACGATGGACGCGATCGTGACGGCGATCGTCGAGAACCGCCGCCGCTTCGAGGCCTTCTGCTATTCGCTCAGCGAAGACGAACTGAACCGGCCGGTGCCAAACAGCACCTGGATCGTGCGGGACTTCGCGTCGCATCTCGATACGCTCGATCGCGCGATCATCGGCTGGCTCCGCGCGCTGGCTGCCGACGGCGAGTCGCTCGACGCCACGCGCAACGCCGATGGCAGCGCGTTCGACGTCGACGCGTTCAACGATGAGCACGTTGCGGAGCGCCGCGCATGGCCAACGTCGCGCGTCTTCGAAGAGGCCGAACAAAACCGCCGCGAACTCATCGATGGCCTGCGCGCGCTCACCGACGAGCAGGTCGAAAGGCCGATGCACTTCGCCGGCGACGCCAAGCGGCGCCCCGGCGACCTGCCGCTGAAGACGTTTCTCGTCGGATGGGCCCAGCACGATCCGATCCACGTCGCCGACATGCTCAGAGCGCTACCCGAGCGGGTGAACGACGTCGAGTTGCGCAAATGGCTCGACAACCCGTTCGTCGCCGGCTACCAGGCGATTATGAACCGGGCGGGAGTGTAGGCCGCGCCGGGCGCTCCGCCTCGACGGCCGTCGCGTCGATCGCTTCGCGCTCGACCTCCGCGAGATGCTCGTCCAGCACGCGCGCGGGCGTCATGCGCACCAGGAGCGCCATGCCCACGACGAGCACCAGCACGTCATCAATCTGCCCGATCACCGGGATGAAGTCCGGCACGAGGTCGATCGGCAACGCCAGGTACACGACGATCGCCGGCAGCAGCGCCCGCACCAGCAGCGGGATGCGCTCGTCCTGGAGCAACCGCCGCGCAAGCATCAGCTTGTGTCGCCACGGCAACTCCTTCACGCGCCCGGCGATCGCCTTCGTGCGCTTCGACGCCAGCCACCACACGATGAGCGCCGCCAGCAGCAGCGCCGCGATCGTGCCCAGCACGACGATCAGGGCGGTCTCCCACCACGCCAGGTCCATAGTTCGAGATTATCGCTTATCGCTTCCACGGGCGCGCCGCCGCGCGATTCGGCTGGCCTTCCTAACAGGTTCATCGCGTTCGCTCTCGATCCTAGTCACGCGATCCGCCACCATGCGGCGACTCGCGTGAAGGAGATCGCATGTCCTGGTTCGATAGCGCGCGCTTCGGCATGTTCGTGCACTGGGGCCACAGCAGCCAACAGGGCATCGAACTGTCATGGCCGCTCGCCGGCGGTCACGCCGCGCTGCCGAATTGCACGGAAGTCTCGGTCGAGCAGTATCACTCGTCCGCGGCGACGTTCGACCCGCGTGCGTACGATCCCGCGGACTGGGCGCGCCGCGCGAAGCGGCTCGGCATGCAGTACGCCGTCTTCACCGCCAAGCACCATGACGGCTACGCGATGTATGACACGAAGGCGTCGGACTTCTCGGTCATGCACTCGCCGTGCGGCAAAGACATCTTCCGCATGTTTTGCGATGCCATGCGCGCCGAAGGCATTCGCATCGGCGTCTACTTCTCGCTGATCGACTGGCACCATCCCGACTACCCGGCGTTCGAGGAGACGGACAAGCCCTACGTGTTCGCGAAATGGCGCCAGCCCTCCGCCGAACAGTGGGCGCGCTACACGGAGTTCATGTTCGCGCAGGTCCGTGAACTGCTGACGGACTACGGCCGCATCGACGTCATCTGGTTCGACGGCGGCTGGGAGCGCTCCATCCCGCAGTGGCGTTCGATAGAGCTTGAAACGATGATCCGCGAACTGCAGCCGGAGATCCTGATCAACGACCGCCTGCCCGGCGTCGGAGACTTCACGACGCCCGAGCAGTTCGTGCCGCCGCAGCCGCTCGACCGCGCCTGGGAGACGTGCCTCACGATCAACGAGAGCTGGGGCTACAACCCGTCGGATACGGAGTTCAAGTCCGCGCGACGGCTGATCCACACGCTGTGTGAGGTGGCGGGAAAGGGCGGCAACTTGTTGCTCAACGTCAGCCCGATGGGCGACGGGCGTCTGATGCCGGAGCTGGTCGAGCGTCTCGACGTCATCGAAGCGTGGCTGCGACGCAATGGCGAGAGCATCACCGGCACGGCGCCCGGGCTGGAGCCCTGGCAGTGGTACGGGCCGTCGACACGGCGCGACAACGTGACCTACGCGCATCTGCTCATGCGCCCCTACGATGACGTGACGGTGCGCGGCGTGCGCATCAACCGCGTGCGCTCGGTCCGCGCCCTCTCGAACGGCGCCAAGGTCGCGTTCTCCGGCCGCGCCTCGATCGTCGACACGCTGCTCAACCGCGATCCGCTCGGAGAGCTCACCATCGCGGTGCCGCAGGATGCGATCGATGAGCACGCGACCGTGATCGCGATCGAGTTTACAGAGGCGCCGGTCTCCTAGCAGCGATCACTTCGCGCGGCGGCGCGGGCCCCGCCTATAATCGTCGGATGTGGCGAGATTTCACCGTCGATCATGCAGGCGTGCGTATCGCCGCTCGGGATTATGGCGGCAGGGGTCGCGACGCCGTATTCATCCACGGCGGCCCGGGTCAGAATTTGGCGACCTGGGACCACTTCATCCCGTTGATGGACGCCGACATACACGCCATCGCGCTCGACATGCGCGGCAACGGCGCGTCGAGCGATGCAGACGACTACTCGTACGAGGCGCTCGCGTCCGACATTCACGCCGTCGTCGAACACTGCGACCTCGTCGCGCCGCTCGTCGTCGGGCACTCGTGGGGTGGACAGCTCGCGGTCTGCTACGCGTCCCGGCACACGTGCGGCGGCGTCGTCGGGATCGATGGCTGGATCACAGACGTCTCGACCGAGCTAGGAGACGACGTGTGGCGGTCGATCGAAGAGTCGTACGCGGAGGACCCCTTCCTCCGCTTCGTTGGTACGGCAGATGAGTTGGCACACGTGCTTAGGGAGGTCCAGAGGCTATACGGCGATTCAGCGGTGGCCGTCGCGGGCCGTCAGTTCGTCGAGTGTGATGACGGGCTGTACCGGTGGCGGCGTTCCGTCCCCGAACTGGTCGCGATCCAGCGTACGATCGACCGAGAAGGCGTCGTGCTGAAGACCGACTTGTACGCAAGCATCCAGTGTCCGGTATTGCTCATCGGCGGGGAGCACAGTCCAGGTGACCGCGATCCGCGGCTGGGTCCGTGGGGGTTCAGCCGCGACGCCACCGTACCGATCGCGGAGCGATTCCCGAACGTGCAGTGCGTGTGGTGGCCGTGCGGCCACGACATCCCCCACGAGATGCCGCGGCAATTGGCGCAGACGCTGAAAGACTTCGCGACGGCGCTTCCGTAGCGCTTACTTCGGCGCGGCGGCCCGCTCGCGCAAGTTCCGCAGCCTTTCGATCTGGCGCGCATCGCCGATCCGCCTTGCGATGCGCTCAGCGCGATCGATGATCCGCCCCGTCTGCTTGACGCGCCCCGTATCGACGAACAGCGAGGCAAGCTCCACGAGCGCGCTCGCCTCCTCGATGCTCGCGCCGATCTTGCGCGCGAGCGCCGCGCTTTCCCGCAGGTGCGTCGTGGCCGCTTCGGCGTTGCCCAGTCCTCGCTGCGCGACGCCGATCAGCCGCTCGCCGCGCGCTTCCATCAGCTTCGCGCCCGACGCGCGCGACCGTTCGACGACGTCGGTGCCGCGCTTGAGCGCATCCCGCCACCGCGATTGCGCCAGCCGCACCTCGACGAGCTGCAACTCTGCCTCGTCGAGCATGCCCGCCGCCCCGACCTGGCGCAGCAGCCTGATCCCGCGCATCACGTGAAGGTCCGCCGCGCCGGCATCGCCGCGGATCAACGCCCCGCGCGAGAGATTCACCTCGGACAACCCTGCCAGTGCCGCAAGCCCCGGGTTCGCCGCGTGCGTCGTCAGCACGTCGCGCAAATGTTCCTCCGCCTCCTGCACACGGCCAAGTGCCAACAGCACTTCGCCGATGTTGTTGTGGATGATCGCCGCGTGTGTCACGTTGCCGAGTCGCGCGTCCGCGTGCAGCGCGTCCTGGTAGTAGTACAGCGCCTGGTCCATGTTCCCGAGAAGCTGATAGCACGACGCGAGATTGTTGCCGGCCGCCGACTGCCCCCGCAGATCGCGCAGCTCGTGATACAGGCGCGTGCTCGACGTCAGGTGCCGCACCGCCTCCTTCAACGCTCCCTGCTCGATGTACGAGTTCGCCAGCATGTTGTGCGCGTACGCCATGATGCGCCGGTCGCGGCTCCGCCGCGCGAGCGTCACGGCGCGCTTGCCCCAGTCCGTCGCCTCGGCGTACTGACCGCGACGAAAGAGCGTCACGCTCTTCGATGCCATCACCTCCGCGGCCACGCTCGCCGGCCCCGATGGCAGCCGCTCCAGCGCCTGGTCGATCCACGACAGCGCTTGCTCGTAGTCGGAGCGCCGCTCGTACGAGACGGAGATCTTGCGGCAGATCAGCGCCTCACGTGCCTTCGTCCGCAGGTCCGCGTGTACGTAGCGGGCGCGCCGCGCGGTGCCGCGCGTCAGCCACTCGCCCAGCGAGGTGAAGTACGCATCACCCGCCTCGCGGTGGCGTCCCGCCGAATCGAGCGCATCGCCAAGACGCTCCAGCACGATGCTCCGGTCGATGCGGGCCTGCGGACCGATCTCGTCGAGACCCTCCAGCGCCGCCTGGTAGTGGTTCGCGGCCTCCTCCGTGGCAAAGATGGCCGATGCGCGGTCGCCGGACACCATGCCGTACCGCGCGACCCGCCCCCAATCCCGCGCCGCACCGAAATGGTGCAGCAGCGTCTCCGCCATCGCACCAGCATCTTCCCGCTGCTCGATGTGCTGCGCGAGCGTCCGATGCAGACGCCGCCGGTCGGCGTACAGCAGCGTCTCGTATGCCACCTCGCTCGTGAGCGTGTGCGCGAACGCGTAGCGACTGTCATCGCGCTGCAAAAAGCCGGCGGCCAGCAGCCGGTTGCACGCGCCCGCAACGTAGCTTTCCGTCACCGACGTTTCCAGTGCCAGCACCGAAGCCAGTGCGAACGACGGCCCCACCACCGACGCCAATCGCAACATTTCGCGGTCCGAACGTCGCAGCGCGTCGAGACGCGCCAGCACCACGTCGTGTACCGTCTCCGGCATCGACGAGCCCGCCGGCGCCTGGGCCATTTCGATCATGAACAGCGGATTGCCCTGCGCGCGCGCGACGATCGCGCCGGCGGAGGCATCGTCGCTGACGAGCGGCGCGATCAGCTCGCGCGCTTCGGCGGGTCGAAGGCCCTCCAGCCGTATGTGCTGCTCGGGCGGACGCGCGGCGAGCGGCTCCGGCAGCGCAGGCTCGCGCGTCGTCACGTAAACCGCGAATGGCGCCCGCACGCGCTGCAAGACCTCCGCCAGCAGCTCGATGGACGCCGCGTCGCTCCACTGCGCGTCCTCGAACAGCAAGAGCAGCGGCGTCTCATGCGCCTTCGCCTCGACCACCGCTACGACGAGCGACGTCAGCCGGTCGCGTCGCGCTTTCGCGTCGAGCGATGTGAAAAGTTCGTCGGCGCCCACGGGCAGCCCCAACAGATCGGCGAGCACGCCGGCGAACTGCGCCTGCGCCGGCACCGCCCGCGCGATCTCGGCTCGAAGCGCGGCAGCCGCCTGCTCGCGCTCGGCACCCTCCTCGACGCTGGCCAATCGCCGCAACGGCGCGAGCCACGCCCCGAACGGCGTGCCGGAGGTGTGGCTGCGGGCGGTCGCGTGCAACACGCTCCAGCCGGCGAGCCGTTGCGCCGCCTCGGCGGCCAGCCGCGTCTTGCCGATCCCCGCGGTGCCGGAAATGGCGCACCACGCAGGCTCGCCTCCGCGCGTGCGCTCGGCCGCTGCGAGCAGCGCGTCGACTTCCGCCGCGCGTCCCACGAACGGCAGCCCCTGCGGCGTGCGCGCCTCCGTGCTCGCCCCCGACGTCCCGGCGAGCGCGAACAACCGGACCGGCGCGCTCTTTCCCTTCACGCGGATCGCCTTGCGACGCCGCAACGTAAACGCCCCGCCGAGTCGTTGCGCCGTGCTCTCCGAGACCAGCGTCTCTCCCGGCCTGGCCGCCGCCATGAGCCGTGCCGCAAGGTTGACGGTATCGCCGATCACGGTGTACTCGCGACGCGCCGGCGAGCCGATCTCTCCGGCGAACACCGGCCCCGTATGGACACCACCCTGCTGCCGGAGATCGAGCCCGGATCCGGCAAGCGCCGCCGACAGCTCGATCGCGCACCGTATCGCGTTCGCTTCGTGCTCCTCCGTGAGCGTCGGCGCGCCGAACAGCACGATGAACTTGTCGCCATGGTCGGCGACGTCGTTGCCGAGCAGCACGCCGCCGTGCCGTGTGACCGCCGTTGCAAGGATGTTGGCGTACGCGTTGACCTGCCGCAGCGTCTCATCTTCACCCGAGCGCGCGAGCAACTCCGTCGTTCCGAGCAGTGTCACGAACATCGACGTTACGCGCCGTTGCTCCGACGGCAAGCCGACACCGTCCTCGAGCGCGTCCGCCACGGCCGGCAGCACGTAGCGCCGCAGCACGCTGTCACCCGTAAGAACCCGTTTGTCCCGCGCCATCGGCGCCGCGACGTTTGTCGACTGCACGCGCCACACGCCGCTGTCCGTTGGCATGGTCCGCGCCGCCGATGCCATGGCGCTCGCTGCTGCTTCCGTCGCGACGACCTCGCCCGGTTGAGCCGCCGCTTCGACCGCCGCTGTCTCGTTCACGTCGTGCCCGAGCAGCAGGTACTGCAACACGCCGTCACCATTCCCCGTCGACGCGGAGAAAAAACGCCCGGCGTGGATGCCGATGCGCATGCGCAGCACGTAGGCCTGCCCCGCCACCTCGACGCGTCGAAACTGCGGCATGTTTCGCTGCATCTCGAGCCCGCAGGCGGCGGCGCGCGCCGCCCCGTCGGCGGCGTCGAAGTAGAGCAGCATGGCGTCGCCGCCAAACTTCATCTGCACGCCTTGCCAACGGTCCGCGACGCCGAGCATCGTTTCGAAGAAACGATTCAGCACGCCTGCCATGAGTTCGGCGCCCTCGCGCCCCAACGACTGGAGGCTCTCCGACATCGACGTGAAACCGGTGATGTCGCAGTGCATCAGCGCGCCGTCCAGCCACTCGTACCAGACCGGCGAGGGCCGTTCGGCCCCGTGCCACTGTTCGATGAGCGTCTCGGGCAAGTACGGCCGAAGCGCCGCTGCGCTCGCAGGTGATGAGAGCTCTGCCGCCACGCGCCGATCTTACTCCCGGCGAGGTCGCCGCGAACGCAGCCCGCCAGCTTTTCAACAACTATCTTGCCGGGAGGCCGGTGATGAGCCCGATGGGCGGGCCGCTAGCTTGCGCTGCCAGTCGGCCAGCGCGCGCGATCTACTGGGCCGGGAGCGTCGCTCGCTGCCATCGACGCCATCGACGCCGGCTCGCGGTCTTCGAGGTGCCCGTCTTCGAGCCAGACGATGCGGTCCGCATACTGCAGCGTGCGGTGGTCGTGGCTCACGATCACCACCGCCGTGCCCATGTCGTGCGCGATCATCTGCAACAGCGACATCACCTCCGCGCCCCGCTTGCCATCGAGGCTCGCCGTCGGCTCGTCCGCCATGATCACGACCGGATTATTCACCAGCGCTCGCGCAATCGCGACGCGCTGCCGCTCGCCGCCGCTCAGCGTCTTCGGATAAGCATCCTTGCGATGCGTCATGTCCAGGATCGACAGGATCTCGGACGCCCGCGCGTGGGCTTGCTTGCGCGGCACACCGGCCCTCGCGAGCACCAGTTCCAGGTTTTGCATGACGGTGAGCGCATCCAGCAGGTTGAACTCCTGGAAGACGAAGCCCACCTTGTGCAATCGCACGCCGGACAACTTGCTGTCGCCCAGTGACGAAAGCGACTCGCCATCAATGAGCACTTCCCCCGACGTCGGCCTTCGCAGCGCGCCCGCGATGGCGAGCAGCGTCGACTTGCCAGCGCCTGATGGCCCCATGATGATCACGACCTGCCGCTCCGGCACCTGCATCGACACCGACCGCAGCGCGTGCGTCGGATTGTCCTTCGTGCCGAATTGCTGGCTGACGTTCACCAGCTCGATGACTGCTCGCTCGCTCATGCCTACCCCTTGAACGCCACCGCAGGATCGACGGCGCCAACCCGCCGCGCCGGCACGATCGAGGCCAACGCCGCCATCACGATCGTCGCGATGAGCACGAACAGCACGTCGATCGGGCGTACGTACAGGATGAACTGTGCCGCGAGCCGGTCGACGAACCGGCTCATCAACAGCGTCAGCGCCACGCCAAACACGAATCCGACACTGCCCGTAATAAAGCTCTGGATGATCACCAGCTTGTACAGGTCGTAGTTGTTGAAGCCGACCGCCTTCATGATCCCGAACTCGCGCGTCCGCTCGACGGTCGCCGTGTAGATCGTCAGGCTCGTGATCGCGATGCCGACGATGAACGCCAGTCCCAGGATCAATCCGATGATCGGGATCACGTTGTCCAGGATGCGGTGACGTGTCGCGGAAGCGAACTCATCGGACGAGAACACCACCACGCCGTCCGTGTTCGCCGCGACGTCCGACGCCAGCGTCTCGACCACCGCGCCGTCTTCCATGTCGACGAGCCAGAACGTGACGAGATCACCCATGTCGAGCAGCGCCGACGCAGACTCGACGCTGATGAACGCCGCCTGCGTGAACGCGAAGTTCCCTCCCGACGTGACGCCGATGACGTCGAACCGCGAGTCGCCGCTCGTCAGCGTGTCGCCCACGCTCACATTCAGCGTCCGCGACAACACATCGTCCACGACGATCTCACCGTCCGCTGGATCGCCGCGGCCCTCCGTGATCTTCGGCGGCCCGCCGACGCCCGACGCCACGTCGTAGCCGATGAGGTGGACCTCGACCTTCTTGTCGCCCTCGAAGAACAGCATCGGCCGCACGATGAGCGGGTACACCGCCGCGACGTCGTCGCGCGCGTGCGTCTCGTCACCGCGCGCGCGCGGCAGGATCGATGCCGCGTTGATGAAGTCCGTCGTGCCTTCGCGCGCCACCCACGCGTCAGCATCTACTTCTTCGACGAAGCCGCCGACCTTCTCGTTCCAGCCCTGGTACAAGCCCAGCAGCACCGTGATCAGGAACACCGCAAAGCCGATGCCCGCTGCCGAAAACGCGAATCGAGTTCGTTCGGAGATAAGGTTGCGAAGGGCAAGCAGGATCAACGGGCGGCCTTCAGATACGGCATCGCCGCCGTCAACGATGCGGCGGCGCCCATCGTAGCACGATACCCCAGCTCGCCGATCTCCTTGCCGCGCTTGAAGTCGCGCACGCCGCCGTCGCCATCGACACACACTTCAATGTTCACGTCGGCGTGCTCGTGGCTCGCCTCCGAGATCCGGTTCAGCATGATCTCGAACGTGCGCATGATCGTCTCGATGGCCAGCGGCATCGAAGGCTTGTACTCCAGCCGTTCGCGCGGCGACGTACGGGTCGCGGTGAGCCGTACGCCGATCACGACGCCCGCGCCCAGCGCGCGGCACTGCCGCACCGGCACCGGGTTCAGCACACCCCCGTCGACGAGATAACTGCCCAGCGCCGCGCTCGGCGGGTAGACGCCGGGGATCGCCATGCTCGCCAGCAGTCGCGGCCACAACAGCCCCGTCGTGAAGGTCACTTCGGAACGGCGAAAGAGGTCCGTCGCTACGACAGCGAGCGGCAGGTCGAGATCCTCGATGCGGCGCTCCTCGGCGAGCCGTTTCAGTTCTTCGCGCACGCCGGCGTTGCTCATGAACGAACGCACGGGCAGCGTCGGGCGGATCGCCCGCCCCGCCGCCTGCGTCGTCAACTCCGTCAGCTCGTCGAGTTCCATGCCTGCGGCGACGCCCGCCGCGATCGCCGAACCGATGCTGCAACCGCTGACGATATCGATCGGCACCTTCATCTCGGCGAGTGCGCGCAGCACGCCGAGGTGCGCAAGCCCCTTCGCGGCACCCGCGCCGAGCGCCAATCCGACTTGCCTGCCGGTAAGCGTGCGCGCAAAACGCGCGATCGCCGTCCCGTCGTCGTCGTCCGCACCGCCCGATGGCAGCACGGCGACGACCTGCCGCCCGCACGCGTCGGAAAGCCGCCGGATCGAGGGCTGCGTCCACGTCTCCGTGCCGCCCGCCGGGCGCATCATCGCTACGCGCGTGGTCACCGGCACGTCCGGCGGCATGTCGCGCGCATCTTCGGCGCGCGTCACGTACACCATCGTCGCCGGGTCGATGCTGATCTGCGCAAGCGCCGGCCGTTCCGTGAAAATCAAGATCTCGCCGTACTCGTGGGCTGCCCGGTGCAGGATGCGGCTCAGGTCGAGGGCCTCGTCCGGCGCGACGACGCGCACCGATACACGTTCGCTCTCCAGTCCGCTCACTGCGGCATGTCCGCCCAGCAGCACGATGAGGACGCGTTCACCGGAGGTGTCGGCGACTGCTTCGGGGAGCTTTCTCAGGGCGTCGATAGCGCCCGGCCCGCAAACCAGCACATGCGTGGTCGCCGAAGAAAGCGTCAGCAGCCGCGCGTTCGCTTGCTTCAGCCGCGTTGCGAGGATCGCCGACAGCGCCTCGATGACGCGCGATCGCAGCCGGTCGAGCGAGGCAAGCTTCGTCTGCGATGCCGAATGTGCCCGCACCGCCGTCAGCGCGACGACGTTCGCCGACGCGGGGTCGCCGGTCAACAGCGACATCTCGCCCGCGCATTCGCCCGCCCCGATGCGCCCCAGTTCGCGCAAATCGCCGTTCGGCCCCTGCGCAACGACCGAAGCGACGCCGTCGCCGATGATGAAAAACGGCGGTTCCATGGCGCCCTGGAGCACCAAATGGTCGCCCGGTGCAAAGTGCTGCACGTCCATGCAAGACAGCAGGTCGCGCCAATCGTCCTCGGACAACAGATGTTCGAGGCCGATGACGCCTTCAGGCGACGATGTGATCCCGGCCATGACGTGTCCCGTGGGGCGCTCGCTTGCGGTTGACGGAATGTTGAGTCTACACCCGGCGCTGCCTGACGCAATACAAGGGCAACCGATTGGGCCTTGCCACACGACACCGTTATGCGCATCCTAGACGGGCGCTGGAATTGGCAATTATCCCGTTGACACACCCATGAATCTATGAGAGTATGTGGGTGAGGTAACAGCCATGCACAAAGAACCAGCACGCAAGGGACAACTATTCAGCATCACGGACGGCACGCTGACCGAATCAGACGCCCGCGCCATGCTCGAACGCATACGCTGGCCTGACGGTCTCGTGTGTGTCTTTGCGGACTGCGGCGGCGCTGAGGTCTACCGGATCGAAGTGAAGGCTTCGCAGCGCAAGAACGGCAAGGCCGTCTCTCCGCGTCACCTGTACAAGTGCAAGGCGTGTCGGCGTCAATTCTCTGTCACGAAGGGGACGATCTTCGAGGACAGCAAGATCCCCCTACGGACCTGGATACTCGTCATGTACCGCATGTGCTCCAGTAAGAAGGGACTCAGCGCGTTCCAGGTTCACCGCGAGTTCGGCATGAGCTACAAGAATGCGTGGTTCATGGCGCACCGCATCCGCTTCGCCATGTTCGAGAAAGACCCGTCCATACTCGAAGGCACCGTAGAAGCCGACGAGACGTACATCGGCGGCAAGCCGCGCGGTCACCGTTTCCACCGCGCCGCAGCCACCGCGAGGGCGAGGTACAGGGGCGAGAAGTCACCGCGCATCGAAGCGATGGAGCGCAAGACGCCTGTGTTCGGGATACTCGAACGCGGGGGGAAGGTCAGGGCTATGGCGATGCCTGACCTGTCTCAGCGCGAGGTCGAGCGGGTGCTACTGGCCAACCTCAAGCGCGGCAAGACCCAACTCATGACCGACGAGCACAAATACTACCACTGGATAAGCGGCGCGTTCCCGCATGGCGTCATTCGCCACTACTCCGAGTACGTCAGGGGCGACATTCACACGCAGGGCATCGAGGGCTTCTGGAGCCAGCTAAAGCGCGGCCTCACGAGCACCTACCATCACGTCGATCAGGGCTACTTGAACCAGTACGTGCAGGAATTCGCGTTCCGCCACAACACGCGCCACATAACCGATACGGAGCGGTTCAACGCGCTTTTGGCGAACGTTTCCGGACGTTTGGACTGGTACCTGACTTCTTCGGAGCCTTCTTAGGCTCCTTCTCAGGCATCGGGCCGGCATCCAGCGCCTTCTTCAACGCCTGTTCGATGGTCAGGGGGTGCAGGCTTATCGGCTTCGGTGTGTTGGCCATGATTTCTGTCTACTTGCGTAGGCACCTACGCCGTGATCTATAATTCGGCCTAGAACCCATTCGTGCCGTAAATGGCACGAACCCCGCATCGGGAAGCTTTCCAGGCGCAACCGATACGAGGCTCGTTTGAAGTCAGTATACCACTTCTGCGACCCCGTACCCTTGCCCGGAAGCCGCCCATGTTGGGGCGGCTCTTTTGTTGCCGTCACCGGGCAGGATGCCCGATGCCGAGTCCCGCATAGTGCGGGATAGCAGAGGAGCCACGAGTATCATTCGTGGCTCCGGGAAGGGAAGTCCCGATGCGGTCCCTGACCTTCGGGTGGTCACCTCTCGCCGCTAATACCGGCGATGTGACGCACCCACTTCTTATAAGACCGTGATCCGCCCCGCAAGGGGCAACCCCCCGATCCGTCCGAAGGAAAGGATTAGGATGAACCACAACTACACCATGATGATCAAGACACAGCCAATGCCGTCACCATCAGGTGATCTGGCCAAGAGCCTCGCGATGGGTGTCCCTGTAGTGTTGGGCGAAGTCACCGCGTTTCTTGACGGACTCGACGGCGGCGGCTGGGAGATAGTTTCTCACTCGCAGTCCGTTGTTCAGGATCAGATAGCGACAACGTTTCTTGCGAAACGTCCTGCGGTAGGGACTCCATTGAACGGGAGCTGATCTTGCGGGCGCGGTTGCCGTCCCATGAGTAGACAGCATCGACGGTGGCAGCGTACAGCTTCTGCATGACGAACCTCCAGACGTGGTAAACTCACCGCGTCAGAAGTCGCGCCAACAATCTGTGAACGTCAGAAGGGACTCGCGCCAACGAGTCCCTTTCATTTTACGCTGCGCTCGCAATGCGTTTCAACGGTACCCTCCTCGTTGTTGGGTGTGCAAAGGGGATAATTGCCAACATCAGGGGTGGCGCCCGCTGCATTGCCCTCGTCGCGCCCGGGCTTCTGGCTAGCCTGATGCTTGACGCAACGATCTATAATCAGCGCACAGGGCCGAACTCGCCGCAAGGCGGGGCGGGGGAACCAGTTCCGGGGGTGAGTCTCGCGCTAGCGCGAGTAGGTCAACCTTCTCAGACCGAACCCGACAGCTAACCTCGCAGGCACATGAGAGGGGACGGCGCATCGAGGCAGATCGGCGATCTGCCCTCACGCTTTCCGTCCCGTCGTGAGGGAAGGGGAACGTCATGCTCCGTCACAGCACCGACCCCATGGATCCACGCCGCACCACCGCCCAACGCGAATCGAGCGCCGAGCCGGGCGTGCCCGGGCACACCGCCGCATCGTCGTCGGTCTCCAGGTACGTGCTTCGGGTGCGGCCGAGCTTCGTGCGACTGCCGCGCACGGAACTCTCGGCCGGGCAAGCGTACGAGCGCGGCGAGGGCTTGCACGCCCGATAGACGCGATCAGACCGGCGCGCTCTGCCAGTTCACTTCGTACACGTGCACGGGGTCGCTAAAACCCTTGAAGGGGATCTGCCCCAGGTCGTTGAACGCGAACTTCTTGCCAATGCAGAGGTCCCGCACGACGCTGGCGATCAAGATCTGCCCGGCCGTCGCGTGCGCGCACATCCGCGCCGAAAGCGACACCGAGACGCCGAACAAGTCATCGCTGTCCTCCACCGGCTCGCCAGCGCTTAGTCCGATCTTCAGGAGAATGGCCACCTCGGCGTTCTGCACGTTGTGCTCGTCGATCGCGCGCTGGATCGTCATGGTGCATTCGACGGCGCGCGAGACCGACGTAAACGACGCCATGATGCCGTCGCCCGTGTGCTTGACCTGGCGCCCACCATGCGTGCCAAGCCGCGCGCGCACGATCTGATTATGAATGCGTACCACCTCGAGCGCCGCGTCATCACCGATGCGGACGTTCTGAGCCACGGAGTCCTTCATGTCCGTGAACATGATCCCCCGGACGCCCGGATCGTTCTTGCCTTCGAGCCTCGCGGCGTCCGGAACGAAGTCCCGGTAGTTCCCCAGGAACTGTTCGACCGCCGGGGTGTCGACCTCGATGATGTTGCCCGGCATCAGTCCGTGCGCCTCACGATGCACGGCGAGCGCAGTCCCGGTGTCCGGGGCCTCGACCAGGCAAAACGCCCGGCCCTCGCGATCGTTGAACCAGTACGTCAGGAAGCGCACACCGTACTTGTCCTGCACCCCCAGGTCACGCTCGTGCGCGGCTTGCACCTCCGCCGGCGTCGCGCCGGCGAGATCCGGGTGAATGTCCATGTAGAGCGGCATCGCGTCACCTCCCGCGCCGTTCGGCGATCCGAGAACCCAAGTATGCCCCAAATCACCGCATACCGACTACGTCGGGCGGGCCTCAGCCGATTGCGCGACGGTACGATGCGGGATCCGTCGCGCCCTCGGTCGAGACTAGCAGCACTCGGGTCGTTCCCGTGATGCCGAGGCGCGCGCGGGCTTCGTCGGCCGCTGCGCCTTCGAGGAGTTCGAGCAGGCCAGCCACACCCGAGGCACCGGTCTCGCCGGACACGAAGCCCTCGTCCGCCAGCACCCTCATCGCCTCGATCGCGCGCGCATCATCGACCGTCACGTAGGCGTCGATGCCGTCGCGCAGCGCGGGGAACGCGATGATCGAGGGCGTGCCGCAGTTCAGTCCCGCCATCACCGACTCGCCCGTCTTGACGCTGACGATGCGGCCCGTCTCAACCGACGCCAGTGCGCATGCCGCCGCTTCCGGCTCAACGCCGACGATCCGTGCAATGTGCGGCGCACCCGGTCCGCGATAGTGCCGGACGATCGCCACCGCCAGCGACCCGACGCCGATCTGCGCCATCACCACATCCGGAGGTGGCGCGCCGTTCGATGCTAGTGCATCGTCGATCTCATGCAGGATCGTGGAGTATCCGTCCGTTCACCCAGGCGGCGACTTCCGTGTAGCCGGGCCACGACGTGTCCGACACGACGATGCACCGGTCGCCTGCTTCTTCGGCGGCGCGGCGCACTGCGTCGTCATAACTGCCGTCTACCACCGTAACCGTCGCGCCTTCCGACGCGATGGCATCGATCCGCGCCTGCGCCGTGCCCGCCGGCACGAAGATCCGCGCTTCGAACCCGAAGAGCCGCGCGACATGCGCGACGGCGCGTCCGTGGTTGCCATCGGTGGCGGTGGTCAGCGCGAGTGGCCGCAACACGGCGAAGTGCGCGCGCAACTCGTCGAGCGTGCGCCATTGCGGCTCGTGGCCAAGCCGCCGAATCGCGAGTTGATACGTCGCCCACGACGCACCCAGCAGCTTGAACGCCGGCAGGCCGAGCCGCGACGATTCGTCCTTGACGAGCACCGACGCCACGCCGAGGCGCTCTGCGAGTCCCGGCGCCGCCACGAGCGGTGTCGGCGCGTAGCCGGGTAGCCGCTCGTGGAAGCGCATTGGCTCGCGCCCGGATCCGCGCTCGACGATGCGTTCGCGTGCGTGCGGGTTGAAGAAGACTCGTGGCATGGCAGATGCGATGCAAGATACACGCCTTCGGCCGCGAATGCTCCGGGCGTGTTTCGCCGCCGCCGCTAGCTTGAAACGAAGCGAAAGGAGGCCGTATGCGTTGGCTCGCGCTTCGAAGCTTCGTACTCGCATGTGTGATCGCCGTGTTGTCGACCGGGCTGTTCGCCTGGCGCTGGCCGGCGACGTGGCGGCTGCCGGTGCGCCCGTTCGGCACCACGAATCAGCCCTCCGCCAATCCGCGGACGCCGGCGTCGGAGGATCTAGCGCCGCCGAGCCCGGCGCTTGGATGGCTGTTGCTGATCGGCGTGATGGCGCTGCTCTTCGGCGGCTGGCTCCTGCTGGTGCTGCTGACATGAGACCGCACGTCTACAACGGGCTCTGGTGGAGCATGCGCCTGTACGTGCTGGGGTTCGCCGGGTTCATCGTGGCGTTCGGCGCATACCGCTGGCGGCTTCCCGATGATCGCCGCCTGTACGAGGCGATCGGTCGCGGCGACGTATCGAAACCGCACGACGCATCCGGCGCAGACCCCAATGACCGCGCCTCCTACCGCCCCGACGTGTGCCGATCGCGATGTCGAGCCCCCTGCGCGCCTGGGGCGTCGCCGTGGCGCTCGTCCTGGTGATGATCGCGATCTGGATTGCGATCGCGATCTTCGCCTGACGTCGCACCGGTATCGTTGCGCAGTCCATCAACTCGTGCCGTTGTGAGCGCGTTCATAGCCGCGCTGCCGGACGCGTGCCATCCTTCGCCGCATCAGCCCCAACCGGCCGATGCGCCTGGAAGGAGGGTGCGATGCCTAAGGTTGAAGTCCCCCTGACCCCCGTACACGAGATCCCCAGCGAAGGCAGCAAGATCGTCGAGTTCTTTGGCAGGGAGTTGCACATCGTGCGCGGAGCGGAGGGCGGCCCGGCCGCGTTCATGAACGTGTGCGTCCACTTCGGCGGCACGCTCGTCTGCTCCGACGGGCAGTTCGTCTGCCAGTGGCACGGCGCCACCTTTGATGCCTGCGATGGCCGCCGCATGTCCGGGCCAGCGGCGGAGGGCTCGGGGCTCATGCTCCTGCCGACCGAGATCCGGGACGGCGTGCTGACCTACGTCTTTGCCTGGGGCGAAGACGTAGGCTGACGTTACACGCGCCGCGGAAGATGGGCCGACGCTTGCCAGAGGCCGTCGCTGAGTGGACAATCTCATCATGATCCGCACGCCTCTCTGCGACCTGCTCGGGATCGATGTACCGATCTGCAGCGCGGGCATGGCCGGTGGCACGGCGCGCGCCGATCTCGCCGCGGCCGTCTCCAACGCGGGCGGCCTGGGCGGACTCGGCGGCATCTACCGCGAGGGACCCGAGTACCTGCGCTCGCAGATCCAGGCGACGCGCGACCTCACGTCGAAGCCGTTCAGCGTCAATCTCTGGATCTTCCTGCTCGACGTCGCGCCGCAGTTCCTCGACGTGTGCATCGAAGAGCGCGTGCCTTCGGTGACGCTGAGCTTTGGCGACCCCGGCGATCACGCCCGGCGCGCGAAGGATGCCGGCATGGTGGTCCTGCACCAGGTGCAGACCGTCGCCGCGGCGAAGCGCGCCGCCGAAGCGAGCGTCGACGCGATCATCGCGCAGGGCGGCGAGGCGGGCGGCCATACGGGCGCCGTCGCGACGATGGCGCTCGTGCCGCAGGCCGTCGACGTCGCGGGCGGCATCCCGGTGATCGCGGCGGGTGGTATCGCCGACGGCCGCGGGCTCGTCGCGGCGCTGGCGCTGGGCGCGCAGGGCGTGATCATGGGCACGCGCTTCGTCGCCGCCGAAGAATCACAGCCGGAGGCGCACGCGCATCGCGAGCAGATCATCGCCGCGACCGCCGACGACACGGTCTTCACCGATGTCTTCGACATCATGGACGGCATGAAGTGGCCGGACGGCATCTCCGGCCGATCGATCCGCACGCCGTTCGCGCAGGAGTGGCACGGGCGCGAGACCGAACTGCACGATCACCGCCAAGCGATCATCGACGAAGCCGGCGGCGCCGTGCCGGACCGCGCGCACTCCGCCTACGCCGGCCAATCCGCCGGCCTCGTGCGCGACGTGAAGCCCGCCGCGCAGATCATCGCAGACGTCATGCGTGAGGCGGAGTCGGTGGTGCGGGGGTTGCCGCGCGGTTGAAGCTCTTCGAATGGCGCCACACCTTAGGCCTGGGAGTCGGCCAACTTGTGTAGTTCGTCTTCGATGTTGGACAAGATCGCGTTAAGTCCAGCAACCTTCTCGTCGGCGGTCGTGTAGTCCCGATATGCCTCCAGCGAGGCGCCGATCAAACCATCGTAAGTCACGTAGCGAGCATGAGCGACGCGCATTTGGTCATCCACGCCGCCGCCGGTGGGCTTTTTCCCGACTACTGCGACGGTCTCGATCTCTTTGGGCTCATCGGGAAAGTACTTTTCGAGGCACTTCTCTAGCGCGCTCCGGTACTTGTCCAGTTGCTTCAGAAGGTCGTGCACGTTGACGGAAACACTAGAGCGCTTTAGCTCGACAATTATGTGCTTGCCTGCCGCACTCTTGTATCGAATGTCGAGGCGCGCCTTCTGTTCCTCGGCACTCAACTTCGCGGTCACTTTGTCGAACTCCTTCGATACCCGCTGCTCAACACGAGGCTTGGTTGACGCACGTTCCCAGGATGAATCGAGCAGCCATAGATGATCGAATAAGTACTCCTGGATTACCCGCTCCTTCTCATTTTGATCGACAAGCTTCGCCAACGTGCGAATTACCTCGACCCGGGTGGTGGTGATGCGGTGGTACTCGGCGGCCTCAATTTCGTCGATGCCTTGGAATATCGCTGAGAGCGTTTCGAAGTCGGGCTGCTCCGGAAGCTTGTCAATGTCGGACAGTGCTTCCTTCAGCTTGAGTCGCTCAAATGCTAAAATCGCGTTTCTGTAAAGCTCTGCCCTAGTCTCGATGTCGGCGGCGTGAAGCCGACCTATCTTCGCAAAGAGCTGCTTAGCAAATCGCCTGTGATCCTTAGACAACTGGTCATGCCAGTCGCGAATCGAAGGGATCTTGAGTGCATCTTCAAGCGCAGAGTCAGCGCGCCAAGCGCCCCATGCGTTCTCAACCGGTCCCAAGACGCTTGCTCTGAACCACCCCGACAGTGCCTGAAATCTGGGGTCGTCCTCTTGAACGTGTTGACGATCACTCGTCGCGATGTCGCGCTGGTCGTCCAAATCTAAAAAGTCCGCCCGGATCTCGCCGATCAGATACTTCGTAAATATCCCCGCCTTTTTGATCTCAGGGAGTAGGTCTTCATGAAGGACCTTGCCCCAAGCCAACACCGACACAGTGTTGTCGCCTTCTTCAGGATTGAGGCTCCGTTGATGCTGGAAAGTGCCAACCCAGCCGCTAACGGAATATGTCTTACCCCCGTATTCGATGGCGCCCGCAAGCGTGATCTTCTTCTCCGCGTTTGCTGCTAGCTTGTCGTATGTATCGCCGACCTCGCCGATCGACCACAGGTATTGGAGTTGATCGAAGTAATCCCGATCGGTGACACCGATGGGTTTGCCGTCAATCAGCACTTCAAAATTGTGCTGAGCGCCTATTACGCTGAAGCGACGGGCGAGCCGCTTTCTCAGCGCAGGGATCGTTGGTGCGGTCGGAGTTCTTGTGAGTGCGGAAAGTACAATGCGCGTTCCTCTCGTGAGTGTGACATTGGCCGGGTCTAGCGCTATCGGGTTGTAGACCTTGCCAGCCTTGGCATTCTTTGCCACGTCCGCTGTCCTCATCACGAAACCATTCCTGTCCGCAATCTTTTGGTTTTTGTCCAGCTTGACGGTCTGAATCTCAATGCGGTCTGCAATAGCGAACAACGAAAGCTTGCCGATTCCTTTGCGACCCATCGGATGACGTTTGGCCGGAGTGAGCACCGACTTGTTTTCACGCCGGTGGTACCCAACCGTCAAATACTTATCGTTGACCTCGTTGTAATCCATACCCATGCCATCGTCGAGAATAGTGATTGTGCCCTTCGAGAAATTGAACGTGATTGCGACGGCGTTCGCGTCGGCATCCCACGCATTGGCGACGGCCTCGGACAACACTGCGGGGATACTGCTGTAAAGATTACGACCCAGATCATCGAGCACGCTGAGGCTCAGTGTGAGCCTGTACTCGCGCTTGTCCACCTTCGTCGTCGCCATCCTAGTCGCCCTTTGCCGCGATTGCCCCGACCGCGAACATCCGAGAAACGAGTTCGCGCGCCATAAGCGGCGGCACAGCGTTACCGATCATACGTGCCAGAGCCGATCTGTGCTTGACTCTGCTGAAGTCAAAGAAATCAGGGAATGTCTGAAGGCGAGCCGCCTCATGCGGCGTCAGGGTCCGGCGTTGCGAGGGATGTACATAGCGGCCCTGTCCCATTGATCCGAACCCCGTGGTAATCGTTTGTGCGGGCTCTCCCCACCGTAGGCGGCCATACATTGAGTGATAGCTGTGATCGGATTGGTGGCATACCGGGCGAAGGCTGTTGGGTAAGTTCGACTGCTTGTTGTCGAACAACCACGCGATCCTCCTTTGGTTGGACGTTGAAGGGGTGCTCGCTGAGTCGAAGATTGCGGAGGTTCTCCGTTCCTTTGAACGGAGATCGTCGATTGCCCAGCGTACAGAGCGTGGCGAGGCGTGTGCGCATGCCGCCGTAACGGTGTCCAATATGGATTCCAAGGGTTGTGATGACGGTTTTGCGGCGACGAGCAAGTGCCTTCTGCGCAGCTGTGGGGTTCCCAAACGCCACAAGGGTACGACGTCGTCCTTGACGCTATAACCAAGCGCTGCCAATCTCGCCTTCGTTTTGTCGAGTGAGCGACCCTTATCGTGGCGCACCGCCGGCACGTTTTCGATCAGCACGGCATCGGGTTGAAGAACCTCCGTCGCTCGGGCAAGTACGACGTAGAGGCCGTTGCGCGGGTCGTCCCGTCGCGTGTGGTTGTTTAGATCCGAGTGACCTTGGCATGGTGGTCCCGCCGCCAGGAGATGAAGTCTTCCCACGCGCGCTTGCACGCGCTTCTCGCGCGTCGTGACGCGTGACCCCACCGATCCGTCAAATAGATCGCGCACGTCACAAGCTTCCGTAGCTGCATGAGGAAAGTTTGTCTGGTAGACGGTCATGGCGTCCGGATCGAGATCAACTGCCAGGCGCACGTCTAAGTTGAGACCAATCCGCCGGGCAGCTTCCCTAACGCCCAGCGACAATCCCCCGCAACCGCAAAATAGGTCCACGAGCCGGAGGCTTGACGTGGGGGGAGACGCCGAAACGCCCCCTGCACTGCGCAACCAGAGACCATCGGTTAAACACTCTATGCAATCCTCCGCCAAGGATTCAATCGACGCCCCATGGCGTTGTGGGGTTGGCCGTCTCGCGGCTCGTGCACTGCTCGCTGCGGCCGCGGCTCGCACTACTCCGTCAGCCGGCGGTAGAGCGTTGGCAGGCGCTGCGGGAGTTGTTCGATGTCGGCGAAGCGCGTCACCCTGTCGCGCGTCGCGCAGCAGAGGGACGAAGGAGGCCATGCTCACTGAGGTATTCGGTGATCTCCTTTCGCACGTCTGCTTCTTCGAGACCATCATCCATCTCTGCCAGGCGCACTTGAATAAATCCAAATAACAGTGCCTCTGCAGTCGCCGATTCATCCAGTTCGAGAGACTCATCGACGTGATCGAGAATAAATCGATGGATTGGTGCTAGCTTCATGCGCCCTGATATGTAATCGTTCGCCATTGTTACGAGCTCGTCTGCGATTGTCATGACAATCCCTCCCGAAACAATCCATGAAGTGAGTCCTGCAACGCTACGTTCTCTCTTCGATGAGGCGCAGGTAGAGGACCGGCTGTCGTCGGGCGAACTTACCCTCGTGGTCAAGCGAGGCACGGAACGTCCTGCTAGACCGCGCTTGGGTGAACCCCCTGGCACCGTAAGCCACATGGTAGTGTATCTGGATGCTACCGGGGTTGCTCATGCAATGGCGCATGAGTACCTGCGTCCCGACGGTTCCATCGGCGCGAGCGGCAAGCGTGATCCCAAGTGGCTACGGTTCCGCGGCGCGATCTGGCGAGTTTCGCCGCCGACGTCCTCAGAATAGACCTACTCCGTCAACCGCCGGTACAGCGTCGGCAGGCGCTGCGGTAGCTGTTCGATGTCGGCGACGACTTCGTAGCCCATGTCTTCGCACATCTGGCCCAGGTAGTCGTGGCCTTCTTTATCGACGGTCAGCGCGAACGGCGTGATGCCTTTGCGGCGCGCTTCGAGCAGCGCCTGCTTCGTGTCGTGGATCGCGTATTCCTTCTCGGTGCGGTCGCGGCCGTAGCCGTGGTCCTGCGGCCGGCCGTCTGACACCAGCATCATGATCTTGACCTTCGCGTCGTACGCGTCGAGCTTGGCGACCGCGTGGCGGATCGCCGGGCCCATGCGCGTCGAACGGATCGGCGCCACCTTGTCGATGCGCTTCTTCACCTTGTCGCTGAACGTCTCTTCCAGGTCCTTGATCACGTAGAACTCGACGTTGTCGCGCCCGTAGCCACTGAATCCGTAGATGCCGTAGCTGTCGCCGATCGTCTCCAGCGCCCGGATGAAGAGCACGATGCTCTCCTTCTCGAGGTCGATGATGCGCTTGGGCGGCGCGATCGACTGCGCGGCGCGGCGCTGTGCCAGCCACTGGAAGTACTTGCGCGGGTCGTCATCGAAGTCATCGTCGTCGGCGTACTTCTGCTTGCGCTTTTCGATCTCCTCGTCGGTCGATGCGCTCATGTCGAGCAGGAACGCGACGGCGACGTCGCGCTCGATCTTGTTGCGCCGCCAGTACACCTTGTCGGTGTACGACGTGCCGGCTTTGCGCTCGATCGCCCAGTCGACGACCGCGTCCAGGTCGAACTCCTCGCCGTCGAGCAGCCTCTTGATCTTGCGGTACAGCTCCGGCTTCAGCAGCTCGAACTGGCGGCGCGTCTCGTTGACGAGCGCGGCGTGCTCGCGCAGCGTCTCTTCGTAGTACGTGTCCTCGCCCTCGTCGAGCACGCGCTCCTGGACGCGGCACCAGTTCGGCTTGTAGTCGGCGGCGCGGAAGTCCCACTCGTCGTAGTAGAACGACTTCACTTCGACGGGCAACTCCTGGTCGTCGGCGCCGTCTTCGACGCCCGGCGTGCCGTCCTTCAGTTCACCCTGCTGCTGGTCGCCGATCGGCGTGCCCGCTTCCTTCTCGAGGTTCGACAGAAACAGGCCCATCGTCGACGCCAGATCGCCTTCGGCCATGGCGCCGACGGTGATCTCGACGCTCTTCTCGAACAACTCCTGCAGTTGCTCCTGCGTCAGCGGCGAGAGCGTGCCGTCCTGGCTGACTTCGCCGTCCTTGAGGCGCAAGCGCATCAGAAGCTGCACCAGTTCGGGCTTGAAGTCGCCGCGGAAGTCGACGGCCTCAGGGCTCTCGTAGTCCTGCTCCATGCCCTGCGGCATCGGCGAGGGCTCGCCGCCCTCCGCACCTTCGCCGCCGGCGGACATCATCATCTGCAGCGCCTCCTCCGACACGGTCTCCCAGTCGAAGTCGTCGAGGTCGTCCGGCGCGATGTTCGGCACCTTCGCGACGATCTCGTACAGCGCGAGCGTCGTCTCCGACGCGTCTTCGATCGTCGCGCCCTTCTCCTTCATGACGAAGAGCGCCTGAATCGCGCTCTGCAGCACAGGTTGCAGGAGCCGCGGCCAGATCATCGTGTCGGCGCCGTCGAGGCTGGCGCGGATCAGGTTTTCCACGAGCGCCTGGCGCAGCGGCATCTGGTTCGGCAGCCGCCGCGTCTCCAGTTCGTTCTCCTGCGTGCGCTGCCACGCCTTGCGGATGCCGCCGTACTCGCGCCGCACCATTGTGTCGATGCGCGTATCTTCGACGACGGCGAAGAGGTCCGACGCGAGCAGCCGGTCGTCGAAGAGGTCGAAGAAGCGCTCCATGTCGGTGAGATAGCCGCGCTCGCGCGCCTGTTGCGCGCCGGACACGATGCGCGCGCGCTCGCGCTCTTGGCGCTTCGTCTCGACGAGCGAGCCGGGGCGCAGCCAGCGAAAGAAGAAGCTGCCGAACTCCAGGTGCGCCGCCTGGTGCGTCGCGAACACCTTGTACACGGAGAAGTTCTGCGCGCGCTCGACGTACTCTTCGACGAACTCCGGCAGGTAGACCGTCGTGCCCTCGGTGCTCGGACGATTTTCGCTCACCCAGCCGATGCCTTTTTCCGCGAGATACGACACCGGATGGATCGAGACGTTGGTGCCGGTGAGCGCCTTGCAGTAGAGCCGCAGCACTTCGCCGACGCGCGTCAGTTCGACGCGCGACGACAGCGTCTGCAGCATTTCCTCGCCCTTGCCGGACTCGAGGCGGAAGTACGCTTCGCCGCCCTCGACGCTCTGGCCGAGGATGCGCGTGCCCGCTTCGTGCCAGCGCGCCAGTTCGGCGATGCGGATGCGCTTCAGCACTTCGGGCGAGCTTTTCAGAAACTCCATCGCCGCCGTCGGCGACGCAGTCGCCAGCTCTTCGGCCATCGACAGCAGGTCGTGGTGGCTGTCCTGCGGCACGGATTCGAGCGCCATCGCGCCCTCGGCGAAGAGCGAGTAGGCGTGGCGCCCGCTCTGCCGTGCGACGTTCGACGCGAGCGTGAGGAAGCGGCTGCGCGCCGACGCGTCGATCGGTGCGAGCAGGTTCGGCGCGCGCTCGAAGCAGATGCGCACGTCGGCCCACGACGCATCGCCGACCGCCGTCGCGAGCGTCAGGAACGCGCCGCGGTCGGACTTGTCGAGCGAGCGGAACAGGTGCGGCGCCGCATCGAGGCACGCCGACGCCAGCTCGTACGAGCGCTCGGCCACCGATTCGATGAGCGTCACGAGCCGGGCCAGTTCGCCCATCGTCATGCTGGTCAGCAGGCCGGGGCTGGCGCTGAAATAGACCGTCGTGAGCGAGATCGACTTCCAGTGCCCCTTGTACAGACGCTGGCCCAGCGTCGCCCACTCGACGATCTGATGCTCGTCGAGGTAGCGCACCGTGTCCGGACTCGCGCGCAGGAACGCCGCGGCGACCACCGAGGAGTACTCGGCCAGCGAGCGGCCGGCATGCGCCCAGCGCCGAAATCCGGCCGAAGGCAGCACCTTCAGCACTTCAGGCGAGACGCGAAAGTAGTCGACGGCGGCCTCCCAGGACCGCAGAGAGTGGCCAGCCAGCTCGACGCCTTCGTCCGCCCAGGTGCGGAAGTCGGCTTCGTCCAGGAGCGGCATCAGCTCCTCGGAGGCGCGGCGGAACTCGGTCGCCAGCGAAGGCGAATGCTGCGTGAGCTTTCGCTCAACTTCGTCGAGAAACTGCTGGTCGAGGGCCACCGTTGAGTATAGCCAGCGGTTTAGCTTCGAACGAGCCTGCGATCAGCCGCCTCGGTCGTCCGGCGCCAGCGACGCGCGCGGACGAATTGGGGCTGGAATACGCCACCGCGATCGGCGTAACGTAGACGTGTGAACGCGTTCTGTGAACGCGTTCATAGCGCCGCGCCGCCGCACTTCGTAACAATCGGCGCGTGTATGAGCAGTAGGGAGGTCGACGATGACCACGATGACGAAAGACGCAGTCACTATAGCGAAGGACCTCGCGGACGAATTCCGGGAGCGCGCGGCCGAGTACGACCGCACGGGCGAGTTTCCGAAGCAGAACTACGACCGCATGCGGGAGTCCGGCTACCTGCGCGCGCCCGTCCCCGAGCAGCTCGGCGGCCTCGGCGCGACGTTGCCTCAGATGGCGCAGGCACAGCAGGCGCTCGCGCGGGGCTGCGCATCGACGGCGCTCGCGGTGAACATGCACCTGTTCCAGGTCGGCGCCGCCCGCGACGGCTTCCTGAAGACCGGCGCCAATGAAGCGCCGCTGCGCCGCGTCGCGGATGAGGGCATCGTGCTCGGCTCGGCGGGCGCGGAGGCCATCGTCGCCGGCGAATGGAGCACGCCGACAAGGGCGGAGAAGAAGGACGGCAACTACGTCATCAACGGCCGCAAGTACTTCGTGTCGCAGGCGCCCGGGGTGAACGTGCTGCGTGTCAACGCCGTGGACACGGAGACGGGCGAACTGATCGTGGTCGCCGTGCCGTGCAACCTCGAAGGCGTGCGCATCGACCCGACGTGGGACACGACGGGCATGCGCGCGACCGCCAGCCACGAGGTCGTGTTCGAAAATGTGACCGTGCCCGAGAGCGCGGTCGGTGCGCGGCTGGCCGGCAAGGAGCCGCTGCGCACGCCGCAGTACGCGGCGATCATGCGCTGGTTCTACCCGTTGATGTCGAGCGTGTACCTGGGCGTCGCGGAGGAGGCGCGCCACTTTGCGCTGCAGTCGCTGCAGAAGGCGCGCAACAGCAACTTCCGCGACCCCGTGCTCACCGACGTGCTGCTCGGCGAGATGGAGGTGGCGTTCACGACGGCGTCTGCCGTGCGCAACCAGTTGGCGCCGCGCCTCGCCGAGGCAGAGGTGGAAGAAGTAGTGGCGTTGAGCATCACGCTCAAGGAGATCGTCGTGGACCGCGCGATCGAGACGGTGGAGAAGGCCGTCGCGATCGCCGGCGGCACGGCGTACTTCCGCAAGTCGCCGCTCGAACGCCTGGCGCGCGATGTGCGAGCGGGCCGCTTTCACCCGCCGTCGGCGCCGGTGTCGCACCAGATCATCGGCAGCCGCGTGCGGGAGGGGTTGGCGGACGCCTGATCGGCGCTGGTCGCGGACGCGAACGCACGGCCGTTAACCGTGCATCGGCGCCGCCGTAGCAGGCCGCGCCGTGTTTAGCTGAAGTTCGGCTTGCGCTTTTCCTGGAAGGCGCGCACACCCTCGCGCGCGTCGGGCAGGTGGTCCGTGATCGCCGTCTTCGCCGCGATGTCGTCGCAGGCCTGCTCGAAGGTCTGGTGCGCGGCGTTGTAGATCGAGCGCTTGAGGAGACGTTGCGCCGCCTGCGGCCCTTCGGCGAGTTCGCGCGCAAGTTCCATGACGCGGGGCATCAGCGCGTCCGGCGGCGTCACTTCGTGCACGAGGCCGAGCGCCAGCGCTTCGTCTGCCATGACGAGGCGGTTGCGCATCAGGAAGTCCATCGTCTTCGCGACGCCCAGCAGGTGCACGAGCAGGTACTGGCCGCCTTCGTCCGGCAGCAGCCCGAAGCGCAGCGTGCCGCTGCCGACGCGCGCTTCGCTCGATGCGATGCGAAAGTCGCACGACAGCGCCAGCGAGAAGCCGGTCTGCACCGCGACGCCGTTGATCGCCGCGATCGAGAGCTTGTCGAGCGCGCGCATGGCGGCGTTCAGCGGCTGTGAGATCCAGCGCAGGCCTTCGTACGTGCCGACCGCGTCGCGATGGCCGCCCGGAATGTCCTGCGCCAGCGCCTCGGCCTCGGCGTCAGTGCCGCCGCCCCGGCCGTGGCCGCTGATGTCGTCGCCGGCCGAGAACGCGCGTCCGCTGCCGGTGACGACGACGACGCGCACGTCGTCGTGCATCTGCGACTGCGCGATCGTCTCGACGAGGTCGCGTTTCATCGTCTGGGTCATGCCGTTGAGACGTTCCGGCTGGTTGAACGTGATGACGCAGATGCCGCGGTCGTGCATCTCGACGTCGAAGCCGCGGAAGGTGCCTGTGCGCATACGCGTGCCTCCTACTTCCAGTCCTCCGCGCCGGCTGTTGGCGGCGGATCGTCGAGTTCGAAGTGCTGGATCAGCTTCGGCGCGATCGCGATGCCGCGCTTGTGCAGCCGCATCGCCAGCTTGCGGCCGTCGACCCAGTGATACGCCGCGGCGCGTACTTCAAAGCGCTGGTCAGGGAACACGAAGCGCATCGACGGCGTGGTGATGCCGTAGAGGCCGCGCAGCGGCCGCGACTGCACATCGCGCAGTACGTCGATTCGACCGCGATGGCGCACGAAGCCGAACAGGTGGCTGCGCTCGACCGTCGTCTCGTCGATGCGCACGTAGTCGAACCACCAGAAGTTCGCGAGCACGACCGGCGCCGCGACGATGATGACCAGTGCGGCGGCGTCGATGGCGCCGTCCCGCACGCCGTAAAACGGCACGGCACACGCAACGATGAACCAGACCGTCGCCGCCAGGAGCACCGGGGCCGTACGAAAGCGCATGTAGACAGGGTGGCCGGCGCCTGCGTCGGGGCGGGCGTCGTGATAGAAGATCAGGCCCAGTCGCGTCTCGAACGCCGAGTGCGTGTGGGGGCCTTCGTCCTCGTAGTCGTCCCAGGTCTCTTCCACGCGCGTAGCATACGCCGCCGGTCGCGGGCTGTCGTCCCGGGCGATGGTCGGACGGCCGCCGGTCACCGTGCGTCCGTTGGGTCGTCCATCCTTTCAGGCGTCAGCCGGTCAGGCCTTGAGCGCCGTTCGAAGCTGAGCCACCAGCCGCTTACGTTCCGCCGCGGTGTTCACCGGCAGCCGCACCCAGCCGGGCGGCAGGCGCAGGTCGGCGAAGAAGCCCGCCGGATCCTCGTGGAAGTGCAGCATGGCCTGCGACTTGCGATAGAACACGCCGCGCTTGCGCTCGGTCACGCCGTCGAGCGCGCGTAGCTGATCGAGCAGCGGCTCCAGCGCGTCGAGCGCGATCGGTGTAGCGTGCTTCATGCGCCGATCTTATCTTGACTACGGATTCCCGCCTACTGACAGATCCTGGCAGCCGCCCGAGCCATCGCTCGCACGGACGGCTGCGATGGCCGTACCGACGGAGTAATCCTTGTCTGCTCGCCCGCTAGACCTCGTCGTCGACGCCATGAACGTGATCGGCGCGCGCCCAACGGGCTGGTGGCGCGACCGCGACGGCGCCGTGCGCGCGCTCGTCGACCGGCTGCGCGCGCTGGCTGCGGCCGACGCACACGGGATCACGGTGATCGTCGATGGCCGGCCGATCTCCGGACTGCCCGAGGGCGACCACGAGGGCGTGGAGGTGCTCTACGCGGCGCGCTCAGGCCGCAACGCCGCCGACGACCGCATCGTCGAGTTCCTGCGCGCGCAGTCGGATCCGCGCGCGTTCGAAGTGATCACGTCGGACCGCGATCTCACCGGCCGCGCGACGGCGCTCGGGGCGGGCGTGCACGGCGCGCTGTCGCTGCTCGAACGGCTGGACCGGTTCGATGCGTAGCGATACTCATGGGCGGCGGCAGCCTGCTGACGTCGATCGTGCCGCGGGCCACCAGCACCGACCAGCAGGGACGACTGGTGTTCCAGGTGCGAACGTTGCTGCCGCTCACGACGTCGTGGACGGCGCAGGCGGGTGGGGTGCAGTTGAATCCTGTGCGGGTCGTGTGGTTGCGGTGATCGTCGCGTTCGACCGCCGGGAGTTGTAACCATGGCGGGGCGAGGTTGCCCGAAAGTTTATTCGAGTGACGACTAGGGCGCGACTGTCGCAGTCCTTTCTGCTGCCTAGTCAAGGACGCGATTGAGCTTGACCCGGCGTGTGGTCAACGAAGTATCCGATGCCATCAGGGTACGCAAGAGGTAGCAGCGCCGCGATCAGCGCGGCCACCGCCACCCCAGCCGTTGCGACGGTCAAGATCAGGAGCCGGCGCTGATACATGGCATTGAATCGATCTTGCCGCATCTCGTCGCGCCTCCGCAATCCTCCTCGCGGTGTCTCACCCGGCCTGAATTCAATCCACTCGTCACAGGTACGGTCGACTCCGAACACCTTCTTGGTCTCTCGTCTAAACCATGCATGTGTGTCAGGCTCCGCCGCGGGAAGATCCGGAAGCTCTCCCGTTAGGTCAAAGGCCGAGACCATGCAGACGGGAAATGACGTTGCACCATCGAACCGATCGAATGGATTCACCTCGCGACTATCAATGCGCGCGCTGTCTTTATCGTCTTCCATCAGGGCCAGCAGCGCACAGTCACTGCAGTTATGGTGGCTCGCTATACGTGATGGCATCGATCACCTCTTCGCGCCCAGCGATTCCCGCGAATGGCTCAAACTCACTCCATGAGCAAAAAAGTCCTTGAGCGCCAACTGAAGCCGCGAACCCCTCGTCGGTGGCCAACGGACTACAGTGTGCGATTGCGCCACGAAGTAAGGTTTATCCGCTGGGGATCGGCATCGGCGCGATTGTACAGCGGTATACGGGGCTGTATCGAGAGCGCCGTTAGAAGATCGTCAGAAGTCGCGTCGCGGAAACGAGATCGGGACCGGCCGAAATAGCCGATCCCGAATCTGTTTTCTATGGAGGCGACGACCGGATTCGAACCGGTGATCGGGGTTTTGCAGACCCCTGCCTTGCCACTTGGCCACGTCGCCATGTGTGTCCGCCGCCCCGCCGCCTCGCAAAACGAGCCGCCCGGAGGCGCCGGGCGGGTACGGTCGTATCCTCTGTGGTGCCGAGGAGGAGATTTGAACTCCTACGCCTTGCGGCACGGCCCCCTCAAGACCGCGTGTCTGCCTATTCCACCACCTCGGCGAAAGAACGCGCTGCGCCAGCGCGTTCCGCCACCCAGTATACCCCGTCGGCACCGGCGCGATAAAGCGCGCGTCGCCCGCCGCCGCCGCCTCCGCTACCATGCGCTCGCCCCGGCCCCGACGCCATGCCGCGGGCCGCACGGGGAGCCGACACTATCGTATGAGCTGCTTCGCCCGCCGCTGCCTGGCGCTGCTCGCCGGGGCCGCCGTCCTCCTTTCCGCCGCCTCGTGCAGCGAAGGCAAGAGCTTCGAGATCCCGGCGTCGTACCAGACTTCGGACGCGCAATACACGCTGCTGTACAGCACGCTCGGCTACGAACTCGCCGGCGCGAAGCGCGTCCTGATTCGCCAGAACGACGTCGATGCGGCGGTCAGCGAGGGCCTCTCCTTCTCGTGGCGCCTGGTCGATGACGGCGACGGCGTCGCGCTCGAAGGCCGCGCGGCGTACAGCGGCACCGGCTGGGGCATCCCGATCTGGACCGTCGACTTCAGCGCGCTCGATGAAGCCGGACGCTACCGGATCGTCGTCGAAGCCCCGGAGGTGCGGCTGGCGACGCAGGAGTTCGCTGTCGACGAGTTCCTGCTGTTCCGCACGACGTTCGACGCCGTCGCGATCCAGAACGCGGCCGCGCGCGAGGCGCCGATCGAACTCGATTACGGCTTCTACGACAGCAACGGCAAGACGGGCTCCGCCGCCGCGCACGCGGACTGGCTCGTCGGGCTGATCGAGGCGTACGAGCGGCGGCGCAACGTCATCACCGAGGAGCAGCGGCGGCAGATGCGCGACGCGATCTCACGCTCGGTCGACTACCTGCTGTTGCTCGCGGATCCGGCGACGGGCGAGTTTCGGTCCACATCGCCGACGCGCGGAGCCGGCATCACCGGGCCGCACAACACGGCGATGGGCATGCGCGCGCTGGCGCGATACGCCGTCGCGTTCCACAACGAAGATCCGGTGAAGGCCGAGCGCGCGCATCGGCGCTCCCTGGTCGCAGAGTTGTGGCTGGCGGCGAACGCACCGGACGCGTATCCGCCCGCACTGCGCGCGACGGTGAACTACGACTTCTACCGATACGCCCTCATCGATACGTACATGGACGTCGCCGCGGCGGCGTTGCGCGAGCAAATCGGGACGTATGACCTGCGCACGATGGAGCGCCCGAGCGACGACTCGCTGCCGCACGTCGAAGGCCTGTACCGCATGTGGCGCGACCTGACGTCGCATCCCGACCGTCAGCTCTGGGCCAACGCGGCCACGGCGATCGCCGCGCAGTACATGCAGATCTTCCAGGCCAATCCGTTTGCGATCGTGCCGCCCGGGATTACCAGTGAGGAGTTCGACACCAACGCTATCGCCGAGTGGGACGAAGTCGCGACCGAGCCGCCGCCGGGCGCAGGCGACGACGGCGCGCTCCTCAACACGTGGTTCATGGCGCGCGCGATCGACGCGGCGCACCTCGCGGATATGACCGGCGATGCGAACCTCGGCGTGATGGCGGCCGCAGGCATCGGATGGATCACCGGCCTCAATCCCGGCGTCCCCGTCGAGCGCGTGCGGACGACGGACGGTGCGTCGGAGGTCGAAGCGGCTTCATTCTTGACGGGCTTGCCGGTGAGCACCGCCCGGCCGTGGGCCATATGGGAATGGCTGCGCCCGCGGCGCCACGGCACGATCGTCAACGGCTTTCGCGCAGACTTTGCGTATGATGACGGGTTCGCCGCCGGCGAGACGGCGCTGGCGAACGACGGCATGTGGCTCTACGCCATGACCGCCTACGAAGATTTCCTGCAGCCGGCGCGCCGCTCGCCGGCCCCCGACGGCCTGCCGCCGTTTGCCCGGGCCATGCACGTCGCGTCGGCCGACGCGTCGAGCACCGGCGGCACGCTGCAACTCCTCGTGCGCGTGCAGGACGCCGCAGGCGCGCCGTTACCGGCCGTGCGCGTGATCGTCCTGTGGGAAGGCGTGCCGCTTGAAGACGCACTGCCCGAGGATGCCCTGACGACGAGCGCATGCGTCACCGGCGCCGATGGCAGTTGCCTCGCGACGATTGCGGGCGGCGCGTTGGCCGCCGAACCGCCGTTCACGGCCGCGGTCGCGAACCTTGAACACGACGAGCACGGCTACGATATCAACGCCGACGATCCGTCGAAGATCCAGACGATCCCGTAGTCGCGGCAACCGTAAAGCAAGAACGGCGCGTGTACACGCGCCGTCCTTGGAACATCAGTTACGTGGCAGGTTCGGCGGCCCTCGCCCCGGTCCGTCGTCGTCGTCATCGTCATCGTCGTCATCTTCATCATCGCCGCCGTTGTCGCCGGCGTTGCCGACGCGCACGACGACGTACGTCGAAAGTTCGCCGCGATCGCGATCTTCGAGCACGAGGCGCAGCGTGTACTCGCCCGCCGGCAGGTCCGCCGTGTTCCACAGCCCCAGCCCACCACCTGGTTGCGGCGTCTCCGAGCGCATGATCAGCGTCCATCCGGCGGGCGGATCGCCGAGACCGAACTCGAGCCGATACGCGATGAACCCCTCCGAAGCCGCCTGCCCGGTGATCTCGACGATTTGATCGAGACGCTCGCCGGAGCGCGGCGTGACGATCCGCACCGGCGCTTCGCCTGTGCTGCGCTGCGTCGGTACGGAGCCCGCACCGAGCCTGCGCGCCCATTCCTGTGCCTGCCCCATCGCGAACTCCGAGAGACCGTCCGGGATCACGATCCCGAAGCGCTCCTGCACGAACTGCGGCGGCGTCAGTTCCGTCGCCAGCAGGCCGTCGCGGATGTCGATCTTCGCGCGGCGCCACCAGTCGTCATCGTCCTTCGGCGCCTTCGCGTCGGGCAGCAGCGTCTTGACCTTTCGCGCGCAGTCGGCGTCGGGCTTCATGCCCGAAGGTATGCAGACTTCGACTTCCTTGAGCCCCGGTGGCCGCGTGAAGTCGCTCGCCGGCACTTCTTCCAGCGCTGCCACCATGAAGTCGCGCAGCGCCCGGTAGGAGATCGACGTCGACGTGATGTTGAACATCGGCGAGTTGTCGGAGTTGCCGGCCCAGACGCCGGCGACGAGTTCCGGCGTGTAGCCGTAGGTCCACGTCTCGCCGATCGCGCGGCTGTTTTCGAACGGCTCGCTGGTGCCGGTCTTCACACCCCACGGCCGCCCGATCGAGAGCGAGCCGCAGCCGTACGTGATGCAGAACGCGTTCGGGTCGGAGAGGATGTCGTTGATCATGTACGCGTACGGGGCGTCGAGTACGCGCTCTTCCTGCACCTTCACGCGGTGATCTTCCGTCGTCGGGTAGAGCACGTCGCCGCTGATCTCGCGCGTCACCTGCAGGATCGAGACGGGATCGAGCTTGCGGTTGGTGTCATCCAGGTTGAGCGTCGTCGGGACGCCGCGCATGACGCCGTTGTTCGCCAGTACGGTGTAGGCGTACGTCACGTCGACGAGACGAATGTCGATGCCGCCGATCGTCAGCGACGGCCCTAGCGTGCGCGAATCGAGCGGCGCCGGCGTCACACCGTCTTCGGCGGGGCCGGTGAGGCCGAACTTCTTGTACGCCGCGACGGTGTTCGGCACGCCCAGGTAGAGCGCCGTCTTGAACGCCGGGATGTTCAGCGAGTTGCCCAGCGCGTTGCGAATGCTGATTTGTCCGACGAAGCCGCCGTTGGGGTTTCGCGGCGTGAACACCTTGTCGCCGTCCTGGAAGCTGATCGGCGTATCGAGGATCGGCGTTTCGGTGCCCCAGCCGAGCTGTTCGAAGGCGCCCGCGTAGGCGAACGGCTTGAGCGTCGAGCCCGGTGAGTTGTACGACGTCGCGTTGTTGTTGCGCCCCTCGATGTCGTCGCGGAAGTAGTCACGCGACCCCACCATCACCAGGATCTCCGACGTGCGCGGGTCCATGGCGACGAGCGCGCCGTTGTGGCCGTCGGCGGAGACTTCGAACTCGCTGATCCACGTCTCGAGCGCAACCTGCGCCTTCTGCTGCAAGTCGAGGTCGAGCGTCGTGGTGACGCGCAGGCCGCCGCTGTACAGCGCGTCGCGGCCGAACAACCGGATCAACTCTTTCTCGACGTAGTCGAAGACCCAGTGCGGCGCCTGCACCGGGAACCGCTGCGGCACGATGTTCACCGGCGCGATCGTCGAGAGATAAAACGCCGGGTCGCTGGCCGTGATCTTCGTACCGTCGTCGTTCACCTGGAACTCGGAGACCGTCACGTTCTGGCCGTCGATCTCCTCCGTCGTTTCCGCGCGGCGGTGCATGAGACGAAGCACCTGGTTGCGCCGGTCGACCGCCGCCTGCGGGTTGTTGATCGGGTCGTACTCGGTGGGGCTGGCGGGAATGCCCGCCAGGAGCGCCGCCTCCGCGAGGTTCAAGTCCTTCGCCTGCTTGCCGAAGTAACCGAGCGAAGCGGCCTCGACGCCGTTGTACAAGCCGCCGTACGAAATCTGGTTCAGGTACCACTCCAGGATCTGGTCCTTGGAGTAGCGATTGGTCAGCTCGACGGCGTAGATCGTCTCCTTGAGCTTGCGCTCGTACGAACGCTCGTAGCGCTCTTCGACGGGGATGTAGATGTTCTTGACGAGTTGCTGCGTGATCGACGAGCCGCCCGTCGTGTTGCTGGATCCGGAATCGCGCAGGCCGAGCGTCTCGAGCGCGGCGCGCGCCAGGCCCTTCTCGTTGACGCCGCGGTTGTCCCAGAAGCTCCAGTCCTCCGTCGAGATTGTCGCGGCGATCATCCAGGGCGAGATGTCTTCGAGCTTGACCGGCGAGCGGAGGCCCGACTTGTCGTCGACGTACTCGTAGAGCAGCTTGCCGTTGCGGTCGTAGATTTTCGCACCGCCCGAAGGCTGCGACGCGATCACCTCATCCGGCGGTTCCAGGTCGTTCGCGTACGACCGGTAGACGCCATAGCCCGTCGCGCCGGCGATCGCGAACATGACGACGAAGATGCCCGCCGCCGCGATCAAGAGCTGCGCCCAACGCGGCGCGCTCGGGCGATGGTTCGAGCCCTTGTCCTGCCCCCGCAGCCTGCTCCGCAGCAGCCGCCGCGTCGCGATGTTCTTCGCCACTCCCTACCTCCCCGCCGCCTGGTCGTGCTTTTGCAGCACCACGAAGTGCGACAGCCCAAACATCTTCAGCGGCGTCCGCTCCGCGCGGTAGAGCACCGAACGCAGCACGCCGCCCAGGCGCTTCCTCCGCGCGATCACGTTGTCGAATCCCGGATAGACGTATGTCTCCGCGAGCACGCGCGCGCCGAGGCCGCGATACGTCTTGCGAATGCCGCCCTTCGTGTAGGCGCGCGCGTGCGGCACCAGCCGGTTGCGCAGCGGGTCCGGGAGCCAGTTGATCAGCGGAATGTTCCCGAAAATGAACTTCTCCCCGATATAGATGCCGTGCGTCTCGAACGGGTAAAGCCTGTTCGGCGCGTACACGACGACGCGGCCGCCGGGCCCCAGGATCCGGAGCGCCTCCCGCATCGTCGCGGCGTCATCGTTCACGTGTTCGATCACCTCGTTCAGCACCACGACGTCGAAGGCGCCGTCACGGAACGGCAGGTGTTCGCCGACCGCCAGCATCAGCCCCGGCGTCGTGCGGGCCCCTTCGCGCAGGCGCTTGGCATCGATGTCGATGCCGCAGACGCGGTCGCTGAACTCGCGGAACTTCCGCACGTAGACGCCGAGCCCGCAGCCGATGTCCAGGATGCGCGCGTTTTCGAGCGGTGCGTAGTGGCGGATGAGATTGAGCCGGCGGTCCTGACCGAACCGCCACACGAAACTCGGGTTCCCGAGGGCTACTTCCGCCCTGTCGGGCGCGTTGACCATAGATCCTTCCAGTACCCCTGCCGCAGACTATGGTAACAGATGCCCTGGCGGCCTCAGATGGTGCCTTTACACCATATCCGCCCGCATCGATCACCGCCGCCGCGTCGACGTCTATCGCGAAGAATCGCATCGAGTCGGGGCCGAGGACGAAGGTCGTCACCAGCGTGTGTGCGGGGGCGAATGCGAACCTCCTCGCGATCGTCTCGCCGTTCAGCACAATGCCAAACGACGACCCTCCCGTCGGACAGCCCGTGCGTTGGTCGGCGCCGACGACGATCAGCACCGACGGCGCGAACGGATCGTCCGCTCGCTCAACGCACCCTGCCGCGCCGCTGAACGGCGGCGCTTGCTGGCCGAGGCCCGCGGGGTCGCCCGGGAGTCCATCCACGATCACTTCGCCGTGCAGTTCCATGACGGTTGTCCCGAGGTCGTGGATCAGGAACAAGACAGGGAAGTCTCGATCGATCTGCGCTGCGTCGACTTCGATACGCGCCGGCGTTGTCGGCAACCAGCCGAACGCGCGCTCGAGGCTGAAGCACCTCACGCTCGCCGACACCGTTACGTATCCGCCGTCGCCCGTGGTATAGAGAGACAGCGCGTCGCTGCAGCCGCCGATGATGTCGACGCCGCTGATGCCAATTTCGTCTACCTGCGCCAGGCCATCGCCATTCGCATCGTTGACGACGCGCAGGCGAATTTCCCCCTCCGCGACCGGGATCATCGTCGGCAGCGGAGACGGCGTCTCTTCGCCGGCGTGCGCCGTGGACACCGCCAGCAGCAGCAGCGCCGCGCACCCGAGTGCAACGAGTGAGATCCCCATGACAGTTACGTCCCTTTCGCATCGGATCGCTGTGCTGATAGAACACCGGGCGATGCTGTTTGGTTAACTTGCCGCGGCTGCCCGAATCCGGGCCATGCGCTACGCTGTCGCCGATGAAACTCGACCGCGCATCCGTCCAGCACATCGCGCGCCTCGCCCGCATCGACCTCACGGACGACGAGATCGAGACGTACGCGAGCCAGCTTTCGGAGATCATCGGTCACTTCGATGTGCTGAACGCGGTCGACACCGACGGCGTTGAGCCGACAGCGCACACGCTGCCGCTGCGCAACGTGCTCGCCGCTGACGCTTCGCGGCCGTCGCTGACGCAGGACGAGGTGCTGGAGATGGCGCCGAACGTCGAGGACGGCTACCTGCGCGTCAGGGCGGTGCTCGAGTAATGCCCGACCTGCACTGGCTCACGATCCACGAGTCGGCGGAGAAGCTCGCCGCGCGCGAAGTCTCTTCGCGCGAACTGACGCAGGGCGTGCTTGACCGCATCGATACGGTAGACGAGAAGGTGCGCGCGTACATCCGCGCGACGCCGGAGTTTGCGCTGGCGCAGGCTGATGCCGCCGACGCGCGGCTCGCGAAGGGTGAACGGAGTGCGCTGCTGGGCGTGCCCGTCGCGATCAAGGACCTGATGGTGACGAAGGGCGTCGCGACGACGTGCGGCTCGAAGATGCTCGAGAACTTCGTGCCGCCGTACGACGGCACCGTCGTCCGCCGCCTGTTCGACGCCGGCGCCGTGATGGCCGGCAAGACGAACATGGACGAGTTCGCGATGGGCTCGTCGACCGAAAACTCCGCGTTCTTCCCGACGCGCAACCCCTGGGACCTCGACCGCGTGCCCGGCGGCTCATCGGGCGGCAGTGCGGCGGCCGTCGCAGCGGGCGAAGCGATCTATGCGCTCGGCTCCGACACCGGCGGCAGCATCCGCCAGCCGGCCGCGCTGTGCGGCGTCGTCGGCATGAAGCCGACGTACGGCCGCGTCAGCCGCTACGGCCTCGTCGCGTTCGCGAGCTCGCTCGACCAGATCGGCCCGTTCACGCGCGACGTGCGGGACTGCGCGATCGTGCTCAATGCGATCTGCGGCCACGATCCGTGCGACTCCACGTCGGCGCCGGTGGAGACGCCGGACTTTACCGCGGACCTCAAGAAGGGCGTGCGAGGACTGCGCGTCGGCGTGCCCAAGGAGTACATGCCGGACACGCTCGATGCCGGCGTGCGCGCGCGCATCGAAGACGCGTTGGCGGCGCTGCAGGCGCAGGGCGCGGAGATCGACCGCGACCTGGCGCTTCCGAGCACGGAGGCGGCGCTCGCCGTTTACTACATCATCGCGCCGAGCGAGGCTTCGGCGAACCTCGCCCGATACGACGGCGTGAAGTACGGACTCTCATATCAACAGGGAGCGACGATGTGGGAGAACATGGAGAAGACACGCGGACTCGGTTTCGGGGCCGAAGTAAAACGCCGCATTATGATCGGCACGTACACGCTGTCGTCGGGCTACTACGATGCGTACTACCTGAAAGCGCAAAAGGTGCGCACCGTGATCCGGCGCGAATTTGATGCCGCGTTCGAAAGGTACGACGTGATCGCCGCGCCGGTGACGCCGACGCCGGCCTTCAAGATCGGCGAGAAGACGGCAGACCCGTACGCCATGTATCTCAACGACGTCTTCACGCTGCCGGTAAATATCGCCGGCCTGCCGGGCGTGTCGGTGCCGGCGGGATTCGTCGATGGGCTGCCGGTCGGCCTCCAGATCATCGGCAGGCCGTTCGACGAAGCGACAGTGCTCTGCGCAGCGTATGCCTACGAGCAGACGACGGAGTGGCGGCATCAGCGTCCAGCGTTGTAATTCAATGTGTACGCGAATTTGAAAGGTCGCGTTGCGGTGCGCCACGCCGTGGGCGACGCGCCGTTACCATCCCGAAACATCCACATAGCGATAGCAGCCGTACCTTTGTGGTTGGAGAGACCACAGAGGTTGAGTACCGAGGAGGAATGGATGACACAACATAACAACTGGCGATGGATCGCCATGCTGGCCGTCGCCGTGCTCGCGATCGGGGCGATCTTCGCCGCGGCGTGCGGCGACGACGATGATGACGACAACGGCGGCACCACGCCCGCCGCGAACACGCCGGCCACGACCGCGACGGAACCGGCCGACGAACCGACAGAGCCGGCGGACGATGCGACGGCGCCCGCAGCCGGCGGCGACGAGACGCTGTCCACGGCGGAGGATGCCGAACTCGGCACGATCCTCGTCGGGCCGGACGGCCTCACGCTGTACACGTTCACGACCGACACGGCGGGCAGCGGCGAGAGCGCCTGCTACGACAACTGCGCTACATTGTGGCCGGCGCTCACCGTCGATGGGGATGCGACGGCAGGCGAAGGCGTCGACGGCGAGATCGCCACGATCGAGCGCACGGACGGCACGACGCAGGTGACGTATGACGGCATGCCGCTGTACTACTTCGCCAGCGATACCGCGCCGGGGGACACCAACGGCCACGAAGTCGCCGGCGTCTGGTTCGTCGCAGAGCCGTAACGCAGAGGCCTCACCTCCGTAGAGACGGGCGGCCATCACGGCCGTCCGTCTTCGCGTCCGCCTATACTGCGGCGTGGCCCCGACGATTACGTACCGGCGCAATCTCTCGGCGGAAGACGCCGCCACCGGCAGCATCCTGATCGAGAAGTCCCGCTGGCACCGCTTTCCGCCGCCCATGCGCGAATTCGCGGTGAGCGTCGGCGGCGCGCGCTTTCTCACGCGCATCGTCGCCGAAGATTGCGACTGCGTGCCGCCGCCGCACCAGCACTATCATCTCGAGGCGAACCACTTCCGCGACCGCATGGACTTCGAGCGGGGATCTATCGTCGAAGTGCGCATCGATGACGGGGCATACACGATCGCCAACGCGTAACGGATGTTGTCGGCGTTGGGGATGCAAGGACAGCCGCGGTGTTTGCAACGGATGAAGGAGCCCTGAAGTGCGAAAACTGGTTGAATCGACGTTCGTGACCCTCGACGGCGTGATTGGCTCACCTCAGGAATGGGGGCCGCCGTACTGGAACGACGAGCACGCGAACTACGCGCGCGGCCTGCTCTTCGATGCGGATGCGCTGCTGCTCGGGCGCGTGACGTACGAGGTCTTTGCGCAGGCGTGGCCATCGCGCAGCGGCGACGAAATGGCGGACAAGATGAACGCCATGCCGAAGTACGTGGCGTCGAACACGCTGAAGGACGCCACGTGGAATGCCAGCATCATCGGCGGTGACGTGGCGGGCGAGGTCGCAACGCTCAAGGAGCGGCCGGGGAAGAATCTGCTGAAGTTCGGCACGGGCGTGTTCGACCGCGCGCCGATGGAACACAACCTGGTAGATGAGTTTCACTTCTGGCTGTTTCCCGTCGCCGTCGGGGGCGGTCAGCGCCTGTTCGAAGGGATCGACACCACGCACCTGACACTCAAGGACACGACCACCTTCAGCACCGGCATCGTCGTGCTCAAATACGGCCCGAAGGGATGACGGATCGCGGCGCGCAGGGCGCTCCACCCATCGACAACGGCGAAGAAGCGGGCCTGCGTGCGTTCGCCGTCGAAGTCGGCGCCTACGCGGGCGCGTCGTACCCGGAGCGCCCCGAATGGGTGCTGCGCGAAGGGCAGCGCCTGAGCGTCGAAGAAGTGCTCGCCGCGTGGCGCGAAGAGGAGCGGATCGGCTTCCGCGTGCGGCTTCAGGATGGTTCGCTGTTGCTGTTGTATTATGTGCCGGAACTCGATCTCTGGTCCGGCATCCCCTTTGCGCCGGCGCCACATCGAGCCGCCAGGAGGAAGGACCGGGCCTGACGGCCTGAGCGCATGCACGAAGGCGTCACCCACCGGGGAAACATCTCCCAGCACGTCCAGGCGATTCCCTCGTCCGGCATTCGACGCTTCTTTGACCTCCTGGCCAGCATGGACGGCGTCATTTCACTCGGCGTCGGCCAGCCCGACTTCGTCACGCCGGACCACATCCGGCGGGCAGCGATCAAGTCGATCGAGGACGGCGAGACGTACTACACGTCGAACTACGGCATCGTCGCGCTGCGGCAGGCGATCTCGCGCCACCTCTCTCGCCTGTACGGCGTCCGCTACGACCCCGGCACCGAGATCATCGTGACGGCCGGCGTCAGCGAGGCGCTGAACATCGCGCTGGAAGCGATCATCGACCCCGGCGACGAGGTGCTGAGCCCCGATCCCGGTTACGTCGCATACCTGCCGTGCGTCCAGATCGCCGGGGGCACGTACACGCATGTCCCGACGCACGCCGCCGACGGCTTCACGCTGCACCCGTCCGAATTGGAGCAGCGCATCACGCCGCGCACGAAGGCGCTGCTCATCGGCTACCCGGCGAATCCTACGGGCGCCGTGCTCTCGCGCGACGTCATGCTGCGGATCGCCGAGATCGTCGAGCGGCACAACCTGTTCGTGATCTCCGACGAGATCTACGACCGCCTCGTCTACGAGACCGAGCACGTGTGCTTCTCGTCGTTGCCGGGCATGCGTGAGCGGACGATCCTGCTCGGCGGCTTCTCGAAGGCGTACGCCATGACGGGCTGGCGCCTGGCGTACACCTGCGCGCGCAACGAACTGACCGAAGCGATGATGAAGGTACACCAGTACGTCATGATGTCGGCGCCGACGCCGGCACAGTTCGCGGCGCTGCAGGCGCTCAATCACGGCGAAGAAGACGTGCGCGGCATGGTCAGCGAGTACGATCGCCGCCGCAAACTCGTCGTGAACGCGCTCAACGCCATGGGCCTGCCGTGCGCCGAGCCCCACGGCGCCTTCTACGCCTTCCCGAAGATCGGCGGCACCGGCATGAACGACGAGACCTTCGCCGAACGCCTGCTGATGGAAGAACGCGTCGCCGTCATCCCCGGCTCGGCGTTCGGGGAGGGCGGCGCCGGCCACGTGCGCATCTGCTACGCGCAGAGCTACGACCAGATCGAGCAGGCCATGGAGCGTATGCGGAACTTCGTCTCGCGCCACCGGCTGAGCTCGAAGTAGGCTCTGTTCAACTGATTGGTGCGGCCAACCCTGCGTGCGCCGCAAGTCCGGCCCTTGTTTGCCTGAGATTCCTCGATAGGCGTAGTAAGAGGGCCGCGCTGGGCCGCCGTCAACCTGTTGGGATCTATCCTGTCTGGCCGCGGGGAATCGCAGACCTTCGCTGGGCTCGGCTCCGGCGGTTCGGCCAGCGCGGTGGGTGTTTCAGCAGGAGTAGGGGCTGGCTCCTCCTCGGCTGCTCCCCCAGCCTGAGGATACTGGGCTATCATTGCTGCGCTCACGAGCAGGAGCAGTGCGGCACGATGCGCCAAGAAGCAAGCAGTCCGGGAAACTGGGGTAAGCTCAGGTCTGGAGGTAGGCAGTGATCGTCGTCCGTTTCAAGGTGCAGTGTCAGCCCGACAAGAGTGAAGAAGCGATGGCGGCTTTCCGCGAAGTCGTCGCCGCGAGCCGGATTCTGCACGGCGTTGTCAGCTTCGACATGGGCCGCGACCTCTCTGACCCCGATTCGTTCATTGCCTTTGAGGTGTTCGAGGACCGGGCCGCACTCGAGCGTCAGGAGGCGCTGCCGACGGTCCAGAAGGCGATCGCGCTCCTCGAAGAGGTTCTCGCTGCAGAACCGGAGGCGACGCTCTTTCATGTCTCCTCCTCGGAACCCTGGGGCTCGTGAACTGGCGTTAGCTGCCCCGATCCGCGGCGGTTCAGGCGCGAGATTATCTGCCCAGTGTCTCGTTATCGGGGCCAAGTCTCGTGAGGGAATCAACAGGTGTGTCCGCGTTCCATTCAGTTTGTCAATCCCTAATCTTTTGAAGTAGGAGCATCACACCTATGAAGGCGCCGCTATTGGCGATCTTCTCGATTACCTTGCTCGCGGCCATATTGATAGCACTCGCGCAAGCCGCTGCGCCTGGTCGCTTGGAAGCTGGTCAGGCTGAGACTCCCAGCCTGGCTGTTACCCCGACCACGGTGGCTACGCCTCCGCCTATCGCGAAAATCAACGCCGCCCTGACCAACGAGGGCATCACATGGCCCCCGGTTCCGGGAGCTGCATCGATATCGATTACCGGCCGCGTCTCGGCGATCAACATCAACGCAAGTAACGTCTGCGGACCTGTTTCGCAGGTCCGGCGAGAGCAACTCACGCTCGACGAGACCCTGCCGGGAACGGCGACATCGTTCGTTCTCCCGCTTCCGTCGCTCCCGGTCGCGGATCGGTGGTTGGTGATCAGCTACGACCCGCTCGAGATCACGGCGCGGGACGCCGACGGCGTCGTGGTCGCCGGATTCAGCGCGAACTTTCGCGCCGAGAGCTGCATGGTTGTTGCCACTGGGACGCGTGTTTCGGCGGACGTCCTACCCGGCACGGGCGGCGGTGCAACGGACACGGGCATCAACCGAATTGCATTCCTAGGACTGGCCGCCGCCGCACTGGTGGTTGGTGCCGGCTCGCTCGCGTTGGTAAGGGTCGCGCGCCCGCGCCGCTAAGCGTCCCCACTTCCCGGTCGGCCGCTGGCGCCTTGAACCGCGCGGTGGCCGATGGGGAGCCAAAGGGGCCGCGCGAGCGCGGCCCCTGGCGGTGCTATTCGATTGTGACGCTGGCGGCTTAGAATCCCTCTGAGCTGGGCTTCCAGTCGGAGCGCCCGGTCCAGCGCGATTGCGGGACGTCGCGCTCCCAGAGGTAGTCCTCAGCCGAGTTCGGGAACTCTTTTTCGGCGCCACAGTTCCGGCACGTGCCGTGACTGGTAGCCCCGTTCGGGCTCTCGATCACCCAGCGATGGACGCAGACCGCCTGTACCTCACCGGTCTCCTGGGTCTCCTGCACTGCCACGTCACTCATCGCGCCTCCTTCCATCCCCCAACGCTCGTCACCTTCCCTACGTGCTGGAGCGGGTTCTGGAGCCCTATTATGGCGCACTACTTTTTACCCCGTCAAGCTACCTCCGGTTTTTACTGGAAAACCTTTACAAATTAGCCACATTTCCATCCCTGCTAAGCTGAATCGTAGCTATACTGGGAGCGCAAACGTTCGATTTCTATCTATGCATTCGACCAAAACCGAGATCCTCACCCTCCTAAAACGCTCCGACGGCGCCACCGTCGACGATCTGTCCACCTCCATCGGCCTCGCTTCTATGACCGTCCGCCAGCACCTGGTGGCCCTCGAGCGCGACGCCCTGGTGCAGGCGGATGAGGTGCGCCGCGCGACGGGCCGCCCTCACTTCCGCTACCGCCTCACCGACGAGGGTCACCGCCGCATCTCCGACGGCTACGACCGCCTCGTCGCATTGCTCATCGAAGAGGCGGGAGCGCTGGAACCCGGCGAGGTCGCCGGTCCGGCACCGGTGGAGCGCCGCAACGCCCTGGTCCGCCGCGCCGCCCGCGCCCTCGCCAACCGGCACCGCGCCGATGTCGCTGCGGCCGTCGGATTGGACAAGATGGAGCGCGTGGTCGCTATCCTGAAGACGTACGGGGGCTTCGCGGAGTTCCACGAGCACGAGGACGGATTCGAGCTTCGGGACTTCAACTGCATCATTCGCGAGAACGTCGGCAGCGGCCCCTGCGAGTGGCACCAGACCTTCCTCTCGGAGGTCTTCGGCGCGGAGGTGCGCCTCGAAATGCGGCCGGAAGACGGCTGCGCCATGTGCTGCCGCTACGTGATCGCCGCCAGCGTGCTCGCCCAGAACAGAGGTAACGCATGAGCATCACAGAACAGGACGTCCTGCGCGCGCTCAGCCAGATCGAAGACCCGGACCTGCACCGTGACATCGTCTCGCTCGGGTTCGTGCAGAAGCCCGACATCGATGGCGACACCGTCAGCGTGCGCATCGTCCTCACGACGCCGGCGTGCCCGGTGCGCGACAAGATGGAGACCGAGGCGCGCGAACTGCTGCTGCAACTTCCCGGCGTGCGCGAGGCGAACGTCACGATGGAGGCGAACGTCGCGCAGCACCGCCCCGGCGGCCAGCACCCGATCGAAGGCGTGCGCAACATCATCGCCGTCGCCAGCAACAAGGGCGGCGTCGGAAAGTCGACGGTGGCGGCGAATCTCGCCGTGGCGATGGCGCGCCTCGGCGCGCGCGTCGGACTGATGGACGCCGACATCACGGGCCCGAACATCCCGACGATGATGGGCATCGGCCAGGGCGCGCAGGTCGAGGCCGGCGGACTGCGCGTCGAAGAGCGCTACGGCGTGAAGGTCTGCTCGATCGGCTTCGTGCTGCCGCGCGGCACGCCCGTCGTCTGGCGCGGCCCGATGATCGGGACGGCGGTGCGCCAGTTGCTGCACGACATCGACTGGGGCGAGTTGGACTACCTGCTGATCGACCTGCCGCCGGGCACCAGCGACGCTTCGATGAGCATGGCGCAGGAAGCGCCGATCTCCGGCGTCGTCGTCGTCAGCACGCCGCAAGACGTCGCGCTGGAAGACGCCGCGAAGGCCGTGTCGATGTTCGACAAGCTGAACGTGCCAATCTTCGGCATCATCGAGAACATGAGCTACTTCGCCTGCCCGCACTGCGGCGAGCGCACGGAGATCTTCGGTCACGGCGGCGCCCGCTCGGCCGCCGAAGATCTCGGGCTGGAGTTCCTCGGCGAACTGCCGATCGACCCGGCGACGCGCAAGGCCTCGGATGAGGGTGAGCCCATCGTACACGCCGCGCCGGAGAGCCTGCAGGCGCAGGCATTCCTCGCCGTCGCGAAGCAAGTGGCGGCGCGGTGCAGTGTGCTAGAGTACGCCGCAGGGGCATAAGCATTGGTCAAATTCTTCAACAGGCCGCGCAAGACGATCCGCGATACGCGGAAGTCCAAGACCGCGGACGAGGCGCCCCCGGCGCCCCCCAAAATCGAAAAGGAACCCGCCACGACTACCGAAAAAACACCGCGCACCCGCACGCGACGCGCACCCGCGCGCCCGCCACGGCGCGACTGGGCCGCCGAAGCAGCATCGCTGCCGCTGGATGTCCCGGCGCCGAAGGCCTCCTCGCAAGCAAGCTCTGAGTCCGAGGACGCAGATTCCGACGCCAACGGCGCGGCCCCCACGAAGCGCCGCCGTGGCACGCGCGGCGGCCGCGGCCGCAAGAAGCCCGGCGCCAAAGTAGACGGCGTCGACGTCGAAGAGGCAGACGCGCTCGCCGAGCCGGCGACGCTCGAAATCCTGATCGCCCGCCAAGTGTCGACGCTCGAGGCCTTCGCGAAAGACGTCACCGCCGCGATCCGCAACCTGCAACAGACCGTCGGCGACCTGCAGGGCCAGGTGGCGCACCGCCCGGCAATGACGTCGCATCCGCGCGTCGCGCTGTTCGTCGATGTCCCGAACGTGATTTACGCGGCGGAGCGCCGCAACGTCACGCTCGACTTCGGCCGTGTGCTGGACTATTTCACGCGCGACCGCCAACTCGTACGCGCGAGCGCCTACGCGCCGATCACCGACGACCCGCAGGCGAAGCTCGAGCAGCAGCGCTTTGTGCACCACTTCATGGGGCACCCCTATCGCATTGTCACGAAGCCGCTGAAGCGCTTCGCCGACGGTTCGATGAAAGCGAACTTCGACATCGAACTGGCGATCGACATCCTGACGATGTCGGACCGCCTCGACGTCGTGGTGCTGATGTCGGGCGATGGCGACTTCCGGCGCCTCGTCGAGCTGATCGCGAGCCGCGGCGTCCGCGTCGAGGTCGCCGCCTTCAGCGAGACCGCATCGGCGGAACTGAAAGCCGTCGCCGACAAGTACGTTGACATCGGCGCCGAACTCGAGGCCTTCAAGGCGCAGAAGTAGGTTTTTAGTCTTCAGTGGTCAGTAATCAGTTGTAAGTGGTCGCGGATTCGCGGCTGCGCCGCGCAACAGCCGAGGGCGGCTGTTCTCCACCTGCGCTGCGGCTGCGGCGTGGCTCGAAGAGTCGGCGGCCCCGTCTCCACTGACGACTGACGACCGACGACTGACAACTGACAACTGACGAACCGTATATCATGCTCCCCACCATGACCCGCGATGACATCGCTCGCCTGATCCGCGACCACGGCGTCGAGACCGTGAAGATCGGTACACCCGACATGGATGGCGTCTACCGCGGCAAGCGCGTCTCCACCAAGCAGTTCCTCGCCGGCTGCGACGGCCCCGGCTTCGCGCAGTGCGACGTGATCTTCGGCTGGGACATCGCCGAAGAGGTGATCACGGGCCGCAAGCTCGCGCTCGGCAGCGCCGATACGGGCTTCGCCGACGTGCTGCTGTGCCCCGACCTCGCGACGTTCCGCATCGTGCCGTGGGAGCCGGCGACCGCAGCCGTCATCTGCGACGTCTACGACGAGCACGGCGACGTCGTGCAGCAGTCGCCGCGCGCCGTCCTGCGCCGTATGGTCGACCGCGCCGCGCAACTCGGCTACAGCGCCGAGATGGCGGCCGAGTACGAGTTCCGCATCTTCCGCGAGGACCAGCAGTCCCTGCGCGAGAAGGACTACGCCCCTGCGCCGCAGGGCATCAGCCCGCTCAATCCCGGCCTCAACTGCTACTCGATCAGCCACGCCAGCATCGACGAGCCGGTCGTCGGCGCGGTGCGGCGCTACATGGACGCGTACGGCATCGAGATCGAAGGTTATAACCGCGAGCACGGAGAAGGCATGTACGAGATGAATATGCGGTACGCGCCGGCGCTCGAAGCGGCGGACCGCGGCATGCTCTTCAAGTCCGGCGCGAAGGAGATCCTCGCGCAGTCAGGCTGTACTCCGACATTCATGGCCAAGTACGCCGACGACATGGACGGATGCAGCGGCCACCTGCACGTCAGTCTCTGGCGCGACGGCGCGAACGCGTTCTGGGACGGTGCGGCGGAGCACCACATCGCGCCGGTGATGTCGTCGTTTGCCGCCGGACTGCTCGAAACTCTGCCGGAGTTGATGGCGCTCTACGCGCCGAACATCAATTCGTACAAGCGCTACGTCGCGGGCAGTTGGGCGCCGACGGCAGCGACGTGGGGCATCGAGAACCGCACGGCGGCGATCCGTGCGATCGCGCCGAACGCGACCGGCATGCGCGTCGAAAACCGCACGCCGGGCGCCGACGTCTGCGCGTACCTGGGGTTCGCCGCGTGCATCGCCGGCGGCCTGTCCGGCATCGAGCGCAACCTGGCGCCGCCGCCGCCGATGCAGTCCGACGTGTACAAGTCAGAAGGCCTTACGCCGCTGCCCGCCACGCTCGGCGAGGCGATAGCGCTCTTCGAAGCGAGCAGCCTGGCGCGCGACTGCTTCGGCGACGCCTTCGTCGACCACTACGTCGCCATGCGGCGGTGGGAGGTGGACAAGGGAAGCCGCGCCGTCACCGAATGGGAGCGCCGCCGCTACTTCGAGCAGGTGTGAGGGGCGAGTTGTCAGTTGTAAGTCTGCAGTTAGTTGTCAGTTTTCAGTTGTAAGTCTTAAGTGAAGTCGGGCAATCGAGGCACGTCGCCCCCGCCCGTGCGCGCGGGAGTATCCGCGCGCGGACACAGCTAAAGCTACGTCCCTACTTTCCGCTTTCGGAGCGTGCGCTTCGGGTTGCTACGCGTGGTGGTGTGACCGCCCCGACGTCCTACTTAAAACTTACAACACTGAACACTTACGACTCGTCCGTCACGCAGTGACGACCTTGAGCTGCTCGTCGTCAAGGACGCGCAGGTTCTCTTCCACCGGGACGAGCGGCAGGCTGAACGCGAACTCGCCGCCGCGGTCGGGCCGTTCCGAATACCAGATCGTGCCGCCCATGGCTTCGATCAGTCTGCGGCATACGGACAGGCCGATGCCGATACCTTCCGCCGCCGCCGCCGTGCGCTCGGACCGGTAGAACGGCTCGAAGATCGCCTCTCGCTCTGCCTCCTCGATGCCGGGGCCGCGGTCGAGCACGCGCACGACCGCCATGCCGCCGTCGTCCTCGACGACCACCTCGACGGGTTCATCGTGCGGGCTGTACTTGACCGCGTTGGCGATGAGGTTTTGCACCACCTGTTCGACGTACGTCTCGCCGCCGAGCGCGAGGACCTTGCTCTCGCCGCGCACGACGACGTGCCGGTCTGGATGGCTTCGCAATAGCTGGTCGCTGGTTTCCTGCGCCATGCGCATCAACGCCAGCGGCTCGGTCTCCAGCGCGACGCCGCGCTCGAGCCGCGCCAGCACCAGCAAGTTGTCGATGAGCGATGCAAGACGCAGCGCGCTCTCGTGGATGTCGTCGAGCGCTGTCTGGCGCAACTCCGGGTCGAGCTGCTCGCCGCGATAGCGCAGGATCTCCGCGTTGCCCAGCGTCGTCGTGATCGGCGTCTTCAACTCATGGGACACGAGGCCGAGGAATTCGTCTTTCGCCTCGCTGGCGCGCTCGCGGGTATCGGCCATCTCGTTGAACGCCGCCGCCAGTCGCTGGAATTCGCTCACGCCTCCGACGACTTCCGCGCGCGCGCCCAGTTCGCCGGCGGCCAGCCGATCGCTCGCGCGGACCAGCGAGCCGACGGGGCGCACGATCCACTGGTGGCTGAGCATCCATACAGCGATGAGGGTCAACAGCGTGACGATCGCCACCGGCAGCAGGTCGTTCCTCAACGATTCGAACAGCGGCGTCACCAGGGCGTCCGTATCGCCGGAAACAACGACCGCGACCAGCGCGTCGCCTCCATCCGTGATGCGGACGCCGGCGCCTGTGCGGCCTTGACCTTCCAGTACTTCCGCATCCAGGTAGGTAGACAGATTGCCGAACGCCGCCGGGAACCACGGCAGCGCCTCGCCGGGTGGGAACCCCGAGGAGTTGATGACGATGCCGTTCGCATCGACCACCGAGAGCCGGCCGCTGTTCGGAAGGTTGTTGCCTTCGAGCAGTTCCGCCGTCTCGCTCACCTCGAGTTGCGACGAGAGGTAGGCAACGACGTTTGTCCTGGTTGCATCCTGCAGCGGAAGGCCGAACGTCAGTCCCGGCTCGCCCGTCTGAGGATGAAACTCGAAGCCACCGGTGGCGAAGTCCTGCCGCTCGACGGCTGTCGTGAACCAGGGGCTATCGGCGGCGCTGAATTCGCCGCGCTCAGCGGCGCGGCTGGAGCACAGCACGTTGCCGGAGGTGTCGTACAGCGACGAGCGCGTGCCCGGCAACAACTGGTCGATGATGAACAGCGACCGCGTGCAGCCATCGAAGTATTCCTGGTTGGTGGGATCCTGCGCGACGTTGCGCAGGGCCTCGGCCGCCGTCACGAGCTTCAGCAGCCGTTCCGTCGCTTCGAAGCGTTCGCGCTCCGCGTGCGCCGCGAACACCGCGAGACGCTGAAGATCATCGTGCGCGCGAACCTTTTCGTCCGAGCGGTCCTGCACCGCCTGGTAGACCAAGAATCCGACGAGCGCCGTCATCGCCAGCACGATGATGACGGCGAGGCGCGCCCGGATGCTGCGCAAGGGTGTGGGAAGGGTCATACCTGCCGATCCAGCACCGCCTATCAAAAGAGCGTTACGCCGCATCTTGCGGGATCATCGCCCTCGACACCATCTCAAAACCATCACAGCAACATCGGAGAGCATTCGGCTGCATTGCAGGCACGATTTGCCTCGTGGAACCGCGGATTCAACCTGGATGGCCGTGAAACGGAATCGCAATGTCTACTTGCGATACTGCGATGAAATCGCAATCCTGTACTTGACGTCACCCGCTTACCCGAGAGGACGCCCGGTGCCCGCTGACCCCAAGCCGCCGAGGAAGCTCCCTGCCAACCCGCACCGCTGGACGGCCATCGCCCTCGGCCGCATCTGCTCGGCCTGCGGCCTCGTGCAGGCCACCGGCGAGTTCGACGACTCCAGCCAGTGCCCTCGCCGTCCCAAGTAACGAACGGCGCCGCCCGTCGCACATCGTTCCCGATCGCACGTTATGGCGGGTTTTCGCACAGGCGTTCCACCTCGCGGCGGGCTGACTTATACTGCCCGTACCCCATCGGTTGACCGCATTTCGGAGCCCGCATGCCGACCGAAGTTCTCTATCGAAAATGGCGCCCGCAGCGCTTTGCCGACGTCTCCGGTCAGGAGATCGTCACGCGCACGCTGATCAACGCGTTGACATCGCACAAGGTGTCGCACGCCTACCTGTTCTCCGGGCCGCGCGGCACCGGCAAGACGACTGTCGGCAGGCTGCTCGCGAAGGCGATCAACTGCGAGAAGAACGCCGTCGACCAGAAGAAAAGCCCCGGCGAGCCGTGCAACGCCTGCGCATCGTGCGTGGCGTACGACGAGGGACGCGCGCTGGACCTGGTCGAGATGGACGGCGCCAGCAACCGCGGCGTCGAAGAGATCCGCCAGCTCCGCGACAAGATCGGCTACGCGCCGACCGGCGGCGCGCTGGCGCACAAGGTCTACCTCATCGACGAGGTGCACATGCTCACCGACCCGGCGTTCAACGCGCTTCTGAAGACGCTGGAAGAGCCGCCGCCGCACATCGTCTTCATCATGGCGACGACGGACGCGCACAAGGTGCCGGCGACGATCGTATCGCGCTGCCAGCGGCACGACTTCAAACGCATCCCCCTGTCGGCGACGACCGACCGGCTGGAGTACATCGCGCAGCAGGAAGACCTGCACATCCCGCGCGAGGCGCTCGAGCTGATCGCGCGCGCCGCGACCGGCAGCCTGCGGGACGCGATCAACCTGCTCGAACAGATCTGCGACTCCTACGGCGCCGACGCGTCGCTCGAAGCGGTGCGCGAAGGCCTCGGTCTCGTCGCCGACGAACGTTCGAGCGATGTCGCGCTCGCGGCGGTGAAGGGCGACCTGGCGCGCGCGCTCCAGATCGTCAACGCCGTGCGCGACGATGGGCGCAACCTGATCCAGTTCCAGAAGGAAGTGCTCTTGCGCCTCCGCGAACTGCTGCTCGTGCAAGCGGGCGCTGAGGCAGGCGGCCTGCTGACGCCCGAGCAGGTGCAGGACGCGCGCGCGAGCGTCGAGAACGTGTCGCGCGACAAGATCGTGCAAGTATTGAAGCTGCTCAGCCAGGCGGATCTGCGACAGGACCCGCTGTCGCCGCTGCCGCTCGAGATCGCGCTCGCCGAATCGACCGTGGCGCCCGACGTATCGGTGCGCTCGGCGCCGGAGCCGGCGGCGCGCCCACAGGCGCAGCGGCAGCCGCCACCGACGCGGGTGCCGGAGTTCTCGAACCGCCCGCAGGCAAACGCGCGTCCCGCGCCCGCGCGCCCGACGCCACCAGCGCCCGCGACGAAGCCCGCCGCCGACCGTGTGCCGGCCGACCTGCGCAAGGACAACATCACGGGCGCTTCGCCCGAAGACATCGCGAAGATGGTTGGCAGCACCTCGCCGGTGATCCCGGAGGCGGCGGACGAGCCCGTCGAACCTGCGGCTCCGACGACGCACGCCGCCGCGCCCGCGGCTGCGAATGGCAAGACGTCGAACGGCAGCATCGATCTCGCTTCGTTCGTCGATGCGCAGTTGCGGCCGGAAGCCCGCAAGCGCACGGTGAAGCTCGACGCGCTGCTCAACGGTTCGTGCCACGCGGTGTCGTTCGAGGACGGCGTGCTTACGCTCGGCTTCTACCAGGATGCGCATCACAAGAAGGAAGTCGAACAGGCGGCGAACCGCAAGCAATACGAAGCGATCGCGTCGGAGTTGCTCGGCGCGCCGGTGACGCTGCGATGTATCATTGTCGAGAAGTCCGCGAAGCCGGTATCGAAGAGCCCGCTGGTGCAGCACGCCGTGCAGAACCACGGCGCAAAGATCGTGACGGACGAGTAGGGAGCCCCGGCCCATGGCCATGAACCGCGACATGATGGCGAAGCTCGCGCAGATGCAGGAGCGCCTGGTGAAGGCGCAGTCGGATCTGGCCGAGCAGAAAGCCGAAGGCTCGGCCGGTGGCGGCATGGTGAAGGTCACCGTGACCGGCGGCATGAAGATCGATTCGCTCCACATCGATAAGGAAGTGATCGATCCCGATGACCCGGAGATGCTAGAGGACATGCTGACGGCGGCGCTCAACGAGGTGCTCGCGAAGGTGCAGTCGATGCAGATGTCGCAGCTTGCCGGACTCGCGGGGAGCCTCGGCATCGGCGGCGTACCGGGTTTGCAGCCCTAGGAAGAGACGGCGTCGCGACCGGCCTGCCACATGCGCCACCCGCGCATCGGAGCGCCGGAACCGGCCGCATCCGATGAACGAACCGCTCACCGCCGCACCCGCACCCGTCGCCAAGCTCATCGAAGAGTTCCACAAGCTCCCGGGCATCGGCCCCAAGAGCGCACAGCGCCTCACGTACCATCTCCTGCGCATCCCGCCGGACGAAGCGCTCGCGCTGGCCCAGGCCGTCATCGACCTGAAGGAGCGCACGGTCCTCTGCTCGACGTGTCAGAACGTCACCGAAGAGGACCCCTGCTCCGTCTGCCGCGACGACAGCCGCGACCGCTCGGTCATCTGCGTCGTCGAGGAGCCGCTCGATATTCTCGCCGTCGAGCGCACGCGGGGTTTTCACGGGCGCTACCACGTCCTGCACGGCGTCATCTCCCCGATGGACGGCATTGGCCCCGACGATCTCAAGATCAACGAGTTGCTGGCGCGCATTCGAGGCGGCTCCGTGCACGAAGTGATCATGGCGACGAACCCCAACCTGGAAGGCGAAGCGACATCGATGTACGTGAGCCGCTTGCTGACGCCGCTCGGCGTCCGCGTGACGCGGCTCGCGCGCGGCCTGCCGATGGGCAGCGACCTCGAGTACGCCGATGACGTCACGCTCTCGCGCGCGATCGAAAACCGCCAGGACGTCTGATCGCGCAAGTCATTCCCCACGCGGTCTCCGCGATCGAACGCGATAGTAGGGACGTAGCTCCAGCAAGTCGTTGTCCCACGCCATCGTCGCGATCGACCCGATCGTAGGGACGTAGCCTTAGCTGCGTCCGCGCGCGGATGTTCCCGCGCACAGGGGGGTGGGGTGTGGCGAGTTGCCGCCTTAGCTGCGTCCGCGACGCGGATGTTCCCGCGCGAGGGGCGGGGTGAGGCGACCGGCGCGCCAGCCTCGTTTCTTGACTCGCGACACGCCGAACCGGCTTTTGCGCGCCATCCGGGGTTGACGCGCGCCCGTCGCGGATCCGACACTTGAGTCGTTAACCAAACGGAGGATGCTCATGACCAAGGGCTGGATCATCGGGAGCGGCGTAGCTGCGCTCGCGCTCGTCGCGATGCTCGCGGGCGGCAGCGCCTACGCGTTCTCCGACCGCGGGCGCAGCGATGAGCACGCAGCGGCGGTGGCGCTGGAACGGCGCAGCGACGCGGCGGATCACGAGACGGCGGTAAGCAGCAACCTCCAGGAGCAGCAGGAGGACGGCGAGACGCCGGTCGACATGGCCGCGATCATCGCAGAAGCCTACGGCGTGCAACCCGACGAGGTCACCGCACTGCACGCCCGGGGCATCGGCTTGGGCGCGATCTTCAAGCTCTACGCCATCGCCGGCGCGAAGGCGATGACCGTCGAACAACTGCTCGCGACGATCCCGGTCGACGCGACGACGGGTGAGCACAACTTCGCGTTTGGCCAGTTGAAGAAGTCACTCTCCGCCGCGGAGGCCGCCACGCTCAGCGATGGCCCGAAGAACCTCGGGCAGACCGTTTCTGCATCGCGCCGGTCCCAGCACGCGGCGGACGCCCCGTAGCGAGGCCCTCCACATCGTGCCGGGGCACGCGGCTCAAGAACCGGCGCACTCACCCGCACGTAGATCGTCCGTGCGGGCGCCGGCGCGGATGCGGAGTATCCACCTCCTTCTCACCGATTGTGGGCTGATGCGGCCGGCGGCGGCCGCTTCAGCGTCGCGACGAACGGGCGGCGCCCGCACCGCCCCGCACTGGCTCCGCTCACGCCCACGACATACGATCCGTGCATGAGCGGCTACGTCATCGAGTTCCAGTCGGACGCGCGCGAAGCGGGCGTCGATGCGCATGAACTGGAGCGGCTCGCGCATCGTGTGCTCGAGGCGGAGGATGTCGTGAAGCCGTCGGAACTGAGCATCGTGCTCGCCGGCGACGCCATGGTGCAGGCGCTCAACCGCGAGTACCTCGGCATCGACGCGCCGACCGACGTGCTGTCATTCTCGCAGACGGAAGGCGACGGCTTCGCGCGTCCGGCTGAAGCGTCGCCGCATCTCGGCGACGTCATCATCTCGATCGATACGGCGCGTCGCCAGGCGGAGGAGTACGGACTGTCGCTGCAGGACGAAGTTTCGCATCTTCTCGTGCACGGCATTCTGCATCTGCTCGGCTACGACCACGAGATCGCCGATGACGAGCGCAACATGCGCGTGCGCGAAGACGCGATCCTGGGCGAAGCGCATCATCATTGAACGACGCACTTAGAACTTAAACCTAAGACTTGGAACTCCACTCACACGAACAGCGGCGTCATGGCGCGGCTCGCGACGAGCGAGCGCATGTCGGCGTCCGCCGGCCGCCCGGAAGCGCGCGACGCGGCGTCGAGCACGCGCGGCAGCAGCGAGAGGTCGCCGACGGTGTTCAGGAAGATGCCGTCGCGGCCGAGCACGTAGCTCACTGCGAGGTCGATGTCGCGCTGTTCCGTCAGCGGCTCGTACCACGTCGTGTGCGTGCGCTGTTGCTCATCGCTCCACGGGCCGAGCGTGATGCCCTTGATCGTCTGCATGGCGACGCCGCGCTCCGCGCACAGCTTCGAGAGCTGCTCGAAGTCGGCGGCGTACTGCGGGTTCTGCATCATCACGTAGTTGTACGGCAGCAGCACGGAGTCGAACGGAAAGCGCTCGAGGCTGCGCAGGTGCATCGCCGCGACCGTAACGCCGTGCCCGGTCACGCCGATGAAGCGCGTCAGGCCCGCGTCGCGCGCTTCGACCGCCGCTTCGAGCGCGCCGCCGGGCGCCAGCGCCGTCTCCCATTCGCCGGGATCGACGAGATTGTGCAGTTGCAGCAGGTCGACGCTCTGCACCTGCAGCCGCTCGAGCGAATGTCGAAACTGGTCGCGCGCCTTTTCGTACGTGCGCTCGCCGGTCTTCGTCGCGAGGAAGAACTTGTCGCGATGCGCGCCCATCCACTCGCCGACGCGGCGCTCCGAGCGACCGTAGCTCGCGGCCGTGTCGATGTGGTTGATGCCGTATCGCAGCAGCACGTCGAGCACCGGCGCCGTCTCGCTAGCATCGCTCGCGCCCCACATCGCCGCCGCGCCGAAGATGATCTTCGTGCTGTGGTGCCCGGTCTTCCCGAAAGGCTGCGCAGGAATCATTGCGTAGCTCCTGTGACGTGCGCCTCTGTGGTCTTTCTGTTGTGCTGTTGGCTGTTTCGCTGTTCGCCATTGACGGTTGGCTGTTGCAATTATCCTTTGTCTGTATAAGGACTAAGGAGTCAACATGCAAACGCTTGGCAGGCTAGTTACCCGGCACGATCTCAAAGAATCGCTGGAAGGCTGGCACTATCTCGTCACTGATCGTCTTGTAGGCGTTCTCAAGGAAGTCGATGGGCCAGCCATACGCGGGGCCATCAACAGAGAACCCTACGTGGCACAGGGCCTCCGCGTGGAAGCGCTCATTCGTATCATTCCGCGGGCCAATCCGTCGGACGCGGCCTACTTCGTCGCCGTCCTCGAACGCACGGGTGTTGAACGAGATGAGTTCATATCCGGACAGGATGGTGAGGCGTCCGATGTAGAAACTCGTGATCTCTGGTATAGCTTTGTGCTTGCCCCAGTTATCCAGCGATTGCACCACTCTGAGACGGGGCGGCTCGGTGTGTGAGCGGTTGTACGGCTGAAACGACCTGATGACCTCAACCGCTTCAGAGGGGATTCGCTCGATCTTCCGCTTTGTGCCATTCGATTCCCAATACTCTGGCTTAGTGCAAATGGGGAACGCTGTGTGGCTATCGTCTCGGGGCGGCGGATCATCCCCTTTGAGGGCCAACTCCCACGCAACCATGTCGAGTGCCGCGCGGAGGTTGTGCGCAGCATCGATGGCCAGGATGCCGAGACGCGCTGGCGGGCGACGGAACACTTTGGCCCTCACGATATGCTCTCCGCCTTCGAGTTCACTATCGATGGTGATGGCATAGGGCTGCGGAAGCTCCATCATGAACATCCGCGATTCGTGCTTGAGAGCATCGATGTGCTCGTACGCTCGTTCGAGCCGCAACGCTACGCCGACCAACTCTGCTATGGGCATGGAGTCAACTCACCTCATGAACAACGGCAAGCGCGAAGACAAGACGAAGCAGCGCACGAAGCAGGGCGCGGAGATTCCCGTTCCCAAGCGCAGCGACTTCATGAAGGACTTGCGGAAGGTGTCGAAAGCGTCACCGCGCAAGTGCCCGCCGAAGTAACGTCCCAAACTGCGCCCGCTCGTCAGAGCGATGGTTGTACCGCCAAGCATGCTCATCGAGGTAGCCTTGATGATTCCCGATTGCTCTTGCCGTTTGCGTTTTTGCTTCGTCGTCCCTCATCCGCTATTCGCTCGTCCCGTCGACCGGCAACACCCGCATCCGCCCCGCCACCGCCAACCCCAGCGACACCGTTTCGTTGCCGTTATCGATCGAGATCAGCCCCGTCGACGTCACCTTCTCGACGATCCGGATCTCCTGTCCCGGCTTCAGGTTGTGACGGTCCAAGTAGCCGAGCAGTTCCGTGTCCTCTTCAAGCTCCTCCGAGATGAACTTCATCACCGCGCCATCGCCGGGCGCGAGCGTGTCGAGCGGCACCCAGTCGGGCCCGAGCACCGCGCCTGTGCCGGGAATCGGGCTGCCGTGCGGGCACGTCATCGGATTATCGAGCAGCTTGAAGAGCCGCTCTTCGATGAGCGGCGTCATGCCGTGCTCGAACTGGTGCGCCTGGTGGTGCGCCTCCGCCCAGCCGAGCTTTAGCACGTCCGTCAGAAAGCGCTCCGCGAGCCGGTGGCGCCGCGCGACGCTCATCGCCAGCTCGCGCCCGTGCTCGGTGAGGTGGATCACCTTCTTTTCGTCCAGTTCCACCAGCCCGTCGCGGTGCATGCGCTGCACGGTCGCCCACGCCGTCGGCGGCGTCACGTTCATCCAGCGCGCCAGCCGCGCCGAGATCGGCTTCTCGCCTTCCGTCTCCAGGCTGTAGATCGTCTGGAGATAGTCCTCGATCGTGTCGGTGGGGTGATCGTTCGTCGTGGCTGCGTTCGCCATCGATGCGCTCCTTGGGGGTTGGGGATGAGTATATGCTAATCGATCGTCTTGGGGAGAAGCCGGAGTGCGTCTAAGCTTTAGCGGTCCGGAAACACCACGACGCGGCCGCGCACCTGCAGGCCGAGCTTCTGGCCCGACGTGAACGCGTGCCCGGCGATCTCGCGCACCTTCACGAGTGAGCCGCCCTGGAGGCGCACCGTGACCATCTGATCGTGGCCGTAATACTCGTGGCTCACGACTTCCACGGGCGCGCCACCTTCGGATGACAGGAGCAGATCTTCGGGGCGCACCATCACTTCTACGGCGCCCGCCGGCGATTCGGGAGCCGAAATCACGCCGATCGACGTCGTGACGGCGCCTTCGCGCGCCTCCCCACGCAGGAAGTTAGCGTCGCCCAAGAACTCGGCGACGGCGCGCGTCGCCGGGCGGCCGTAGACCTCTTCCGGGCGCCCGACCTGCTCGATGCGGCCCTCGATCATCACGGCGATGTGCTCGGCGAGGCTCAGCGCCTCCTCCTGGTCATGCGTCACGAAGATCGCCGTTGTGCCGAGCGTCTCGATGATCTGCCGCACTTCGGCGCGGACGCGTTGTCGCAGCGCCGAGTCGAGGTTCGAGAAGGGTTCGTCGAGCAGGATCAGCTCTGGCTCCGCCGCGAGCGAACGCGCGAGCGCCACGCGCTGCTGCTGTCCGCCCGAGAGTTGATGCGGCATGCGCGCTCCCAGGCCCTCGAGCCCGACCAGCGCCAGCAACTCCTCGATGCGCGCGCGGCGACCGTTGCGGCCCGTCATGCCGAACGCCACGTTCGACGCGACGCTCAGGTGCGGGAACAGCGCGAAGTCCTGGAACACCAACCCGACGCGCCGCTTCTCGGGCGCGACGAAGGTGCCCGGACCGTTCAACCTGCGCCCGCCCAGTTCGATGACGCCGGCATCGGGGCGCTCGAATCCGGCGATCAGGCGCAGGAGCGTCGTCTTGCCGCAGCCGCTCGCGCCCAGCAGGGCCAGCGTGTGGCCGCGTTCGACGTCAAGCGAGGCGCCATCGACCGCAGGCACGCTGCCGAAGCGCTTCGTCACAGCCTCGCAGCGCAGGAAGCCGTCGCTCATGCGCGGCGCTCCTCGCGCAATACGCTGAACAGCATCGGCAAGGACGACAATGCCACAAGGATCAGCGCCGGCAATGCGGCGCGCGTGTAAAACCCCTCCGAGGTCGCGGACCAGATGCGGGTGGCGAGCGTATCGAAGCCGATCGGGCTGAGAATGAGTGTCGCAGGCAGTTCTTTCATGACCGTAAGAAAGACTAACACGGCCCCTCCGGACACCCCGGGCAGCACCTGCGGAAGCGTCACGCGCCAGAAGACGTACGCCTTGCCGCGCCCGAGCCCTCGCGCCGCCGTCTCTGTGTTGGGGTTGACCTGCAACAGCGACGCGCGGACGGCGCCATATGCCTGCGGCAGAAACCGTACGACGTACGCGAACACGAGCAGCGGCAGCGTCTGGTACACCGGCTCAGCGTAATTCGCGGCGAAGAACACCAGCGCCAGCGCGATCGAAATACCCGGCAGCGCGAATCCCGAGTAGGTGATCTTCTCGATGGCGCTGCTCAGCATGCTCGGATAGCGCACCGCCAGGATCGCCACCGGCATGCACGCGATCGCGGCCGCCACCGCCGCGAACCCTGACGCGTAGACCGAGTTGTACGCCGCTTCGCGGACGAAGCCTACGGGCTCGCCGGCGTCGATGCCCCGGAAGAGCCAGTACGCGATCACCGAGACGGGCAGCAACAGCGACACCGTCAGGATGAAGCTGCAAAACGCCAGCGCGGGCCAGCGCCAGTGCCCCAGCCGCACGACGGAAGGCGGCTGATGGCGCGATGTGGCGTGGTACCGCGCGCGGCCACGTGTCGCGCTCTCCAGCGTCACAACGACGAGCGTCAACGCCACCAGCAGCAACGCCAGCGCCGCCGCCGACGACCGGTCGAACGATGACGTGTATCGCACGTAGATGATGCGCGTCAGCGAATCGAAGCGCAGCAGCGACACGGCGCCGAAGTCACTCAACGTGTACAGCGCCACCAGCAGCCCGCCCGCCGCGATCGCCGGCCGCAGTTGCGGCAGCGTGACGCGCGCGAATGCGCGAAGACTGCCCGCGCCAAGCCCGCGCGCCGCTTCCTCGATCGAGCGGTCGATGCCGCGCAACGACGCCCGCACCGGCATCATCACGTACGGGAACGTGAAGAGCGTCAACGCCGCCCACGCGCCCCAGAAGCCATAGATCTCCGGCAAGCGGTCGACGCCCAGCGGCTCCAGCGCATCCTGCAGCATCCCGCGCGGTCCCAATGCCGCGATGAACGTGAACGCCCCGACGTACGACGGGATTGCGAGCGGCAACACCAGCAGCACGGACCAGGCGCGCCGGAACGGCAGGTCGGTGCGCGTCGTCAGCCACGCCAGCGGCAGCGAGATCGCGATCGCACCCGCCGTCGTCGCCGCAGCCAGAAGTGCCGTGCGCACGATCGCGTCGCGCGTTGCTGGCGCCGTCACTTCATCCCAGAACACGCCGGCGTTCCACACGCGCACGACCAGGTACGCAATGGGCAGCAGCATCGCCGCAGCCACAAGCGCGGACGTCCCGATCAATGCGATCGGGATGTCGAGCGGACGCCTGGTGCGTACGGTGATTGCGGCCATCGCTACGGGATGACTCCGGTATCCCTCAGCAGTTCCAGCGTGCCCTCGAGGTCATCCAGGTCGCTCAGGTCGATGGCCGGCGTCTGGATATCTCTCAGCGCGACCAGCTCAGCTTCGGCCGGCACGCCGTCGACGATCGGGTACTCGTGCGTCTCCGACGCGAAGTACTGCTGCGACTCGTCGGTCAGCAGCCACTCGATGAACCGCTCCGCCTCTTCGCTGCTGTCGGCGGAATCGAGAATGCCGGCGCCGGCGACGTTGACGAGCGCGCCCGCGTCGCCGCCCGGCAGAAAGTAGTTCGCCGCATCGACGTTCCCGTCGGTCTCGCTGCGAAGCTGGTACAGGTAATAGTGATTGATGAACGCGACGTCGAGTTCGCCACTCGCGACGGCTACGAGCGCGGGCAGGTTGCCGTCAAACGCGACGGGGTCATTGGCCTCGATGCCCTCGAGCCATGCGCGCGCGCCGGCGTCGCCCTGCGTGAGACGCAGCGCCGTGACGAACGCCTGGAACGAACCATTCGTCGGCGCCCAGCCGATGCGGCCCTTCCACTTCGGATCCGTGAAGTCCAGGATCGAAGCCGGCAGATCCGCCGGATCGACGTTGTTCGTGTTATACGCCACGACGCGCGCCCGCGCCGAGATCCCGACCCAGCGACCATCGTCGGAGCGGAATCGCGCGTCGACGAGGTCCAGGATGGACTGCGGCAGCGCCACCAGCCGCCGTTCCTTCGCGAGCGCGCCGAGCGCTCCGGCGTCCTGCGCGAAGTACACGTCCGCCGGACTGTTGCCGCCCTCTTCGAGGATCGTCGAGGCGAGTTCGGCCGTGCTGGCGTATCGGACCTCGACCCTGGCGCCGGTCTCGTCGGCGTAGCGCTCGAGCAGCGGCCCGACGAGGCTCTCCGAGCGGCCGGAGTACACGGTGAGTGTCGAGCGATCGTCGCCACCGCAAGCGGCGGCGGCTGCGAGCGTAAGCAGCGCCACGCCGGCCGCCGCCAGGATTCGTAGTCTCTTCATAGGGTAAACCGTCCCAAAGCACTCAAGTATTAGTATGTACTTAAGTGTTGGGTGTGCAGAGGCTTAGGACAAGGGCCGTACGTCAACCGTCGCGCCCGCGCCGCGAGGTTTACGCGGATTCAGGCGCATATGTGCGAATTTCGGAGACGGTGGCGGCCTTCTTCCTACCCGGCGATCTGCAGAAACCGCGCGAGCATCGCGTTGATCTGCTCGGGCACCTCGAGCTGGTGGAAGTGCCCCGAACCCACGGTGTTGCCGATCATCGTCTTCGGCGCCAGTTCGCGAAGCACCGCCATATCGGCGGTCTGAGGCTCCGCACCGACGTACAGCATCGGCACGCGCACGGCTTCGAGCGCCGGCCGCGCATCCCACGTCGCGACGCTCCTGAACGCCGACGCCACCACGTGCTGTGGCGTGCAGCAGGCGGCATCGACGACGCGCTGCTTGAGCGTCGCGTCGCTCGTCGACGTGAAGAATCGCTGATCTTCAAACTGGCGCACCGTGTCCATGCCGCCTGGCGCGGCGAACGCATCGGCGAGCTGGTTGGCGAGCGTCTGCACGTCGGGCGGAAAGAGGATTGCCGGGTCGAACAGCGCAAGCGCGCGCACCAGGTCCGGACGCGCGTGCGATAACGCCAGCACGATCGTCCCGCCCATGCTGTGCCCGATGAACACCGCGTCCGCGACATTCGCGCTGTCGCAGATCCACGCGACGTCATCCGCGAGCGCTTCGATCGTGTAATCCTGCTCCGGCGCGTCGCTTTCGCCGTGGCCGCGCAGGTCGACGGACACGCAGCGATACGCCGGCGAGAAGTGCGCGACCTGCGGCGCGAAGTGCGACCGGTCGCACGTCCAGCCGTGTACGAAGACGAGCACCGGCGCGTCAGGCGCACCCGCCTCCTCGACGGCCAGGCCTACGCCGTCCCTCACCAACGTCCGCACGCGCGCACCTCCGCTCGTTTCGCTTGCCATGTCGCGCTACCGTACAGCGAGCCGCCGTTAGCGGCGAGCAGCCGCGCGGCGCGACCGGTACGCTGCCGCCAATGGCCATCGAGCGCACTCACGAGCCGAAGCAGCGCGTGCTGGCGACACTGCCCCCCGACGGCAGCGCCGGCCGCACCGTGTATGCGAATCCCGGCGACGCTCTCTCGCTGACGGCCGTCATCGATCCCGACGACGCTGCCCGGCTCGAGGAGATCGCTGCGGCGTCGGACACGGGATCGGTCCTGTTCGAACATGCGGGCGGCGTGACGCTCGTCGTGCCGCCCTTCCGGCTCGACCGCGACGGCGCCTTCGACGAGGTCCACGTCGCGCCGCTCGTCGAATCGCTTGAGCGCCAGCGGGCGTACGCGGTCTTCCTGCTGCGCCTCGGCGGCTTTGCCGTCGGCTTCTTTCGCGGCAACAAGCTCGTCGACTCGAAGGTCGACCAGCGCTTCGTGAAGAACAAGCATCGCAAGGGCGGCCAATCCTCGACGCGCTTCGCCCGCATCCGCGACAAGCAGGTACACGAACTGTTCGAGAAGGCGTGCGAGACGTCGCACGAGAAGCTGACGCCGTACGATGACGAGATCGAACATGTGCTGCTGGGCGGCGACCGTCGCACGCTGCTCGCGTTTCGCAAAGAGTGCTCCTACTTCGAGCGCTTCGGCGACCGCCTGCTGTCGCGCATATTGGCGGCGCACGGCGACCCGCGGCTCGCGATGCTCGAATCCATGCCCCGCGAGGTCACGTCGTCAGACGTCTACACCGTCTCAACCTGATCCCGCCTCCCGCTTCTCGCTTCCCGCTTCCACCACCGTTGCGCTTCCGCTCCCAACCTGATGCACTTGCCCCCAACGGAACGCCAACGAGCACGGGAGAACCGCTTGGACTACCTGTGGTGGAAGCACGGCATCATCTACCAGATCTATCCGCGCAGCTTCATGGACTCGAACGCCGATGGCATCGGCGACCTGGCGGGCGTCATCGAGCGTCTCGACTACCTGAACGACGGCACGCCGGCGTCGCTGGGCGTCGACGCCATCTGGTTCTCGCCGACGTTTCCTTCGCCGATGAAGGACTTCGGCTACGACGTCTCGGACTACAGCGGCGTCCACCCCGACTTCGGCGACCTGAAGACGATGGACCGCCTGATCGGAGAGGCGCACAAGCGCGGCATCCGCGTGCTGCTCGACTTCGTGCCGAATCACAGCTCGAACCTGCATCCGTGGTTCATCGAGTCACGCTCGTCGAAAGATTCGCAGAAGCGCGACTGGTACGTCTGGCGCGACGCCAAACCCGACGGCAGTCCGCCGAACAACTGGATCGCCGCGTTCGGCGGTCCGGCGTGGGAATGGGACCAGAAGACGCAGCAGTACTACCTGCACTCGTTCCTCGTCGAGCAGCCCGACCTCAACTGGCGCAATCCGGACGTCGAGCGCGCGATGCACGACGTGCTGCGCTTCTGGATGGAACGCGGCATCGACGGCTTCCGCATCGACGTCATGGACCGCATCATCAAGGACGAGCAACTGCGCGACAACCCGCCCGAGACCGACGAGCGTTTCCGCGTGCTGGCGCAGACCATGCTGCAGCGGCACATCTACGACCGCGACTGGCCCGATACCTTCGACGCGGTGAAGCGCATCCGCAGGACGGTCGACGAGTTCCCGGAGCGCATGACCATCGGTGAAGTGTTCGGGCCGCCGGAGAACATCGTGCGCTACTACGGCGGTGAGGCCGCCGATGGCCTGCACCTGGCCTTCAACTTTCCGCTCGTGCGCATCTTCACCGAACGCTGGCGCGCCGACCACGTGCGCAAGCGCATCGACCAGTTCGAGGCGGCGCTGCCGCCGTCGCTGTGGCCGAACTACGTGCTCGGCAACCACGACGTCTCCCGGTTCGCATCGCGCGTCGACGGCGACGGGCTGGGGCAGGCGCGCGCGCGGGTCGGCGCGATGCTGCTGCTGACGCTGCGCGGCACGCCATTCATCTACTACGGCGAAGAGATCGGCATGGAGGACGTCGACGTGCCGGAGGCGCAATTGCAGGATCCGGCGCGCTTCTTCGCGAAAGGGCGCGATCCGGAGCGCACGCCCATGCCATGGTCACGTGACGGCGGCTTCAGCCGCGGCGCGACGACGTGGCTTCCGTACGGCGACCTGCGCGTGAACGTCGAAGACCAGGCGAAAGATGACGGCTCGCTGCTGTCGCTGTACCGGCGGCTGATCTGGTTCCGCCGCTCGTCGAAGGCGCTGACGCACGGCGACTACGCCGCAGTCGACGGCGTGCCCGAGGGCGTCTTCGCGTACACCCGCACGCACGGCGATGAGCGGCTGCTCGTGACGCTGAACTTCACGAACGATGCGGCGACCTTCGACCTGCCGGATGGAATGACGCGGGCGGAGATGATCGCAAGCACGCACGGCAATGCGCCGGCTGCACGCCGGATCGAACTGGCGCCGAACGAAGGACGGCTGTTGCGGGCATAACGCCCGGCCAGCGTGAGCCCCCTGGTTCCCGAAGGCCCACAGACTTCGCCCCTGTTGGGGCAGAGAGGAGAGAAATGCAAGCATGGGCCATGTCATGCTTGCAAGATCCGCTTACCAGGGCGATAATGCAAGCACAAGGAGGGAATGCCAATGGTGGTCGGAAGAGCGAGGGGCGGAGTCGCGAGAGCGAAGAGCCTTACACAAGAGGAGCGCAACAAGATCGCACGGCGGGCGGCGGCTGCCAGGTGGCAGCAAGAGCTGCCGCAGGCCGTGTGTGGATCGCCGGACCGACCGATCAGAATCGGAGAAGTCGAGATCCAGTGCTACGTGTTGGAGGACGGCACACGTGTCCTATCCCAGGCGGGGTTCCTTGAGGCGCTCGGTCGCCACCGAAAGGCCAACGTCCGCAAGGAAGGAGAAGAGCAGCTACCGGCAATCCTACAAGGAAAGGCGATCCGTCCGTTCATCCCCGACGAGGTTGTGGAGAAAAGCAGGCCCATCACGTTTCACACGCCGAGTGGGAGCCGCGCGAGTGGTTATCGCGCCGAGTTGCTGCCTTTGGTCTGTGACATCTATCTGCGAGCGAACGATGCCGGGGCCCTGCCCCATCAGCAACGGCCTGTTGCACGGCAGGCCGAAATCCTCGTTCGAGGTCTGGCCCACACCGGGATCATCGCACTTGTCGATGAGGCCACCGGATTTCAAGAACTCCGCGCTAAGGATGCATTGGCGCGCATTCTGGAGGCGTTCGTCGCGAAGGAGATTCAAGCGTGGGTGCAAACCTTCCCCGACGACTACTACCGGCATCTATTCAGACTTCGAGGGTTGGATTACCCGGCTGACTCGGTGCGCAGACCACAATACTTCGGGCACCTCACGAACGATTTTATCTACAAGCGCCTAGCACCCGGCGTGCTCGACGAACTCAAGAAGGTGACGCCCAGGACAGAGGACGGGCGACCCAAGCATCGCTACTTTCAGCGACTAACATCCAATCTCGGTTATCCCAAGTTGCGCGAGCACTTGGGCTCGGTTGTGACACTCATGAAGTTGAGTGGAGACTGGAAAGACTTTCAGGCCAAGCTCGATCGGATTCACCCAAGGTACGACGCAACGTTGCCGATGGTGATCGAGTTCGATGACGACGACGGTAAGGGCCTGTAGTCCCGGCGCTTCTCGCCGCTCTTCGAGCTACGGCTAACCGCACGTTCGGTGACGAGTTCCGCCACTCGTGTCTCACCAATCTGGCATACTGGAAGCACATCGCGACATAATCGAGATGGAGGTTCAGATGTTCCAAATCGGCGACAAGGTGACCGTACAGCTTCAGAAGATCGACCCGCGTACAAAACACCGAGATGCTCCCGCGACCGTGGTGGACATCCCCGACCCCATGCACATCTATCTCGTTGAGTTCACGCCGCACCTGCCTATGGGTGACGGATGGGACAACGCATGGATAGTGCAGGGACGCCTAACTTCGGACTTGCTTGTAGGCGCGTAGGTTGAATTGACTTAAGCGCCAACGTAGTCAAAAACGAGAAGCTGAGACCGACAAATAACAACTCGCGCGCTACGCCGCGGCCGCCAACTCTTCATCCAACGACGACAGGAACGCATCGACGCACCGCGCGTCCAGTTCCACGCCGCTGACGCGCCGCAGTTCGGCGATCGCTGCGTCGTGCGTCATCGCCGGGCGGTACGGCCGCGTCGACGTCATCGCGTCGTACGTGTCGGCGACGGCGATGATGCGCGCCGCCATCGGAATGTCGTCGCCGCGCAGGGCGTCCGGGTAGCCACTGCCGTTCATGCGCTCGTGGTGCGCGCGGATCACGGGCGCGATCTCGCGCAGGACGTCGATGCGCGTGGCGATCTCGTAGCCGCGGCCGGTGTGCTTCTTGATCTCGGCGAACTCTTCTTCCGTGAGCTTCGACGGCTTGCCCAGGATCCAGTCCGGCACGCCGATCTTGCCGACGTCGTGCAGTTCGGCCGCGATCGCCAGCGAGCGCAGTTCCGGCGCCGAAAGCCCGAGCTTCCGACCGATCGAGAGTGCGTACGCGCTCACGCGCCGGACGTGGCCGAGCGTCGCGTGGTCCTTCGCCTCGATCGCGTCGACCAGCTCCAGCACGTGCGCGTCCTGCCCGCGCGCCAGTTGCGAGAGCGCGTCGCGCATCGAAAGCCCTTCGGAGATCACCTTCAGCGAGCCGGCGCGCCGCACTTCGACCGCCCAGCCGGCGAACAGCACGCAGAACGCCGCGCCGTAGACGACGTGATACATCCACCACGACGCGTGCCAGACGACGCCCCAGAGCAGGATCGCCGGCACCTGCGCGAGCAGCACGAGCGCCACCACCATCGCGCCCTGCGATGGAAGCCGCGCGAACTGGTATGCCTGCCAGTAGCGCAGCGCGCCAAACGCGAACAGCCCGGTCGCGAGCGCCGTCAGGAAGTACTGCACCGTGCGGTCGTCGGTCGGCGCCCAGTCGAGCCAGCCCGGGTACGCGAAGCTCATCGCAATGTAGGTGGCGATGGCGACGGTCGCCCAGGCGAAGATCGTCGTGCCGGCGCGGCGGACGCCGCGGTCGAAGGCCTGCGGCAGCGTCATCGCGCTCATCGCGACGAACACCGAGCCGCAGAGGATGCTCACCCAGCTCGAAACGACAAGCGCGGGGTGGAACTGGTGTACGAGGACGCCCGGCGTCAGCAGGCCGTGAATCGAGAAGACGCCGCCGATTGACATAAATGCGAGCGCCAGGAACAGCAGCCGCGTCTCCCGAAGCGACCGCGCGGAAGCCACGACGATGGCGCACGCGACGGCTGCGGCGAGTGCCGTAACGCCGACCGACCAGAAGTGCAGGCCGTCGCCCATGATCAGGCGGTCAGCTTCGGTGAACGCCCGGAACACCGCCAGCAGCGCCAGCGGTGCGAGCAGGGCAGCACCAGCCACAATCCATATGCGTCCGCTTGCCATCGCAGGTTCCTCCCAATCGTCGCTTTCGGGAGTATCGACAGGCGGTATGGACTTTTGAGTATGGATTTCCCTACGTGCCAGCACGGCTGCTTCAAGGTTGGTCGTTCCGGTTACCTCGTGCAGCTACGATGTCGCCTCGAGTGTCCCTGCCATACCTGCGTCCTTGTGGCCCGGGAGGGTGCAGTAGAAGTCATACGTGCCCGGCTCGTTGATCACGAACGTGATGGTATCCGTTTCGCCGCCCTGCGTGTGGACCACCAGGTCGCCGCTCTCGTGCCCGGCTTCGTGTTCGACTTCGCCTTCCATCACATCAACATCGATCTGGTCAATCTGGAAGTCGTGCTCGGCCTCATCGACGTTCTCGAATGTTAGCTGCGTCGTCGCGCCGACCTTCACGGTGAGTTCCGCCGGAATGAACGTCGCCGCCCTGGCCTGAACGCGCAGCTCGTGGGTGGTCTCAGGTCGATGACCCAGGGGATCGGGATGATCCGGCACGTCGACACCACCGCATCCGGCGAAGAGTAACCCGGCCACCAGCGCGATTCCGATCACGACCTTACGCATGCCTGCGCCTCCCAGTGCGCCAATGATACGGGTTCGTCCATGCGCTGCATCATCCTCCAGACGGAACGTCACGTCCCCGGCGGCAGGCAGCGTCTAACCCCCGGACGCGTTATCCTCGACACCATGGCGATCAAAAGCGTCCTGTTCGACCTCGGCGACACGCTCTGGCACTTCCCGAAGATGCCGTCGACCGACCACATCCGCATGGAGACCGTGCGGCGCGTCGGCGACACCGTGAAGTCGTGGGGCGTGCCCTTCGAAGGTGAACTGCGCTTCCTCGGCCGCGACATCCGCCTCGGCATCGAGAAGGCCGACCGCGCCGCCTACGAGTCCGACTGCGTCAGCCCCGACTTCAACGAGGCGGTCCGCCAGATCGTCGCCGGCAAGGGGGTCGATATCACGCACGAGCAGGCGGCGCAGCTCTGGGACGCCTGGAACCTCGGCGGCCTGATGCTGGGCCGCACCATGTTTGATGACGCCTACCCGGTGCTCGACTGGCTGCGTGACCGCGGCATCCGTCTCGGCGTCGTGACGAACCGCGTGTTCGGTGGGCCGCGCTTCGCCGAGGAGATGCGCGAACTGCGCCTCGACACCTACTTCGAGTCGGTCGCGGTCTCGTGCGACCTGGGCTACATGAAGCCGCATCCGCAGATCTTCCAGCACGTCATCGACGAGATGAAGATCGATCCAAGGGAGACCGCGATGGTCGGCGACTCGCTCCGCGCCGACGTCGCCGCGGCGCAGACGCTCGGCATGACCGCCATCTGGCGACGCGTCCACAATGCCGACCCGCCGCACGAAAAGGAGCAGGTCGGCGAAGGCCCGCCGCAGCAGGGTAAGCCCGGCGCCACTCGCGCCGAGACCGGCCGCGCGCTCGGCGAGTGGGGCGGCGGCGAAGGCGTCACGCCCGATTACACAATCTGGACCCTCACGGAGCTGACACAGCTCCCGATCTTTCCGTAACCGATGCCCTTCCCCGCACTCGTGGCCTTCACGATGGCTATCGCGGCCATCGCGTGGGCGTTCGCGCGCGTCACGAACCTCTACGCTGTCGCGGCGGTCGTCGGGGGCGGCGTGGTGTTGTGGCTGCACGGCATCGTCTACTTCGACTACACGTCGGACGACGCGTACATCTCGTATCGCTACGCGCAGAACTTCGCCGACGGCATGGGCCTGGTGTGGAACCGCGGCGAGTGGGTCGAGGGCTACACGAACTTTCTCTGGGTCGTGTCGCTCGCCGGTCTCGCGAAGGCCGGCGCTGACATCGCCGACTCGGCGCGCTGGTTGGGCTTCGCGCTCAGCCTGGGCGCGATCGGCGGCGCCTACGCGCTCTCCCGCGAACTGCTCGAAGGCGACGCGGGGCGCATCGCCGGCATCGGCGCGGCGTTGATCCTCGCTGCCTCCGGCCCGTTCGCGGCGTGGTCCGGCGCAGGCCTGGAAAACGGCATGTTCGCGCTCTTGATCATCGTCGCGGTGCTGCTGCACATCCGCGAGCTCGAGCACGGCTGGCCGCCGGCGTCGGGCGCCGTCTGGGCGCTCGCTGCGATGACGCGACCGGAAGGCGTGCTGCTCTTCGGCGTGTCGGTCCTCTTCAAGATCCTCGAAGCAAGTACGCGCGTCTACGCGCTGCGTCGCCGTTCGTACGTCCGCGGCGCGGTACTGCGAGAGGCGGGCCGCTTCGCGCTCTGGCTCGCCGGCTTCGCGGTGCTCTACCTGCCGTACTTCGCCTGGCGCTACGCGGCGTACGACTGGTTCTTCCCGAACACCTACTACGCGAAGGTCGGCTCCGGCGTCGACCAGTACGAGCGCGGCATCCAGTACCTGCAAGCGTTCGCGCAGCAGTATGCGGCGTGGCTCGTGCTGCTCTTGCCGCTCGCCGGCACGCTGACGTCGATACGCCGCATGGCCGCGCTCTACAGCTTCGTGCTGCTTCTCGCCTGGTTCGCGTACGTGGTCTACGTCGGCGGCGATTCGCTCGTGCGCCTGCGTTTCTTCTCGTCGATATCGCCGTTGTTTTACGGCGCCGTCGCCGCTGCGGCCGCCGCGCTGATCGTCGAGGCGCACTTCGAGCGCCGGCCGCCGCGCTGGTTCGCCGAAGTCGCCGTCGCCGTGGCGTTCGCCGGCCTGCTGGCGTTCACGCTGCACCCGTCGTCGCGCGATACGGCGCTCACCGGCGAACGCGACGCCATGCGCGACCGCATCGAGATCGGCCGCTGGCTGCGCGACAACGTCCCCGACGAGACGCTGATCGCCGTTGTCGCGGCGGGCGCTATCCCGTACGAATCGGGGCTCGAGACCATCGACATGCTCGGCCTCAACGACGAGCACATCGCGCACCGCGACATCGAGGTCGGCCTGCTGCCCGCCGGCCACGAGAAGTACGACTCGGAATACGTCCTCGATCGGCGGCCTGATATCATCATCCTCGCAGACTCCCTCACCGACTATCCCTTCGATGAGGGGGCATACAGCGCGCTGGGCGGCACGCTCATCGCGGCGCGCGCCGACCTGCTGAGCCGGCCGCGGCTCTGGGCCGAGTACGAAGCGCGCAGCGTCGAGATCGAGGAGGGGCGTTGGTTCAACATGCTGGTCCGCCGCCAGCCGGTCGCGGTGCAGGCAAGCGTGGCAAGTCCGCCCCGCAGTCCCTGAACGGCGCCCGCCAGAAGCCCTGGGGCGGCCGCTTCGAGCAGCCGACCGATGCGCTCGTCGAAGCGTATACCGCGTCGATCGCCGCCGATGCGCGCCTGCTTCCGTACGACATCGCCGGCTCGATCGCGCACGCCCGCATGCTCGGACGCCAGCGCATCATCCCGAAGAAAGACGCCGACGCGATCGTCCGCGGGCTCGTCGAGATCATGGATGAGTACGCGCGCGGCGAGTTTGTGCTGCGCCCCGACCTCGAAGACGTGCACATGAACGTCGAGACGCGTCTTGCCGAGAAGATCGGCCCGGTCGCTGGCAAGCTGCACACCGCGCGTTCGCGCAACGACCAGGTCGCGACCGACTTCCGCATGTACGCGAAGGACGCCGTCGAACGCGCCGCGGCGGGGCTCCTCGCGCTGCAGTCCGCGCTGCTCGACCTCGCCGAGGCGAACCGCACAGCCGTCATGCCCGGCTACACGCATTTGCAGCGCGCGCAGCCCGTGCTCTTCGCGCATCACATGCTCGCGTACGTCGAGATGTTCGCGCGCGACCACACGCGCTTTTGCTTCGCGCACCTGATGGTGGACCAGTCACCGCTGGGCAGCGGCGCCCTCGCCGGCGTGCCGTATCCCGTCGACCGCGCGTCCGTCGCCGAGGAGTTGGACTTCAGCGACGTGACGGCGAACAGCATCGACGCGGTGTCCGACCGTGATTTCGTCGTCGACTTCATCAGCGCCGCCGCGCTCACAATGGTACACGCGTCGCGCCTCGCCGAAGAGGTGGTGTTGTGGTCGAGCGCCGAGTTCGCGTTCATCCGCCTGCCCGATGCGTTCGCCACCGGCTCGAGCATCATGCCGCAGAAGAAGAACCCCGACGTCGCCGAACTGGCGCGCGGGCGCACTGGCCGCGTCACCGGCCAGCTCGTCAACGTGCTGACGATGCTCAAGGGGCTGCCGCTCGCCTACAACCGCGACCTGCAAGAAGACAAGCCAGCCCTCTTCGACGCCGAGGACACGCTGTTGGCGACGCTCGACGTGCTCGCCGCGATGCTCCCGCGCATCGAGGTCGATGCGAAGCGCGCGCGCAAGGCCGCAGTCGCGAACTACTCGCTCGCCACGGACCTCGCCGACTACCTGGTGCGCAAGGGGCTGCCGTTCCGCGACGCGCACGAGGCCGTCGGCAAGCTCGTCCGCTACGCCGAGAGCAACGGCGTCGAATTGCAGATGCTGACGCTCGAAGACATGCGACGCTTCTCGCCGCTGTTCGACAAGGACGCGCTCGGCATCGACGTCATGGCGTCGCTGCGCTCGCGCGACGTGCCCGGCGGCACGGCGCCGCGACAGGTCGCCGCCGCGCTGCGCCGCGCCCGCAAGCGCATCGATGCGCTCGCCCCGAAGCCGGCCGTCGCGCCGAAGAAGAAGCGATCGCGCCCGCGATGAGCATCAAGCTCGCACCGTCGGTCCTCACCGCAGACTTCGGCCAGATCGCCGACCAGATCCGCGCCGCCGAGGCGGGTGGCGCCGACATGATCCACCTCGACGTCATGGACGGACACTTTGTGCCGCCGATCACGTTCGGCCCCATCGTCGTCGAGGCCGTGCGCAAGGTGACGCGCCTGCCGCTCGATATCCACCTGATGATCGCGAACCCCGAGCGCCAGTTCGAAGCGTTCATCGAGGCCGGCGGCGACACGATCAACTTCCACGTCGAAGCGACCGCGCACGCCGACCGGCTGCTGCGCAGCATCCACGCCATGCGCAAGCGCGCCGGCATCTGCATCAACCCCGCGACGCCGCTCGCCGCGATCGAAGACGTGCTCGACGTCGCCGACCAGGTGATGGTGATGATGATCAACCCGGGCTGGGGCGGCCAGAAGCTGCTGCCGTCGATGCTCGACAAAGTGCGCCGCCTGCGCGCGATGCTCGCCATGCGCGGCGTCGCGCCGGAGGTCGAACTGGACGGCGGCGTCAAGGCGCACAACGTCGCCACCTGCATCGAAGCGGGCGCCGACATCCTCGTCTGCGGCTCGAGCGTCTTCAACAGCGAAGCCTCGCCGCAAACCAACCTCCGGATGCTCCGCGAAGCTGCATCGAAGGTGCGGGCGTAGACGGTTAGGACGAATTAATCGCGATCTCTGCGCGCTGCAACTCCTCGACAACCAAGGCAAAGCCAGGAGGCGCCTTCAGGAACATCTCCTGCATAGCGAGGTAATCAGTCTCTAGTTCGCGAAGCCTACGTTTCGGTGGGACTAACCGCATCGTGGGTGACTGAGCCGTGTCGTAGCTCGCCCAGCCCGACGGGAAGAACATTTGCTTGTGTCGAACCACGGATCTCAGCATCTCGCGGTTCTCAACAGCCCGCCCCGCCAACGGATGGCTCCAAAGAGCCGCGAAGTCTGAATAGTGACGTGCGATCCGATCGCGGAATGGACGATCCGTTGGTCTATGGTTCTCTGCATGAAGTATCGTTGCCTTTTCCCAGAATGTGCGCCCGAACTCAAGCGCGATCACTAGGATCTCGAAGTCGTCGAATGGCTCATCAATTACCCGCTGAATCAGAGGAGTGATGGCGTGCTTGTCGAACGGAATCTGATCGCAGAGAGAGCCAAACTCAAGTTTGACGCTCTTCCGAAAGTAGGAGACGGGTGTTGTCCCGGCGGAGGGATATGAGAACAAGAGGTTCGGCGATCCGACAGCGCCGTCAAGTTCGAACCTCAACTCCCACTGTTCGCTATAGCCGTTCAGCACGTCCCGGAACGCCGCCCTTAGCTTCGGCTGCACGTCGTCCCGGACGTAGGCGATGCATGCAATCTCCAATGCTTCCACGCGCTGTTGGCGTTGCTTCTTTGACGGTGCCTCCCATAGGGTGCTCTCCTCAACTCCAAGAATCCCAGGCGAGATTGAGAGATCTATATCTTCAGAGAAACGTTTGATTGCATTGAAGACCTTGGAAAGCGACGTTCCCCCCTTGAACACGAGGTGCGGAGCGATCTCAGGAACGCCGAATATCCGCGCCAGAGTCCAGCAAACCCAGAAGTCCTTCTCAACAAGAACCTCGGAGACGCCAAGGCGGGCTGCTGCCTCGGCGATGAAGGTCTGTCGCTCCTCTATTGGCAGTTGAGCAAAATTCATCGTTCATCGCCGGAGTCGATCGCGATGTAGCGCAGCAGCTCGTGCATCCATACCGGAGCCCGTGGGAGATCTTTGAGTAGCTGTCTCCGATCTCGTGGAGATAATGTTGAACGCAGGTGGGAGACGCGCCTCTTCGTTGTGTTCTGTCTTCCAATGCTTCGAAGAGCAGCGAATACCAGATTGCTTGTCGGCGCAGCCGTTAGCTTCTTCGTCGCGGCCTTTCTAAGCGTGATGGTCTGGTTTCCGATGTGAAGCGTCCGGCCTCTGCCGTCAGTTTCATACATATGCTGGGCGGGGACTTGCTCAGACAGGCGTAGTATGTTCGCCGCCGCCCCACCCGACGGCTGGAAATGCGCACCGCTGCGGCGGGCAAGTGCCTCGGCCACCGCATCAGGAGTGGGAGCGAGTTTGCCAAGGCGTGGGTGCGACTTCGGCAGCTCGTAAATTCCCCGTGCGATGCGACGGATGCTCCCCTCTTGTCGAAGCCGCTGCAGCGTCATCCCGATGGCGCTTGGTGATCCTAGGTCGATGAAGTCGAACGGGGTGAAGACCCAGCCAGGACGGTGCTGATCAATGCGCTTTCGAATCCGATGTGAGATCGTCGCCGTAGTGCTCACTGTCCACCCATGAGGCATTGTGAATCTAATTCGTGAAAAAAGCAACCCATTTTTTTCACGCCCAGCCTTCTGCGAGGCCTTACGGCCCGTGAAGCATCTCGTCCAACTCCCCCGCCGAACGCAGCTCCTGCGCCGCACGCACGAACGCGCCCACCGATCCGCTGCGCTGGCGCAACGATTCCAGCTTCGGGCCGATCGGGTCGATCGACGCGGCGCCATCGGCGTACAAGCCGTGGAACGCGAAGTACGCCTGGTTGAGTTTGCGGATGTAGCGGCCGCTCTCGGCCAGGTACAGCCGCGTCTCCTCCATCAGCCGCTCCGCCCCGACGACGTCGCCGCTAGCGAGCAGCGCCTCGACGTCGCGACGCAGCGCGCGCATCTCCGACGTGAAGTCGAACGTCGACGCGGGCGCCTGCGCGACCGGCGGCGCCGGCTGCGCGTTGGCGCTCGCCTGCGTCTCCGGCAGCGGATAGCGCTCGTACATCAACTCGCCGATCTCGTTGCCGGCGATGTTCGCTACGGTCTCGTTCAGCGTCGTCAGCTCCCCGCTCTCGTAGTAGCGGCGCCCCAGCGGCGCGAAGTACAGGTAGTGGTGCAGCCACTCGTGCGCGATGTCCTGCAGCACGAAGCGATAGTCCTCCGACGGCGGGATGATCGCCGGGTACATAGCGATGCCGCCGATGCGCACGACCAGCGCCGACGTCGCGCCGTCGCGCTCCGCCGCCGCCTCGATCTCCTGCACGCGCTCGACGGGCAGGTCGCCCTGCAGCAGCCGCTGCGAATCCTTGCGGATCTCCGACCGCGGCGAGCGCACCAGCACCGACGGCGTGCCCTCGAACTCGATGTTCACCGGTGGCCAGACGATCTCGCCGCCGAACCGGCGCGTCAGCCCGAGGTCCTCGACCGTCGCCGTCAGCCGGCCTTCGAGGATCACCTCGACGCTGTTCTCGATGCCCGCGCGCTCGTCGCGCCACGTCTCGAGCTGCGCGTGCGTCGCCGCCGCCGCCGACGTCGATGTCGCGGGGTCGCCGGCGACGCGTTCGCCGTCGCGGATCAGCCGGTTCAACTCGAAGAAGCGCGCCAGCCGCGCATCTTCGCCGGCGCGGCTGAGGTCGTCGCGGAAGATGTCCGTCGCCTGGTAGGCGAACTTCTGCCACGCGTGCCGGACGATGAATCCCGCCGAGTTGTAATCGTCGCCCGAAGGCAGCGGCGTCGCGGCCGCCACCGCCGCCGAAACGACGACGCACAGCGCCGCCACGGCGGCGAGGATCGCGTGCGGGACGAATCGGGAGAGCACGTGAGTCATGGCTTACCGGGCGCGGGTGTGGTGCGCGAGATCAGTGTGGCACGCGGCGCGGCGGCGCCTCAATCGGGCACCGGGCCAGCGCCAGCCATGCGAAGACGGCGCCGCACGCCGGCTGACACGTAAGCAAAGCCTTACCTATAATCTCCGCATGGCCACTGCGACTGCCGAGCGCCAACCCGAGGTCTTCGGCGCGATCAGCCATCCGGCGCGGCGTCGCATGCTCGATCTCCTCGCAGAGGGCGACCGCCCCGTCAACGCGCTCGCCGGGCACTTCGACATGAGCCGGCCCGCCGTCTCGCAGCACCTCCGCATCCTGCTCGATGCCGGTCTCGTGAGCGAACAACGTCACGGCCGCGAGCGTCGCTATCGGCTGGCGCCCGAGGGGCTCGGCGCCGTGCGGGACTGGATCGCGCACTACGAGCGGTTCTGGGACGAACACCTGCAGCGTCTTCAGCAACAACTGACGAAAGGGAGCGAACAATGACCGACAGCATTCAACGAGAGATCGTCGTCCCGCACGCCCGCCGAAGACGTCTGGCGCGCGCTCACAGACAGCGCCGCGCTCGCTGGCTGGCTGATACCGAACGACTTCGAGCCGCGCGTCGGGCATCGCTTCACGTTCAAGACGGACCCGAACCCGCAGGCCGGCTTCGACGGCATCGTCCGCTGCGAGGTGCTCGAGTGCGCGCAGCCGAGCCGTCTCGCGTACTCGTGGGCGGGCGGCGGCATCGACACCCGCGTCAGCTACCGGCTCGAGCCGGACGGCGACGGCACGCGCCTCTTCTTCGAGCAGTCGGGCTTCGACATGACGCAGCCGTGGGGCACGCAGGCGCTGCGCGGCGCCGAGTACGGATGGGACCGCATGCTCGCCGCGCTGCCGAAGGTGGTGGCAGGGCTGGCTGCGCGCAGCTAGCGATCTGGTGCAAGGCGCAGCGGAGCGCTCACACCCGCGCGCGCCGCCCCGCCAGGTACACACACCCGAGCATCACGGTCATTAACCCGACCACGGTGGATGCGATCGCGAGAGTGGGTGCGTCATCCTCGTCATCCACGATGACTGTCGCTGACAGCGGGGTATCGCCGACGGTTGGAGGCGGGACGATCTGGTCGAGCGCTGCGAGCCACACGTCGCCGTCGTTGTAGCGCCCGGTCCGTACGCCGTCTACCAGGCCTGCGCTGCATCCATGCGCCTGCCAGCCGCCGTCGCGCTCCGACAACGCCATCAACCATCGCTGACCTTTCTTGAAGTCCACGATGATCCCGTTGCAGTTCGCCGATCTCACGGCAACATCTGACGCGATGTTTCCCGCATACGCCCGCTCGACGCGCACGCGCGCTGTTGGATACGGATCATGCTCGCCATTCGTCCGTTCGTCGACCTCGCCCAGCACAAGCACGTCGACGGACTCCATGACTTCCCGGGCGCGGCTTGGACCGTCCGGCAACGGCGCGCACGTGCACGCGAACGCCTGCCGCGGTCCCGCGTGAAACAGCACCGCCACCGCGGCGATCGTCGCAACCATCGGCATTACGAATCGCATCGCGTTCCTCCTGAGACGTCTGATGCCCGCGCGAGCAGGACGAATACGTCGCGACGGAAGTTCCGCTTCGGGCACGACGACTGCGCCCTAACGCTCGCTGTCCGGCCGACCCCGGTTGCCACGCCATACGCCCGCGAGTGTCAGCAGGGCGACGGCCGCCGCGACCGAGGCGGCGACCGGCATCGGCCAGCCGTCGTCTTCTCCCGTCCACACGAACGGTCGCGACGGCGACACGCGGTCGAGCGACGCCAGGAATCGCTGCGTACGGCCGGACTGCACGGGTCCGGACCAGCAGTCGCTCGCTCGCCACTCGCCCCTCGCGTGCCACACGTCGAGGAGCCACTCATCGCCTGCGCGAAAGGGCCCGGCGCCGCCGCTGCAGCCCACCAGGTGCACCTCGAACGACGGCGGCGTCCCGCCGTGATAGACGCGTTGCGTCCGCACAGCGGCGGCCGCGTCGCCGGGCACCGTCAGGTCCTCAACGACGCGTGCGACGATGAAGTTCGTGTCCAGCCGGTCGTCCGCCAGTACCTCTCGCGTCCTTGCGTCGTCATGTGGCATCTCTTCGCATATGCACGCGAACGCCTGCTGCGGTCCCGCGTGAAACAGCACCGCCACCGCGCTGATCGCCGCCACCAATGGCATGAGGACGCGCATAGCCCACCTCATCCGCCTTGCCTACGAGTATGACGCCCCGCTCACGAATGATGTTCCCGTTGCCACCGCCGCGCAACGTACCCCGCCGCACCCGCGGCCGCGCCCAATCCGGCGACTGCGAGTGCCACCGTGAGCATCGACGCGCCGCCGTCATCGTTCGGCAGCAGCGGCGGCGTTCCCAGGATCCGATTGATCGAAGGGACGTAGCGCTGCCCCTGCCGTGATCCGACCTCGGTCGTGATTGAGCAGAGGTCAGATTGCCACCGACCCTCGAATTGCGTCATTTCGACGAGCCAGCGGCTGCCGCGGGTGAACTCGGGCGGCCTCGTGCATGTGACGTACCCCATCTCGAAGCGCGCCGGCACGTCGCCGCGATACACGCGCTCGGCGCGGAAGGCGGCGCCTGGAAGCGTGGCATATCGGCTGCCATCGATCGGCTTCGCCTCAACCGGCCCCTCGACGATCGCGACGACCAGCGCGCGCTCCGATGATGCCAGCCGCGCCCGCATCAACTCGTCGTCCGTCGGGGGCGAGCCGCCGCACGAACACGCGAACGCCTGTTGTGGCCCGGCGTGAAGGATCAGCGCCGCCAATACGAACAGCCACAACAACGAGATCCGCATCGTGCACTCCAGGGTGTCAGGTGTCAGGTGTCAGGTGTCAGGTGTCAGCGACGTACCCTCTGTTGTCTGTTGTCTGCTGTCTGTTGTCTGTTGTCCGTCGTCCACTTTGCTGTTCACCGTTTGCCGTTTGCCGTTTGCTCTCTCTCCCAACTCCGCCCTCCGAACTCCCTGCCACCTACCCCTCCGCCCCCAACCGCCGCCCGCCCAGCACATGCATGTGCAGATGCGACACCGTCATGCCTGCGTCCTCGCCGACGTTGAACGCGATGCGATACCCCCGCTCCCGCAGCCCCTCGCCCTCCGCCAGCGCCGACGACACCGCGAACATGCGGCCCAGCGTCGCCGACTGCCGGTCGCCGACGACGCGCGCGTCGTCGATGTGACTCTTCGGGATGATCAGCAGATGCACCGGCGCGCGGAGATTGATGTCGCGGATCGCGAACACCAGGTCGTCGTCGTACAACTTCGGGACATCGATCTCGCCGGACGCCATGCGACAGAACAGACAGGCGTCGTTGGGCATGGTGGCTCCCTTCGGTCGCAGTGCTAAGGCGTCAGTTTTAAGTTCTCAGTTTTAAGTCAGGTTCCGGGTTCGAGGCTCTAAGTGCTGCGCCAGCATCCAGCATCCAGCATCCGGCCGCCAAACTCACGGCCGCCGCAGCTTCGCGATCGCCCGGTCTACGCGCTCCGACTCGAACTCGAACGTCTCGCCGCAGATCGTCAGATAGTCGATCGAAAAGTCCATCGCGAACACCTCTTCGACCGTCTCGTCGAACTCGTCGCCCAGCGCCGACTGGCAGCCGGCGTCCTCGATCTCCATGATGATCTTCGTGTCGCCGTCGTACTCGCGCATGACGTCGATCGATTCGTCGGGCTGGTCCGGGTCGTTCGCCTGCAGATAAAAGCCGCGGTCGACGGCGTGCTCCGCTACTTCCTCGAGGATCCCGAATCCGACGAAGTTCTCCATCAACACGAGCGGCGTATTCGGAAACGCTTCGCGCCACTCGTCGATCCAGTACTTCGACGTCTCGATCTGCACGTCAGGCGACCAGCCGTCCGGCTTGTTGTGATCGGGCACACCCCACACCATCTCGCCGAACGTGCCCATGCCCGCGTTCGTCTGGAAGAACTCGATCGCCGGGTGTCCGTCGTAGCGGTCGCCGAGCGCTTGCAGGAACGCGCCGAACTTCTGCGTGAACACCGGGTCGGTCGGCACCGGCTGCACGACTTCCTTGTCGTCGTCCGGGATGTAACCCTCGGCACCGGCATCGAATACCCAGTCCGGCGTCGCTTCGCCAAAGTCGCTGGCGCTGGTGTACACGCGCGGCGCGACGCGCTTCCCGTGTATCTCGGCGATGGCGAGCGCGTCGTCCAGTTCGCCCCAGTCGTACACGCCTTCTTCCGGCTCCAGCTCCGACCAGTTGAACAAGACGTTGATGCCGAGCGAGTTGACGTGCTCGAGCGCGTCGCTGTCCTCGCTGCCGGCGAACTCCAGCACGCCGTAGCCGACCGGGCCCGGCGGCGGCGGCGGCTTGTCCGACTTGCAGTGCGACAGCGGGATGAACGCCAGCGGCAGCAGCAACGCCAACCCGAACAGCGGCATCCGGAAGCGCCCACCGGGCGATGGCAGAAATGGCATGTGCAAGGCAGAGTCCTTCACGCTTGCGGGGGCGAGCGGTCAGCGGTCAGCGGGTCGGCGGTCAGTCTGGATCGCGCGGCCGCCACTGAACATATTCTAAGCCACAGGACGGGATAGCAATCGCAACATCGGTTGCGGGACCCGTGGTCGAACGCAAACTTGACGCCGAATCACGAGTTCCCGCCTCCGGCCTCCCGCATCCCGCTTCCAACGAATGCGTCCGCCTCGATCTCGACGAGCATCCGCTCGTCGATCAGCCGCGCCACCTGCACCATCGACGTCGCCGGCAGCACGTCGCGGAAGAACTCGCCGTGCGCCCGCCCGACGGCCTCCCAGTCGCGCTCGATGTCCGTCACGTACATCCGCGTCCGCACGACGTCCCGCATCGAAGCGCCGGCCTGCGCCAGCGCCGCCTCGATGTTTCGCAGCGCCTGCATCGCCTGTGCGTACGCATCCCCCGCGCCGACGATCTCGCCGTCAGCGCCGGTCGCCGTCGTGCCCGAGACGTGCACGTAGCCGCCCGCCACCACCGCCCGCGCATACCCGACGATCGGCTCCCACTTCGATCCGCTGCTGATGTTTCGTCGCATAGCTGCCGCTCTCCCTTACGCCGCCGATGGCGAATTGTACGGCTTCGCGCGCAGACGAAGCGGGTGCCATCAACCGTCACTCAGAGCGAAGCGAAGGGTCTCTCTCGCAATCGCCGGCACCAGCGCCCGCCGTGGAGCCTAGGGGGCCCTAACCTACGCTCCACGGTCGAGGGCGCCAAACCTCCGGTAGCTTGGTATTGTCATCGGGCTTCTAGGTGCCTACGCTTTGCAGGATGGAGTACCGGCACGAGCTTGGATGCAGTATGCGCCACACACGGCGGCAGCGATGCGACACTCCGGCCGCGAGTGTCGATGGCGTCCACTGCCACCTGTGTGGTCGCCCCATCGACGACAACGGCGCCCCGTGTTTCGGTTGCGGCTTGGCCGCACGGCGCCCGGCGGTCGGGGCTCCCACGCCCGTCCCGGTGACACTGTCCGTAGCGCTCGAAGTGCTCCCGGGTGCTGCGCTCCTCTTATTGGTTCTCACGGCTCTGCTTCCGGGTGATATCCCTGAACCCGTTGCCATCTCCTTCGCCGCCGTTGCGATACTTCCTGGAATCGGTTGGCTCGTGTCTCGGCCGTTGCGGTACGGCATGCCGTTTACCGTTGTTCACGGTGTCTATCGGTTCATGATGGTGGCACTTCTGCTGTATTACGCTCAACAATTGGCCCTTGGCGCGCGTGCAACCGACATCGAAGGCGACCCAATCTGCCTCGATTACGGCGATACAGCTGCCGGTCAGGCAGAGTGTCTGTCCGCGATGCAGGATGATGCCTGGGGTTACTTCGCACTGGCTGGCATCCTTGTGCTGATACCCGTATTGTCGGGGGTCCTGCTTGCCCTTCGTGCGCAGGGCCTCCTGAATCCCGAGGGCAGACCCTTCCTTCGCTTCGCACTCACGTTTGAATTGCTTCCGGCGCTTGTAACCGGCGTTGTCCTAACCGGGGTGTTACTCCCAGGGTCCGCACCCAATTGGATTCTCTGGGCTAGCCTCCTCGCACTGGCACCGGGCGCTGGCTGGCTCATGTGGAACCCACCGCTGGGATTCATAGTCACGCTCATCCACGGGGCGTTGCGGCCCATTCTTATAGGCGTGCTCGCTATATCCGTAGTCTGGTTTACTTCGCCGGAAACATCGCGCCACGAATGCTCAGGGGCTAGTGCAGACGCCCTTCTCTGTCAGACGTCCCACCGGGTGGCGTTCGCGAGCGTCGGCGCTCTATCGATCGCGCTTCCGTTGGCCTCGAGTTTGGCACTCGCGCGGGTGTACCGTCGCACCCCACCGGCCGGCGCATCAACGCACAACTGACAGACTTCGAGCCACTACCGGGACTTAATCCATCCCCGCCGCGAACCGCCGGTACTCCACAGCCCTCCGCAGCGCGTGTGCCGCGCGCTCGAACGACGCGAACACCGCCAGCCCGCGCTCCTGCACGCGCAGCCGCGCCTCCCGCACGATGTCCTCGACGTGCTGCGGCTGCAAGATCACCAGGAACGGCTTCGACGAGCGGTCGCGATGCGCCGTCAGCGTGTCGAGCATGCTGTCGAGGCTCGCCGGGTTCGCGCGCCACATCCGCGCCAGGAAGCCAGACGCCATCTCCATCGCCATCGCGTCGACGTTCGGGTCGGCGTCGAGGATGTCGAGCAGCTTCTGCAAGTTTCCCGGCGCGCCGCCGAAACCGATCGTGCCGCCCATGTCGAGCGGGTTCTGGTAGCTGCCGCCGATGATGTTGAAGAACGACGCAAGCTGCTCGTACGAAGCGTCGGACAGCCGCGGCACTTCGAGCCCCGCGTTCACGAACGCGTCGGTGATCACCACTGACTGGCCGCCCGTCATCGCCATCAGCCCCATGCGCCGCCCCGTCGCCGGCTTCGTGTACAGCAGCGCCTTTACGACGTCGATCGTGTCTTCGAGGCTGTCGGCGGCGATCGCGCCCGCCTGCCTGACGATCGCGCTGAACACGGCGTTCGACGCCGCCAGCGATCCCGTGTGCGACATCGTCGCGCGCGCGCCCGCGTCGGTCACGCCGCCCTTCCAGACGACCACAGGCTTCTTCGCCGTCGCGCGCTTGAGCGACTGCACGAAGCGCGGGCCGTCCTTGAACCCCTCGACGTACATCGCGATCACTTTCGTGTCGACGTCGTCGGCTAGGTAGTCGAGATAGTCGGGCACATCGAGCACGATTGCGTTGCCGATGCTGATCGACGTGCTGACGCGCACGCCGTGCGCCTCGCCGACGAGCCCGAAGTTGATCGCGTGCGTCCCGCTCTGCGAGATGAAGCCGGCGTCGCCCGCCTCGCCCGCGCCCTGCTCGCCGCTCTGCCGGATGCCCAGCTTGCGGTTGTACAGGCCCATGCAGTTCGGCCCGATCAGCGCGATGTAGCCCTCGCGCGCGATCTGCAACAGTTGCGCTTGCAGCTTGATGCCCTCTTCTTCGCCGGTCTCCGCGAACCCCGACGTGAACAGCGCAGCGGCCCCCACGCCCTTCTTCGCGCAGTCCGCCATGACACGCGGCGCCACCGGCCGCGGCACCGCGAGCATCACGTAGTCGACGTCGCCCGGCACGTCCATCAGCGACGTGAAGTTCTTCACGCCCATCTCTTCGATGCCGGGGATCTCGTTCGGGTCGATCTGCACCGAGTACAGGGCGCCGCCGTTCTCGCCGAACGGCGCGTAGTTGCGCAGCCACATATACCCGTCAGCGCGCTTCGACCCGACAACGACGACGGTCTTCGGGTTCAATGCGCGCTTGAGATCGAAGGATTGAGTCATAAGTGCTCAGTTATCAGTTCTACGTCGTTGGCGTGCTGCACACACCATGCCCCGTCATGCAGAGCGAAGCGAAGCATCTCTCGGTGCGTAACGCCCACCGCCGCGATCCGCCGATCGTAGGGACGTTATGCATCAGCCCTCACCAGTTCGCACGTTCGCGGTGTCGTTCTAACCATTTGGTGTTTGCTGTTTGTTGTTTGCTGTTCCCTCTGTTGTCAGTCGTCTATCGTTGCGCGCCGATCGTAGGGACGTAGCTTCGCTCAGGATGACGTTATGCATCAGCCCTCACCAGTTCGCACGTTCGCGGTGCCGTTCCAACCCTTTGCCGTCTGCCGTTTGCCGTTTGCTGTTTGCTGTTCCCTCTGTTGTCAGTTGTCTGTTGTCTCGTCAATCACGATCCGCGCATCCACCGCGATCGCCCCGTCCGCGTACGCGAACACGGGATTCAGGTCCAACTCCGCGATCTCCGGATGCGCCTCGACGAACGACGATACCTGCAGCAACAATTCCTGCAGCTTGCCGATGTCCGCCGCTTCGCTGCCGCGATAGCCTTCGAGCAGCGGGTAGCCCTTGATTTCGTGGATCACCTGCCGCGCGTCGCGCTCGTTGATCGGGATGACGCGGAACGCGACGTCTTTCAGCACCTCGACGAGCACGCCGCCGAGCCCGAACATCAGCACCGGCCCGAACTGCGGGTCCCTCGTCACGCCGACGATCACTTCCGTGCCCTGGCGCTCCATCCGCTGCACCGCCACGCCCTCGATCGTCGCGTCCGGCACGTGCTGCTTCGTCGATGCCACCACGCGGTCGAACGCCTCGCCCGCCTCCGCCGCCGACGTCAGCCCGAGCGCCACGCCGCCGACGTCGCTCTTGTGCGTGATCTGCGGCGACACGATCTTCAGCACGACCGGAAAGCCCAGCTCCCGCGCGACGGCCATCGCCTCGTCGCGCGTCGTGGCGAGCCGCGCCGGCGACACCGGCACCCCCGCCTCTTCGAGCATCTGCTTCGCCTCGATCTCCGTCAGCAGCGTGCGCCCTTCGGCCCGCGCCTTCTCCACGATAGAACTTCCCGCCATGCGCACCTCACCCGCGCCACGCGCCGGCGCTCAGATTCGCCTCGAACCGGCGACATGCTATGCGACAGCGGCAACATGAGCCAGACGGCGCCGAAGCCGAGTCATCCTGAGCGGCCAAAGCGACAGTCCGTCCTGAGCGCACGCGAAGGATCACGGGCGTAACACTCCCACGCGCGGATCACGCATCGAAGGGTCGCTGTTCATTGCCGAATGCGACGGCAGCCGCACGAGGCGGACGGGGTGTCTGGTATCTGACCGTGCATGGAGAAGGGTGCCTATCGCATGACGGCGACGGTAGACGTAGCTGAGCGCGTACACGTACCCACGAAGCGACCCGACCCCGGCTTGTGGAACGACTTTCTCGTACTAGGCGCTGTGCGAGTGGCGCTTCAATGGCTTTTGCATAACGCGACGGGTCGCCGTTTGTTCGCCGGGCTGACTAAAAACCATCACCACCTCTCGACGCATGCGGGCGCTGAGTGTCGGTGATGCCTTATCACTGGTGGGCGGTGGCAAGTAGCGGCGATTCGGAGGTAAAGACCTTGACTGACGCGATATCAGCGAGAGGCCATGTCGCCGTGCAAGGCTGGCTACGGCCGTCGAATTGCGGACAAAGGTTCCTCGAACGGTTGAATCACCGACGACATAGACCGCGCGCCCGCCTGGCCTCAACACGCGCGCTACTTCGGCCACGGCACGATCCATATCCGTAATATAGCGCGCCATTATCGCTCGATTTCTATCCGATAGTGGCGGGCGCAGACGAAGTTCGTCTAACAAAGCAGGCATCCAGTCCGGCTCGCGTCCCGCACTTAGCGACACCTCACTCCCTATGCACATGCCTCGGATCTTGCGCAAGTCGGCGACTGTGTAACCCATCCATACCAGGGCAAACTTGCTGCAACGCAGGTAATCAATCGCGTTTAGATAGGGCGGAGAGGTCAACACAAGATCGATCGACCGGTCGCGAATCGGAAGGTTTCGGGCGTCGCCTTCCCGAACGACTGCAGGGGGTCCAACTTGTCCTCGGCCCACTTGCGGACAGTTAGCAACAACCGCATCCACTGCGGCGACAAACCGACTAAAAGGCTCGATCGGAGCTCGGTCAAACTTTTTATGCGGGCGACTGTGGGACAAGTCCATCGCCAGCGAGGCTCCAGCCTGCTTCGTGATAATCAAACGTGAGAAGCCGCACCAAAGTACCTTTCGTGTCGTCTCTTCACGGATCCGAGAGATCACGAGCGAGAGGGCCGTTAGCTGTCGGCGTGAGTGAGCGTCAAACCAGTAACGAATGAAATCGCGCGTCTCTCGGTCGCTACGGCGTGGATACGCACGCGCGGATCCCGTCTCTACGAGTTCGCGTTCTGCCCGGCGCAACACAATTCTCGCGCTACCGCGAATGTCCTCGGGCTCAATGCTCCGCGTCCAGACGTCTGAAAGAAGCACCGCGAGGGGATCTAGGTCCACTCCAAAGGCTCTGTGCCCTTGGGCTCTCGCCACGGCGAGCACGGTGCCAGAGCCGGCCATCGGATCAAGAACCCTAAGCGTGGGGCCAGCTTGGCCGAGCGCCTTCATCGCTATTCCGGGAGCCATTCGCGCGGGAAATGGATGGATAGGGTTGCGCCCAAGCGCCTCAAACACGGTCTGCTTATGGACACTCAACATCTCGTCATATCACCCGCGATTGGGAGCTTCATGCGGGGCAAGGGACACCTTGGATCGCTCTCTAAGCGCGTCATCCTTTGAGATTCTGAACGAACTGCACACCTCCTAGGTTCTTATAGAAAAGGCGCGCCTTGCCTTTGCCGTTGTGAAAGATCTTTACGTGGTGAATCGCATTAGGAAACTTCGCCGGCTCTAGTTGAGGGTTCCCAAAGAATCCTTTCGTTCGGGATATGGCCCGTTGGTCAGCTCCGGCCTTGTAGCCTTCGATAGAACTAGACGTGTGTATCGCCAAAGCGCCCGGCGCGACCTTGAGAGCAGCCTTTAGATACTCGATCAGGAAGGGCGGCAAGCCTTCGCCCACTTCCCTAGCCAAACGGCGAAGCGTCTCGAGATTCGTCGGATCGATCCCGACGATCTGGTCCAACTTCGCAAGATCGGGACAGACGAAGATCTGAAAGGACATCTCGCCCTTGTTAGGGTCCACCGTTCCGCGATCGATGCTAGACGAGGCCGCGATTGAGATCCTGGCATCGCCTATCCAGACGGGCGAGACCTTATTGTTCTTGATCGATTGAAGTGCGAGCCGATGAAATACGAAGCAGCGGTGCCAGTCGCCGTAAAGGCGTTCGGGGATCGTGAGCTCAAAGTGCTCCAAGTATTCGCCTCTCGCCCCAAACATTCTTGCGCGCTGGATGTACGTGTCTTGCTGGAGTCTGGCTTGGACGTCACGTGTGAAGAACATGGCCAAGAGGTTCGGGAAAGTGACTCCTCGAGAAACGATGTTTCCTCCTATAATCACCGTGAACGGGCAGGTTGGCAGGGTTGGTTTGTCCCCGGCAGAGGCTCGATCTCGCTTGCTATTCAGGACCACGAATGAACTGCGCGATGCGTTGGAGAGGACGTAGCTGGTCAGCTTCTCGGGGTTAGCCATTGGGTATAACGCCGTCGCCTGGTCGTAAATCACCTTCACGAAGGCGTGGAAAGCAGGACCCTTTCCGCTGATGAGAGCCTGCATCGGCGCTTCAACGTTCTTCCTGTCGGCGGCGTGATCGTCCGTCTTGCCGCTGGTATGGACGAGAAAGCTGTAATTTCCCTCGTCATCGCCTTTCCGCATAGCCAAGATATTGAGATACGCGACTGTGACAAGGAATCTGGCAAGAGCTCGCCGGGCGTCATTCGCGGTTCCAATCCCTTTGATCAGCATTAGGCGGTACGCCGCCGCGGTTGTCGCCGGGAAGAACGTATCTTGTCCGGTGTAGGCATCGTGCGGTCCAAAGTTGACCCACGTTTCCGCCTTGTTGTCAAAGGTGTTATTCAGATTAAGCCGAGCGGGTGTCGCTGTAACGCCAATATATCTGCCGTCCGTTCCCAGTAAGTCCCCAACTAAGCTGTTGATACGCGTCTTCTCGTTCTTGTTGATCTTGGCGTTGGGCGTTGCATAGTCCGCCTCGTCATCGATGATCACCACAGGACGACAATGCTTGAGTTGTCCAATCAACTTCTCCAGATCTTTCGGATTCTTCTTGCAGAACACAACAGCGCTGTGACCCGGTACCAATGGCGAGTTCGCGAGGTCGGCCGCATTACGGGGAGCTGGAGCAAGTCCGGCCAACTTGAATCGATCGAGGCTCTGCATGAGGAGATCGACGCTGTCATTCATGAGGTGAACGATCGTTTTATGCCCTTTGTCAAGAAGCCGAGCAGTCAGGCAAATCATCATCTCCGTCTTGCCACTCTGGGGGTCCCCATACACAACTAACGATCCGGGGGTGGCAGCTGGGAGGTTTACGATGACCTCCTCGACCGCGGCGTGAATCTTATCGATTTGCTCGCCCCGCTTCTTAACGCGCGTCAACTGCCTCTTGTACCTGTCGTTGACGGGCGGCCGCGAAACGATCTTAGCCAGCGTCCGGTTAGTTACCATTGTGATCCGCAGCTCTCCTACAACTCGCGGCTGCGAGCGGCTGATTAATCGCGCGCCGATACGAGTCGCCCTGTTGGCACCGGTCTTTCATTGAGCTCGCGCCAGCCCGCACACAGGCTGGGGGTGGCGCGGGTCTTGAACCGTGTGAGTTATGGGCCATGCTCCCTCTCGGAGGAGATTTTACAAGATGGCTCGCTAACGATGCTAGCCACCTGCCGTTGTTGGCCCTTATCGTTCACTCCGTAATGGCAAAGGTCAGCGAGCACGAAGGCGCTCGCTCGCGGTTAGACAGTACTCTACTCCCCCTCACCGACGATCTCGAACGTGAAGTCGCCGGCGACCACCGTGTACGTTACGCCGGCATCAAAATCGCTGCCCAGCTCGACGGTCTCTTCGTGCGTGCCGTAGATCTGCGTGCAGACCGCCTCCCGGTCGTCGATCGTCGTCGCCTTCGCAACGATCGTGATCGTCTCGGCGGCACGCACGGCCTCGACGCTCTCGAACTCGTGGCAGCCGTCGGTGATGCCGACGACGACGCGCACGGCGTACTGCGGCGGGAAGCTCTCGCGCGTGATCAGCTCCGCCTCGTCGATCGGCGCGTCGACGACGATGCGCCCCGGTGTCGGCGTCGCGGCGGGCACGTCGGAGCTATCCGCGTCGTCACCGCCGCACGCGGACGCCACGAGCGCCAGCGCCGCGCCCAGAGCGAGTACCAGCAGCGAAACGCGCTTTGCCGTTTGCCGTTTGCTGTTAGCTGTCTCCCAGCCGACCTTTGCTGTTTGCCGTTTGCTGTCTGCCGTCGGCCCCACGACATCTCCCCTTCCGCTCACCATCTCTCCCATCCTGACGCCCCGCCGCGCCGCTTTGTTCCCGGTGACACCCACGCTGCGAACGGGCTCGCGCCCCATGCTACGATCGCCCCATGGTAGTCGTTGCTCGTCTTGGGTTGTCGGGAAGCCGCAGTCCCGCGCCGGACGCCGCGCGGCCGTCTCAATCAAAACGACACAATCACGTGCAGGTTCAGATGACCCCGATTTGCAAAATCGTTTTTCAGATCAATCAAGTTGCGAGAGGCAGGCGATGACCCACCCGCCGTTCGACGTGACGCGCTTCCACGACCTCCTCCGCACCGAAGCCTTCGGCCGCAACCTGATTTTCGAGCCCGTCGTCGGCTCGACGATGGACCTCGCCCGCGCCGCCGCCCATCACAACGCCGTCGAAGGCACCGTCGCCGTCGCCGACGAGCAGACCGCCGGGCGCGGACGCATGGGACGCTCGTGGGTGACGCCGCCGGCCGCTAACCTGACGTTCACGCTGCTCCTGCGGCCGCCCGCGCCCGTCCTCCGCCAGGTCGCGATGATTGCGCCGCTCGCCGTCGCCGATGCCGTGGAAGAGACCGACGTCCGCGCGGCCATCAAGTGGCCCAACGACGTGCAAGTCTCCGGCAGGAAGATCGCCGGCATCCTCATCGAGTCGGAGATCGACGACGGCGGCGCCAGCGCGGTGCTCGCCGGCATCGGCCTCAACGTGAACTTCGACCCTCGCGCCCACGAAGACATCCGCGACATCGCCACGAGTCTCGCGGTCGAGCTTGGCCGCACGGTCGAGCGCGAGCCGCTGCTGGCATCGATGCTGCTCCATTTCGAGCGGCTCTACAACGAAGCGAAGGCCGGCGCTTCGCCGCGCGACGCGTGGCGAGCGCGCCTTGTGACGCTCGGCCAGCAGGTGCAGGCGACGATGCCCGGCCGCATCGTCGAAGGCCTTGCGGAAGACGTCGACGAGCACGGCGCGCTGATCGTGCGCACCTCGGACAATCAACTCGTCATGGTAGAGGCCGGCGATGTCACCCTACGGCGATGACGCCCCTGCGCCGCCCGCGCGCTCTTCCGCGATGCGCTTGACGTTGGCCAGCGACCGCCGGAAGACGCGCGCCATGTGCGGCCGCACGACGAGCGCGAATCCGGCTTCGCCGAGCGGCCCGAGCGGCGGCGCGAACTCCTCGATCCAGGTGAAGATCGTGCCGTTGTCGATCCGTTCGAGGATGAACGCGCCGGTGCCGGAGAACTGGCCGCTGTGCGATACGTCCATGCGGTGCGGCGGCTCCCACGCCGTGATCGTCATCACGTCCTTCACGACGGGCATGCCGAACAACTCGCTCGTCACGTGCATCACGACGCCGGCGCCGATCTTCGCCTCCGAGACGATCTCCAGCGCGCGCAGGTCGACCATCCAGTCGCGCTGGCGCTCCAGGTCGGTGACGACGTCCCACACCACCTCGGGCGCGGCGGCGATGAACGTGCGGACGTCAAGCCGTGCCATGTCTCAGCGCCCTCCGTCCGGCGTTCGCCGCGATCGTCTCGCGGCGAGATCGCGATAGAATCGACGCATGGGTATGTGGCGCGGATTCGTCTCGAAGCTGCAGTTCGCGTTGCGCGTGCTGCTGGTCTTCGCGATCGCGCGCCTGCTTGCCGGCATCATCATCATCACGTTCGTCGAGCGCGATGCCGTCGCGTGGACGTGGGGCCTGACGCTGCTTATGGCCGCCGGCATCGCGATCTGCTTCGGCGCCGCACTGGCAGTGCGACGGTGGGCGCCGCCGCGGCGCGCTAACTGACCGTACCTTCGCGGCTCGGCGGCTCGCTCTCCGGACGGCTCTCGCCGCCGCCGCCACCGACGCGGACGCGCGGCCGGCCGCCGTCGCCGCCGCCGTCGTTCGCGCGACTAGTGTTGATCACCAGGTTCAGGAGATCGATCGGCACCGGGAACACGATCGTGCTGTTCTTCTCGGCCGCCACCTCCGATAGCGTCTGCAGGAAGCGAAGCTGCATCGTCGCCGGTTCCGCCGCCATGATGCGACCCGCCTCGGCGAGACGCTCGGACGCCTGCAGCTCGCCCTCGGCGTGGATGATCTTGGCGCGACGCTCGCGCTCGGCTTCGGCCTGGCGCGCCATCGCCCGCTGCATGCTCTGCGGCAGCTCCACGTCCTTCACTTCGACGGTCGAGACCTTGACGCCCCACGGCTCGGTCTGCTCGTCGATGATCTGCTGAAGCTGCGCGTTGATCTGCTCGCGTTCCGAGAGCAGATCGTCCAGGTTCGACTGGCCGAGCACGCTCCGCAGCGTCGTCTGCGAGATCTGGGACGTCGCGCGGAAATGGTCCAGCACGGCCACGACCGAGTCCTCGGGATCGGTGACGCGGAAGTAGATCACGGCGTTGACCTTCACGGTCACGTTGTCGCGCGTGATGCACTCCTGGCTTGGCACGTCCATCGTCACCGTGCGCAGGTCGACCTTCACCATGCGGTCGACGATCGGCAGGATCACGAATAGTCCCGGCCCCTTCGCGCCGACGAGCCGGCCGAGCCGGAAGATCACGCCTCGTTCGTACTCCGACACGATCTTCACGGAGTAGAACCAGACGATGAACCCCCACGGTGGAATCAGGAGCAGGAACGAGAACGCCGTCAGTATCACGCGCACGACCGAGGAAAGGCCCCCTTCGTCGCGCGCGCGCTCGTCTGCCGGAGGCGGTCGAAGTTCGGGAGGGATCTGGGTAGCCACGGGGCATCTCCTTTCGAGGCGATGACGGATACAAGGCTGAGTGCATTCTAGGGGCTGGGCGGTATTGCACACGAACAGTCCGCTGCCTACGATGACCGCCTGAACGCGCCGGATGGAGGACTGCATGCTGGAGCAGGTCGACCGTGTCCAGATAGCCGTAAACGACATCGATCGCGCGGCGGCGACGTTTCGCGATGTTTTCGAGGCGCAGCAGGTGCGAGACGACGAGCTTCGCATCGCCGGCGCCCACCGCCGTGTGATGCACGCGGGGCGCAGCGAGTTCGAACTGCTGTCGCCTTCGGGCGCCGGGCCGGTGCAGGATTTTCTGTCGGAGTGGGGCGAGGGACTCTTCGCCGCGGGCTTCTCGACACCGGACGTTCCGGCACTTGCTGCCCGCCTTCGCGATCGCGGCATCGAGTTCGCCGATGAAGGCGGGCAGTTGTGCATCGCGCCGGAACAGACGCCGGGGCTGCGCATCGTCATCTCGCAGGATGTCGCGCGCCAGCCGGTTGGGCTCGTCGGATACCTGTACGAAGTTACGAACCTGATCGACGACCATGAAGCCGCCGCGAAGTTCTACGCCGACGCGTTCGGGCTCGATGCCACGCGCTTTTCGCCGATCGTCAGCAAGCACTACGGGTACGCAGGACAGCTTACGCTCTTCAACCCGCCTGACCGCCTGAGCCGCATCGAGCTATCGCAGATCACAGACTGGGAGCGCCCGATGGGCCGCTTCATGAAGCGTCGCGGCGGCGAGACGCTCTACATGTGCTTCATCGAAGCGGAGGACATCGAAGCCATTGTCGAGCGAGCGAAGGCGCGCGACATGCGATTCGCCGGCCACGACCGCGATGGCGGCTTCAGCGAAGGCCTCTTCTTTCACCCGTCGACGCTCCACGGTGTGCTGATGGGCGTGAGCCGCACCGACGTCGCCTGGACGTGGTCCGGCCGGCCCGACCTGGCGCCGGCCGCCGCCCGCGCGCCGCACTAGAGCCCGCGCCAGAAGCGCTGTCCCTCCATGCGCACGATGCGGCCGAACCCCGGCGTCGCGAAATGACCGGCGAGCATCGTCATGCGCTCATCTTCGATCTTCTGCATGAGCGTTTCGCGCGACTGCGCCGAGAGCACAGGGTTCATGTCGAAGATCGGGCACCAGTCCGTGTTCGTCACTTGCGCCGGATGATGGCAGACGTCGCCGATGATCACGCCCGCCTCCCCCTGCGAAGCGATTGCTACGGAGACGTGCGCGGGTGTGTGTCCCGGCGTCTGGATCAAGGTCAGGTCGTCGGTAAGCCGGTGTTCGCCTTCGACAAGCTCGATGTTGGCGCCGCAATCGCGCAGCGGCAGCACGGAGTCGCGCACGTACACGCGGTCGTCGCCCGCGGACTCCTCCGGTGACGTGAAGAAGTCCCATTCCGGTCGGTTGAAGACGTACGCCGCGTTCGGGAACGCCGGCACGAAGTCGTCGCCGCGGGCGACCGTGTGCCATCCGACGTGGTCGACGTGGATGTGCGTCGCCAGCACGATATCGATGTCGCCCATCTCGACACCGGCTTCGCGGAGCGCGTCCGGCAGGCGCCCGGTCGGGAAGTACTGCCGCGTCTTGCCGCCGATACCGGTGTCGACCAGGATGGTGTTGCCGCTCGAGCGCACCAGGAACGACGTGATCGTGATCGGCACCGAAACGCCATCGTCCGCCATGAACTCGCGGAAAGGCGCGAACGCTTCGTCAGGGATCGCTGGGAAGCAGGCTTCGCGCGGCGCGCGCGGCAGCGCCGCATCGATGACGGCAGTGATTTCGACCTTGCCAATCTTGATCACGTTGTCCGGCATGCGCACCTCCAAGTGGTTGCGTGACGATAGAAGGCTCAGGCGGTGCGGTCAACGGGCGACGGGAAAGTGGAGCGGGGGACGGGTCTCGAACCCGCAACATCCAGCTTGGAAGGCTAGCGCTCTACCAATTGAGCTACCCCCGCTCGC